>NZ_JACVVI010000069.1:0-265 GCF_016658625.1 Pantoea sp. S62 | reverse complement strand
GGGTAAATAATACAGGAAGGGCAATCTTATCCGAATGCGGCAGTCACGCTGTTGCCGCACAGGCAATATTTTTAAATAAATCAAAAAGACAGGGTAAAATATACCCTGTCTTACAGGGAATACGGGAATGGCGCGCAGAAACATTTACTTCAAAGAAAAAACCGAAAGAGAAGTTCAGGAGCTGGTTCAGATAGAGCTGCAGAACGGGGCAACCCACGGTGAGGTTAACTTCTCCTCTGTGGTGAATGAACTGGTGGGTATCGGT
>NZ_JACVVI010000068.1:0-268 GCF_016658625.1 Pantoea sp. S62 | reverse complement strand
CAGCTCCAGTACGGCAAAGCGCGTGTCGCCGTCGAGCGTCGGCTTGTCCGAGTTGAAGTAGTCGCCGTTGGCTCCCCACGTACACCAGCGGTCCAGCAGCAGCACCAGCTCGTTAATGCGGTTCATGATGGTCGGCTGCTGGCCATATTCCTCTTTCACCGCCGCCGACTTCATGTAAAGCACCACGTCATCGATACGCGCGGTGTTCTGCTTCGATTCGTATGCCGCCACCACGCCTTTGAGCAGGATGGTTTCGCTGACCTTATCC
>NZ_JACVVI010000067.1:0-273 GCF_016658625.1 Pantoea sp. S62 | reverse complement strand
TGCAGGCGGACGCGTCAAGGGGCGGACGCCCGCCCCTTAACAATCCCGGCGGGTAGCAGCCCGCCAGGCCTTTTTGTTCGCTGCGCGAACGGGCTATGAGAGGGGTTTCGTTCGTCTGGCGAGATGGGCATGCTTTTCAGCGGGCGGGCTCTGAGAAGGTTACGCCCGCCAGGCGGTCGGGAGTTTCAGGGTGCCGGTGCAGGCGGACGCGTTAAGGGGCGTACGCCCGCCCCTTAACAATCCCGGCGTCCGGCAGCCTGCGCGCCCCGCTTT
>NZ_JACVVI010000066.1:0-281 GCF_016658625.1 Pantoea sp. S62 | reverse complement strand
AAACGGACGCGATTCAGGCGGCACTCAGGCGCGCATACCTTGCCATTAACCAGTAACAAAGGGGGCCGGGCAGGGAGGCCCGCCGCCACCCTCCTGGTGCGCAAAACCCCCTACGCCTGCGGCGCGCAGGCGGCAGGGCGCGCGCCTGACGGCGCGGCGGCCGCATCGCTCCTGATAACAGTAACTATCAGAACGGTGCCAACAACCACCTTTTCAGGCTTATTTCCTGGCGTAATACGTGATCGTAACGGCCATTTCTGCCCGTGCCGCACAGACAGAAT
>NZ_JACVVI010000065.1:0-288 GCF_016658625.1 Pantoea sp. S62 | reverse complement strand
AAACGACACGTCGTTTCAATTTTCAGCTTGTTCCGGATTGTTAAAGAGCAATATCTTAAACATGACTCGTAAGTCATCTTTAAGATATGTGGGTAACATCTTTCACCTGTCACCAAGCTTTGGCGTCCCCTAGGGGATTCGAACCCCTGTTACCGCCGTGAAAGGGCGGTGTCCTGGGCCTCTAGACGAAGGGGACAATTAAGTCTGTCTTCGAAAGACACTTTGCTCGTTATTTTCTATCAGACAATCTGTGTGGACACTGCGCCGGAAGGTATCTTCAGGTAAGGA
>NZ_JACVVI010000064.1:0-300 GCF_016658625.1 Pantoea sp. S62 | reverse complement strand
CGCCTGATTCAGCTTTATATCGCCGTCAATGCCGGTTACCGGACGGGTGGTGGTTCTTTTTCCCTTCGCGGTTCTGCCGGGCACGCCCCCCTTAATCAGATTCTCCTGCACGATATTAAAGGCGGTCCACAGGTCGGTGCCTTTGTCATACCAGGCGCGCGGCTGAATAATACGCTCAGCGGATACCGGCGGCTCTTTCCCGTCATATTTATATTCCAGCGCCAGCTGCCCCAGCAGGCGGCGTTCTTCGCTGTTAACCTGAATACCTTTCATCATGCCGATATTATTTTCCACCTTATC
>NZ_JACVVI010000063.1:0-331 GCF_016658625.1 Pantoea sp. S62 | reverse complement strand
GCTGGCGTCCAGCGCGGCGCCAAAGCGCTTCGTCAGCGTTTCCAGCGCCCCTTTTTCCACCGGCTGCTGCGCCGTCTGCTGCCGGAACGTGTCGATGGTGCCTTTCATGTCAAACACCACGTAATCGGGCTGTACGGCTCTGGCAACCAGCGCACTGACGCCGGCGCTGAGCGCGATGACCAGCACGGTAAACGCCGCCAGCCGGACGCCGCGGCTGCGCATCATTCGCGCAGCCGCTGTCACGCGAGCGCCGTCACTTATGCTATCCGCGGCTTTTGTAGCCACCTGCTGAGGCGGCTGTCTTTCTTCCTGCATCGTTAATTCCTCTTTT
>NZ_JACVVI010000062.1:0-356 GCF_016658625.1 Pantoea sp. S62 | reverse complement strand
GCTGTTAACCTGAATACCTTTCATCATGCCGATATTATTTTCCACCTTATCGAACACGCCCAGCACCTCATAAGCGCCTTCAATAACCTGCGACACAATATCACCTTTGTGCGGCACGCTGATTTCACCAAATGATTTCCAGCACACCAGGCCATTCGTGCAGACCTGCCGGAAAATACCGGGGATCATCTTATAACTGCTGGAGCCGTCATGGCTGTTCAGCAATACAATTTCCGGCACCTCTTCGCCGCCGTTGTTATTTCCACGGCGCAGGCGGATCATGTGTTTGGTAAATTCACGGCGCTCCGGATCGCGCACGCGCGACTGGCTGGCAAAAAAGGGCTCAAATCCTTCTT
>NZ_JACVVI010000061.1:0-368 GCF_016658625.1 Pantoea sp. S62 | reverse complement strand
ATGCATCCATAGCTCAGCTGGATAGAGTACTCGGCTACGAACCGAGCGGTCGGAGGTTCGAATCCTCCTGGATGCACCATATTTTCGAATATGGAGAAGTGCCTCGGTGTGACATGACGCATTAGCGTTCAGGCCGCACTAAGGAGGATAACGTTGCATCAGCAACGGCCCGCAGGGCGAAGCGTAAGCTGAGTAATCCTCCTGGATGCACCATCGAAAAACAAAGTGAATTAGCAATTCCTTTCATGGTGAGTAGTTAGCACCCTGCGTTGTACAAGAATCAGATTTATGCATCCATAGCTCAGCTGGATAGAGTACTCGGCTACGAACCGAGCGGTCGGAGGTTCGAATCCTCCTGGATGCACCAT
>NZ_JACVVI010000060.1:0-370 GCF_016658625.1 Pantoea sp. S62 | reverse complement strand
GATGCTCTTCAGCCAGACGCTGCCCCGATCAAACTGCCAGTAGCAGCCCTGAGCGCAGACGGGACGCTCCGGCGGCCACCAGGTTTCCCCCATCCGTTCGCATGCGGCTTCGGCCAGCGTAAAGTCCTGCCCGCTCAGCAGCATGTGGTATTCATGTGAGCCGCTGCCCGCCTCTTCCTGATAACTGACCAGCCAGATGTTCATTCAGCCTCCCTTCGGGCCTTCACGCTTTCTGCACAGTCGCGCATAAATTCCCAGCTGAGGCTGACGTCAGCATCCAGCATCCTGTCCGCCAGTTCGATCGCTGCAGTCACTTCATCGGGCGTAAGTTCCGGGTCAATGTCCTCAAAGTCGTCCGCCATCCAGATAT
>NZ_JACVVI010000005.1:0-304295 GCF_016658625.1 Pantoea sp. S62 | reverse complement strand
CAGCACTCATAATGCTGGGGTCACAGGTTCGATTCCCGTCGTAGCCACCATATAATTGGGGTGTCGCCAAGCGGTAAGGCACTGGTTTCTGATACCAGCATTCCGGGGTTCGAATCCCTGCACCCCAGCCATACAAAGACAATTTGAAAAACCCATTATTGGGGTGTCGCCAAGCGGTAAGGCACTGGTTTCTGATACCAGCATTCCGGGGTTCGAATCCCTGCACCCCAGCCAAATTGCACAACCAGGCCCGCTTTTGCGGGCTTTGTTGTTTTTGTCCCTTCTCCACCATCCTGATTACTGGCCCGCCCTGCGGCGAGCCTGAATGCGTAAGCGGCTATAGCCCCAGCGCGTAACGCAATACCTGCCGCTTCAGTACGCCAGAATGTTCAGCGGCAATCAGTCCGAGATTTCGCGCAAACCTCAGCGGTGCCAGCTGGTTGCTGAAGGCAAAGTAAAAGAGATCCATCCCGCCCTGCATCAGCATATTGTCTTTGCGACGCTGACGGTGATAGCGTTGTAACACCCGCTCTGACGCCCAGTCCTCCGCTGCACCGCGCGCGCTAACCAGCACATCAATCAACGCATCAATATCGCGATACCCCAGATTCACGCCCTGCCCGGCCAGCGGATTAATGGTATGCGCGGCATCGCCGACCAGCGCCAGCCCCGGCAGGACATAGCGTGAAGCGTGACGTCGCACCAGCGGAAAGCCGCCCGCCGCATGGGCTTTGAACCGTCCCAGCCGCGCCGGGAAGTGGCTGGCAATCTCTTTCTCCAGCTGGGCTATTGGCATCGCCTGAAGCTGTCGCACTCTTGCGGGCGCGTCATACCAGACCAGCGAGGCCCGGTTGCCATACAGCGGCAGGAAGGCACGTGGTCCCTGTGGCGTAAAGTGCTGCCAGGTCGCGTCCCCTGCCGGATGGTCGCAGGTCACGCTGATCAGCAGGCAGGACTGCGCATAGCTCCAGCCATGAATCCCGATCCCGGCCATCTGCCGCACCTGCGAGTTTGCGCCATCTGCACCAATCACCAGCCGGGTATGCAAGGCCACGCCATCGTTAAGGTCGACGCGCCAGCCGCCATTTTCTGGCTGCAGATTTTCCAGCGTGGCCGGGCAATAGCAGGTCACGCCCAGCGACTGCATCTCCTCCCATAACGCCCGCTGAAGCACGCTATTCTCGACCATAAAGCCCAGTTCAGGCAGGCCCAGCGAGGCCGCATCAAAACTCACCTGCGCCGTCTGCCACTCCCAGGTTTCCAGTCTGCGATAAGGCGCGCTGCGCATCGCTTCGACCCGCGGCCAGACGTTGAGCTGCTTCAGCAACGCCACCGAGGAGGATCCGATCGCTGAAATTCGCAGATCGGGATCGCTGTCGGCATCAAACGGCGCGGGTTCAGCACGCTCAATCACCGCCACGCGAAAATGTTGCTGTGTCAGTCCACAGGCCAGCGCAGCACCGACCATGCCACCGCCGACAATCACGACATCAAACTGATTACCCTGCATTGCTTAACTCCCTCTCTTATTCCCGCCAGCCTGCGCATCGCGGGTCTGAATAGAGCAAAGTGTACCGGAAAACCCGATGGCTGGCAGAAAAGCCCTCAGGCTGGTCACCACAGCATCAAAGCATTACAATACGCGCCCCTCACTTCACTGCACTGAATCAATGGCTAGCGCGATGATAAAAAAACTGCATATCAAAACCTGGGGATGTCAGATGAATGAGTATGATTCATCCAAGATGTCTGATCTGCTGAACAGTACGCACGGCTATACGCTGACCGAGGTCCCTGAAGAGGCGGATATTCTGCTGCTTAACACCTGCTCCATTCGTGAGAAAGCGCAGGAGAAGGTGTTTCATCTGCTGGGACGCTGGAGAAAACTCAAAGAGCGCAACCCGGATGTGATTATTGGCGTGGGTGGCTGTGTGGCGTCGCAGGAAGGCGATCATATTCGTCAGCGTGCGCCCTGCGTAGATATTGTGTTTGGTCCGCAGACACTGCACCGCCTGCCGGAGATGATCAACACCGTGCGCGGCACTAAAAGTCCGGTAGTCGACATCAGCTTCCCGGAAATTGAGAAATTTGACCGCCTGCCGGAACCGCGTGCAGAAGGCCCGACAGCCTTTGTCTCCATTATGGAAGGCTGCAACAAATATTGTACTTTCTGCGTGGTGCCTTACACCCGTGGTGAGGAAGTGAGCCGTCCCAGCGATGACATACTGCTGGAGATCGCCCAGCTGGCGGCGCAGGGCGTGCGTGAAGTTAACCTGCTGGGTCAGAACGTCAACGCTTATCGAGGTGCCACCTTTGATGGTGAGATCTGTACCTTCGCTGAGCTGCTGCGCCTGGTCGCCGCCATCGACGGCATCGACCGCATTCGTTTCACCACCAGCCACCCAATTGAGTTCACCGATGACATCATTGATGTCTATCGCGACACCCCGGAGCTGGTGAGTTTCCTGCATCTGCCGGTTCAGAGTGGCGCAGACCGTATTCTGACACTGATGAAGCGCGCGCATACCGCGCTGGAGTATAAGGCGATTATCCGCAAGCTGCGCGCGGCGCGCCCGGACATTGAGATCAGCTCCGACTTTATCATTGGCTTCCCCGGTGAAACCCAGCAGGATTTCGAACAGACCATGAAGCTCATCGCCGACATCAATTTCGACGTCAGCTTCAGCTTTATCTACTCTGCCCGTCCCGGCACACCCGCCGCTGACCTGCCGGATGATGTCAGCGAAGAGGAGAAAAAGCAGCGTCTGTGGATCCTGCAGGACCGCATTAACCAGCAGGCGCAGGCGATCAGTCGCCGCATGCTCGGCACCGTGCAGCGTATTCTGGTGGAAGGCATCTCCCGCAAGAACGTCATGGAAGTCTCTGGCCGCACCGAAAATAACCGTGTGGTCAACTTTGAAGGCACGCCTGAGATGATTGGCCGCTTTGTAGATGTTGAAATTGTCGATGTCTACACCAACTCGCTGCGCGGCAAGCTGGTGCGTACTGAAGAGGAGATGGGCCTGCGCATGGCGCAAAGCCCGGCATCCGTGATTGCCCGTACCCGCAAAGAAAACGAAATCGGCGTGGGTCTGTTCCAGCCGTGATACCTGCTATATTGAGCGGCAGCGCGCATTGCGTTGCCGCCAATTTCACGCCGCGACACTTGGTTTCTGAAAGTGTCGCCCAAATATCTCTCCTTAAGCTTGCGCCCAGGCGTTACGGCATAAATAATTTCGTTATGGTGCATCCGGTTAAGCCCAACGGTGCGTCAGACACATCCCATAACTGGCCCTGAGTGACCCAAAGGATTCGTTTGAATATCGAAACTCGTGAAATCGCCCTTGAACCGGCTGATAACCGTCGTCTGATGAGCCTGTGCGGGCCTTTCGACGATAATGTGAAACAGCTTGAGCGTCGTCTGGGCATTGAGATCAATCGTCGCGACAACGTCTTTAAGCTGGTTGGACGTCCACTTTGCGTCAATGCCGCCGCAGATATTCTGAAGACCCTGTATGTCGATACCGCGCCAATGCGTGGTGAGATCCCGGATATCGAGCCTGACCAGATTCACCTGGCGATCAAAGAGAGCCGGGTACTGGAGCAAACCGCTGAAAGCGTGCCGGAGTACGGTAAAGCGGTCAACATTAAGACCAAGCGTGGTGTGATCAAACCGCGCACGCCAAATCAGGCCCAGTACATCGCGAATGTGCTCGACCACGACATTACTTTTGGTGTCGGCCCGGCCGGTACCGGTAAAACCTATCTGGCAGTGGCCGCGGCCGTGGATGCGCTGGAACGTCAGGAGATTCGCCGCATCATGCTGACCCGCCCTGCCGTCGAAGCGGGTGAAAAGCTCGGCTTCCTGCCAGGCGACCTGAGCCAGAAAGTCGACCCTTATCTGCGTCCGCTCTACGATGCGCTGTTTGAAATGCTCGGCTTCGAGCGCGTTGAAAAGCTGATGGAGCGTAACGTTATTGAAGTTGCCCCGCTGGCCTATATGCGCGGTCGAACCCTGAACGATGCGTTCATCATTCTTGATGAGAGCCAGAACACCACCATCGAGCAGATGAAGATGTTTCTGACGCGCATCGGCTTCAACTCCAAAGCGGTCATAACCGGCGACGTCACCCAGATCGACCTGCCCCGTCACGTCAAGTCGGGCCTGCGTCATGCTATCGAGGTGCTGGCAGACGTGGAAGAGATCAGCTTTAACTTCTTCCACAGCGAAGATGTGGTGCGCCATCCGGTCGTTGCCCGCATTGTCACCGCTTATGAAGCCTGGGAAGCCGCCGATCAGACCCGCCGTGACCAGCAGGCTGAAGAGCGTAAACGTGAAGCGCTGGCAGCACAGAGCGCCACGCAGGAGAGCAAATGAGCGAGGTGATTCTCGACCTGCAGGTCGCCTGTGATAACACCGCTGATCTGCCTGATGAAGGCCAGTTTCACCGCTGGCTCTCAGCGGCTGTGACCCCTTTCCAGCCCGAAAGCGAAGTCACAGTCCGTCTGGTTGATGAAGTGGAAAGTCATGAGCTTAATCTGACTTATCGTGGCAAAGACAAGCCAACCAACGTTCTCTCCTTCCCGTTTGAAGCGCCGCCGGGCATTGAGCTGCCGCTGCTGGGCGATCTGATCATCTGCCGTCAGGTGGTTGAGCAGGAAGCCGCAGAACAGGGAAAAAGCGTTGAAGCCCACTGGGCACACATGGTGGTACACGGTACGCTCCATCTGCTGGGTTACGACCATATTGAAGACGACGAAGCTGACGAGATGGAAGGACTGGAGACCGAGATAATGCTTGCTCTTGGGTATCCTGATCCGTACATTTCGGAGAAAGAAGACGCCTGAATCCTGAATTCAGGCTATCCGGCTGTCAGCACGGTTTGCTGACAGCACCTAATCCTCACCAGAGAGATCTTTAAAAACCGCCATGAGCGACGACCATTCTCAAAACAGCGATGCACCCAGTAGTAAAAAGGGATTTTTCTCCCTGTTGATCAACCAACTCTTTCACGGTGAACCAAAAAACCGTGATGAGCTCCTGGAGCTGATCCGCGACTCGAATAACA
Organism: Pantoea sp. S62; assembly: GCF_016658625.1. NCBI lineage: Bacteria > Pseudomonadati > Pseudomonadota > Gammaproteobacteria > Enterobacterales > Erwiniaceae > Pantoea > Pantoea sp. S62. The sequence goes on along the minus strand of NZ_JACVVI010000005.1, from coordinate 299,226 downwards.
AAGAGCTGATTGACCAGGACACCCGCGACATGCTCGAAGGGGTACTGGATATTGCGGAGCAGCGCGTGCGTGACATCATGATCCCGCGTTCGCAAATGATCACCCTGAAACGTAATCAGAGCCTCGAAGAGTGTCTGGATGTCATTATCGACTCCGCGCATTCCCGCTTCCCGGTGATCAGCGAAGACAAAGATCATGTGGAAGGGATTCTGATGGCGAAAGATCTGCTGCCGTTTATGAGCAGTGAGTCAGAGCCGTTCAGCATTGAGAAAGTGCTGCGTCCTGCGGTGGTGGTGCCTGAAAGTAAGCGTGTCGACCGGATGCTGAAAGAGTTCCGCTCACAGCGTTATCACATGGCGATTGTTATTGATGAGTTTGGTGGTGTCTCTGGCCTGGTCACTATCGAAGACATTCTTGAGCTGATCGTAGGTGAGATTGAAGATGAGTATGACGATGAAGAAGATCGTGATATCCGTCAGCTCAACCGTCATACCTTCACGGTGCGCGCACTGACCGCCATTGAAGATTTCAATGAGGTATTTGGCACACAGTTCAGTGATGATGAAGTCGACACCATTGGTGGTCTGGTCATGCAGGGCTTCGGCCATCTGCCCGCACGCGGTGAAAGCATCGAGATTGAGGGTTACCAGTTCAAGGTGGCGATGGCTGACAGCCGCCGCATCATCCAGGTTCACGTGACTATTCCGGAAAATTCGCCACAACCCCAACTGGAAGACGAATAAGTCTATGGCTTTAGCCTCACTCTACCCGCGCCAGCGGGTTCGCCTGCTGCTGGCTTTAATAACGGGTGCACTGGGCACCCTCGCCTTCTCTCCTTACGATTTCTGGCCCGCCGCCCTGCTGTCGCTGTGCGGCTTACAACTGCTCACCCTGAACCGCTCCAGCCCACAGGCCACCGCGATCGGCTTTGTCTGGGGTTTAGGTCTGTTCGGCAGCGGCATCAACTGGGTTTACGTCAGTGTCGCCACCTTTGGCGGTATGCCTGGCCCGGTTAATGTCTTTATTGTGGCGCTGCTGGCGGCGTATCTGTCGATCTACCCGGCGTTGTTTGCCGGTGTACTGAATCGCATCTGGCCGCGCACGACGCTGTGGCGGCTGGCACTGGCTGCACCGGCATTGTGGCAGATGACCGAGTTCCTGCGCGGCTGGGTGCTGACCGGCTTTCCGTGGCTGCAGTTTGGTTACAGCCAGATCGACGGTCCGTTAAAAGGCCTGGCCCCGCTGGCGGGTGTAGAGACCCTGACCTTCCTGCTGATGGTCATTGCTGGCCTGCTGGCTTATGCCCTGCAGCAGCGCAACGTCAGAAGTCTGGTGGCGGCGTTGCTGCTGCTGGCCCTGCCGTGGCCGCTGCGCTACATCCAGTGGGTTCAGCCAATGCCGGAGCGTGCCGTAGAAGTGGCGCTGGTGCAGGGAAATATCCCGCAGTCGATGAAGTGGGATCCTCAGCAACTGCTCACGACCCTGCGCATCTATAACGGTCTGAGTCAGCCGCTGATGGGTAAGGCGCCGATTATTATCTGGCCAGAGTCGGCAATTACCGATCTGGAAAGCAATCAGCAGCCGTTCCTGCGTTCGCTGGATGATGAACTGCGTGAACGCGGCAGTTCGCTGGTCACCGGCATCGTTGACTCCCGGCTGGAGCAGAATCGTTATCACGACTACAACACCGTGATCGTGCTGGGCGGCAAAACGCCGTACAACTACTTCAGCGGCAATCGTTACCAGAAGAATCATCTGGTGCCGTTTGGCGAATTTGTGCCGCTGGCCGATCTGCTGCGTCCGCTGGCCCCGTTCTTCGATCTGCCCATGTCAGCCTTCAGCCGTGGCAACTATCTCCAGCCGCAACTCAGCGTGGCGGGCTATAACCTGACGAGCGCCATCTGTTATGAGATTGTGCTCGGTGAACAGGTGCGGGCTAACTTCCATCCCGACACTAATTTCCTGCTGACCGTTTCGAACGATGCCTGGTTTGGTCACTCAATCGGCCCATGGCAGCACTTCCAGATGGCGAGAATGCGGGCGCTGGAGCTGGGACGTCCGCTGTTGCGCAGCACCAACAACGGCGTGACGGCGGTGGTCAATGCCAGTGGTGATGTGGAGGCGATGCTGCCGCAGTTTACCCGCGATGTGCTGACCAGCAAGGTCACGCCGACGCAGGGTGAAACCCCGTATGCGCGGGCGGGCATCTGGCCAGTCTGGTCACTGACGCTGCTGGCGGCGTTGATAGCTCTGCTGCGTCGACGCCGGTAACCTATCCGATCCTTAAAGGCGAAGCGCAGGCTTCGCCTTTTTTCTTTACTGCCTCCCCGGTATATCTCACTCCCCTGACCACATACTCTGCTGCCTTTCTCGCGCTGCACCGCTTTCTGGCACGATGATTGCAGAATGTTTCACTGTTTTTCGCCGACAGGCGGATTGCAGGCGCCGACGCCTGGCAGGTTGCACCAAAACAGTCGCTTCTGCTGCACCGCTAACGCGCAGAGTAAGATATTTGCCTTTTTTTGGTGCGGATCGCCTCGCAAAAAAGAAACTTTTTTGTTTCATTGCGTTAACAATCCGCTATGTTAGTGACTCTTCTGCGCCCATTTAATCCGCAGAATGAGCAGAAACGCAGCAAATAACAGACACAACATCATAATCAGCACAGGTAATAGCCTGGGCCTTTTTCATACGAAGGAGTTGGAACATGCAACTACGCAAAGTGGCATTATCTCTTCTGCTGATCAGCGCAGCGGCGGGAGCGGCCCAGGCGGAAGATCTCAGCGGCACCCTGAAGAAGATCAATGACAACGGCGTCATTGTGGTCGGGCATCGCGAATCATCAGTTCCCTTTTCTTACTATGACAACCAGCAAAAAGTCGTCGGCTATTCACAGGCTTACTCAAACGCCATCGTGGAAGCCATTAAAGCGAAGCTGAACAAGCCGGACCTGCAGGTCAAAATGATCCCGATCACCTCACAAAACCGTATTCCGCTGCTGCAAAACGGCACTTACGATTATGAGTGTGGCTCCACTACCAACAACCTTGAGCGCCAGAAACAGGCCGCATTCTCTGACACCATTTTTGTCATCGGCACCCGTCTGCTGGTTAAAAAAGATGGCCCGATCAAAGATTTCGCCGATCTGAAAGGCAAAACCGTGGTCGTGACTTCAGGAACCACCTCTGAAGTGCTGCTGCATAAACTCAACGACGAACAGAAACTGGATATGCGCATCATCAGCGCCAAAGATCACGGCGACTCTTTCCGTACGCTGGAAACCGGCCGTGCCGTGGCTTTCATGATGGATGATGCTCTGCTGGCCGGCGAACGCGCCAAAGCCAAAAAGCCGGATAACTGGGAAATCTTAGGTACGCCACAGTCAAAAGAGGCCTATGGCTGCATGCTGCGTAAAGATGATCCGCAGTTTAAAGCGCTGGTCGATGAAACCATTGCTAAAGCCCAGACCTCAGGTCAGGCAGAAAAATGGTTCGATACCTGGTTCAAACAGCCGATTCCACCAAAGAATCTGAACATGAATTTTGAACTCTCTGATGACATGAAAGCCCTGTTCAAAACGCCAAATGACAAAGCAATGAATTAACAAAAAAATACCCAATGGATCTCAGGTTGCATTGAGTCGGCAGGAGAATGCATCCCGGTGACCTTACTCAGGTAAGGCATTTGGATGCGTGAACATCGCCAACAAAAATGCAGCCTGAAAGACGGCGGGTATAACAAGGGCGGCCTGGCTGCCCTCTCGATTGCTGAAACCGCGGCATGGACAGACTGACTGACCCGGGTCGTTCCCCTGAGTCAGGCAATAAAACGCCGTTCATCAATCTTCAGGGTAGCTTAGCTACCCTTTTTTTCCGGAGCTCGTTATGGGTATCGATTGGAACTGGGGCATATTCCTCGAACAGGCCCCGTTCGGTAACACGACCTACCTCGGCTGGCTGTGGTCCGGTTTTCAGGTGACGATAGCCGTCTCCTGCTGCGCCTGGATTATCGCCTTCTGCGTGGGTTCATTTTTCGGCATTCTGCGCACCGTGCCGAATCGCCTGCTGTCGACCATTGGCACCTGCTATGTGGAACTGTTTCGTAATATCCCGCTGATCGTCCAGTTCTTCTTCTGGTATCTGGTCGCGCCCGAACTGGTGGGCGAAAAGCTTGGCATGTGGTTTAAGTCTGAGCTGGACCCCAACATTCAGTTCTTCCTCTCTTCAATGATCTGTCTTGGCCTGTTTACCGCCGCCCGCGTCTGCGAGCAGGTGCGCGCAGCCATTCAGTCACTGCCGGCAGGACAGAAAAATGCCGGTCTGGCGATGGGATTAACGCTGCCGCAGACCTATCGCTATGTCCTGCTGCCGAATGCGTATCGCGTGATTGTGCCGCCGATGACCTCGGAAATGCTGAACCTGGTGAAGAACTCCGCTATCGCCTCCACCATTGGTCTGGTCGATATGGCGGCACAGGCGGGCAAACTGCTCGACTATTCTGCTCACGCCTATGAATCCTTTACCGCCATTACGCTGGCCTACGTCGCGATTAACCTGGTGATTATGTTGTTGATGAGTCTGGTCGAGCGCAAAGTTCGGCTGCCAGGCAATGCGGGAGGCAAGTAATGTACGACTTTGACTGGAGTTCGATTACACCCAGCCTGCCCTATCTGCTTAACGGCTTAGTGATTACCTTCAAGATCACCATTACCGCCGTGGTCTTCGGCATTCTGTGGGGCACCCTGCTGGCGGTGATGCGTCTGTCGAGCTTTAAGCCCGTCAGCTGGTTCGCCAAAATCTACGTCAACCTGTTCCGCTCGGTGCCGCTGGTGATGGTGCTGCTGTGGTTCTATCTGGTGGTGCCGAGTTTCCTGCAGCAGGTGCTGGGCCTGTCGCCGAAAACCGATATCCGGCTGATTTCCGCCATGGTCGCCTTTTCGCTGTTTGAAGCGGCCTACTACTCAGAAATCATTCGTGCCGGCATCATCAGTATTTCACGTGGACAGGGCAACGCCGCGCTGGCGCTGGGTATGACACAGTGGCAGGCAATGCGACTGATCATCCTGCCGCAGGCGTTCCGCGCCATGGTTCCGCTGTTACTAACGCAGGGTATCGTGCTGTTTCAGGATACCTCGCTGGTCTATGTCTTAAGCCTGGCGGACTTCTTCCGTACCGCGTCCACCATTGGTGAGCGCGACGGCACCCAGGTTGAAATGGTTCTGTTTGCAGGTCTGGTCTACTTCGTTATCAGCCTGAGCGCATCGCTGTTGGTCAGCTATCTGAAAAGAAAAAGGACGGTTTAAATGATTAGCCTGAAAAATGTTTCTAAGTGGTATGGTCACTTTCAGGTGCTGACCGACTGCTCAACCGAGGTCAAAACCGGTGAGGTAGTGGTGGTCTGCGGGCCGTCCGGCTCCGGTAAATCGACGCTGATCAAAACGGTGAACGGACTTGAGCCTGTTCAGCAGGGCGTGATTGCGGTCAACGGCACCGAGGTGAACAACAAAAAAACCAACCTTGCACAACTTCGCAGTCAGGTCGGTATGGTGTTTCAGCACTTCGAGCTGTTCCCGCATCTGAGCATTATCAACAATCTGGTACTGGCACAGGTAAAAGTGCTGAAGCGTGACAAAGCGGCGGCCCGCGATAAAGGGCTAAAACTGCTGAAGCGTGTGGGACTGTCAGCGCATGCTGAGAAGTTTCCTGGCCAGCTCTCCGGCGGTCAGCAGCAGCGCGTGGCAATTGCACGTGCGCTCTGCATGGATCCTATCGCGATGCTGTTTGATGAACCGACCTCGGCGCTGGACCCGGAAATGATCAACGAAGTGCTGGATGTGATGGTTGAGCTGGCGCAGGAGGGGATGACGATGATGGTGGTAACACACGAGATGGGCTTCGCCCGTAAAGTGGCGAATCGCGTGATCTTCATGGATGAAGGGAAAATTATCGAAGACACCAATAAAGATGACTTCTTTAATAACCCACAGTCTGACCGTGCGAAAGATTTCCTCGCTAAAATTCTGCACTAAATAACCTATGCGGGTCACCTGAGTGGCCCGCATACATGTTGTTATCAGGGTTCAAAAGGCTGACGCTGAAACTGGTCGTTGCCGCATTCCGGACAGCGCGACAGGGTTTCCGGCGTATAGATCGCCCGGGTAAACTGACACTTCTCACACACCAGATTGCCCAGCCCCACCACTTCACCGCTCTGATACACACCGTGATGATGCAGATCCTGGAAGACTTCGCGCCACTCCAGCTGACTTTTATCGGTGATATCCGCCAGCTCTTTCCAGACGCTCTCACGAATAATGCGCATAAACAGTGAATCCGCCAGCGGCTCTTCCACATCGGTATAACTGCGTGCAAACTCGCCCAAATCACGGCGCACCGAGCTCAGCGCCTGATCAATCTCTTTTTCCGTCATGTCATCGCGCACCCGTAACTGGCTGCGTCGACCGGCAATCAGCTCATCAAGGTTACGATCGCCCTGACGGAGACGTTCGGTCAGTACGGCTAACGACTCGCGATATTCCTGAGCTACTTTATTCATTTTATTCTCCTTTATGCAGACCCTCGCTGAATTAAGTTTAGTCGCAATGCGGCTTTTGCCGTGTCGTCTGTACAGTGAATTACAAAAGGGTGAAGAGGCTGACGCTTTCAGCAGAAATCGTGCCAGCAAAAGTGGGAAGTGTTGTTGATACGCGGCCTTATGGGTATGCTATGCGGATCACAGAGCCCGAAAAATGTTATTCATAAAGGACCACAGGCAGCCATGCAAGAGCAATACCGCCCGGAAGAGATTGAATCCCGTGTGCAGCAACACTGGGATGAAAACGAAACGTTTAAAGTGACTGAGCAGGAAGGTAAAGAGAAATACTATTGCCTCTCCATGTTGCCCTATCCTTCTGGCCGCCTGCATATGGGCCACGTTCGTAACTACACCATCGGCGACGTAATCGCGCGTTATCAGCGTATGCTCGGCAAAAACGTACTACAGCCGATTGGCTGGGATGCTTTCGGCCTGCCTGCGGAAGGCGCTGCGGTTAAAAACAATACCGCCCCGGCTCCCTGGACATACGACAATATCGCCTACATGAAAAACCAGCTTAAACTGCTGGGCTTTGGCTATGACTGGAGTCGTGAACTGGCGACCTGCCAGCCGGAGTACTATCGCTGGGAACAGTGGTTCTTCACTAAACTGTATGAGAAAGGCCTGGTCTATAAAAAAACTTCCGCCGTGAACTGGTGCCCGAACGATCAGACGGTGCTGGCGAACGAGCAGGTGATCGATGGCTGCTGCTGGCGCTGCGACACCAAAGTTGAGCGCAAAGAGATCCCGCAGTGGTTTATCAAAATCACCGATTATGCGGAAGAGCTGCTGAACGACCTGGATACGCTGGAAGAGTGGCCTGAGCAGGTCAAAACCATGCAGCGTAACTGGATTGGCCGTTCTGAAGGCGTCGAAATCACGTTCGACGTTGCTGACAGCGAAGAGAAAGTCACTGTCTACACCACCCGCCCGGATACCTTTATCGGCGCAACCTATGTCGCCGTTGCGGCGGGTCATCCGCTGGCAACCCAGGCGTCGGTGAACAATCCGGCACTGGCTGACTTTATCGCTGAATGCCGCAATACCAAAGTGGCCGAAGCCGATATGGCGACCATGGAGAAGAAAGGCATGGCGACCGGCCTGTCTGTTATTCATCCGCTCACTGGTGAGCTTCTCCCGGTCTGGGTCGCTAACTTCGTGCTGATGGAATATGGCACCGGCGCTGTTATGGCGGTCCCGGCGCACGACCAGCGCGACTGGGAATTTGCCACTAAATACGATCTGGCAATCAAGCCGGTGGTACTCAATCTGGATGGCTCTATTCCTGACGTCAGCGCCGCGGCAATGACCGACAAAGGCGCGCTGTTTAACTCAGGTGAGTTCAACGGTCTGGATCACGCCGCAGGGTTTACCGCCATTGCGGATTCTCTGGCGGCAAAAGGCGTGGGCGTGCGTAAAGTGAACTACCGTCTGCGCGACTGGGGTGTTTCCCGTCAGCGCTACTGGGGCGCACCAATCCCAATGGTCACGCTGGAAGATGGCACCGTAATGCCGACACCTGAAGACCAGCTGCCGGTGATTCTGCCGGAAGATGTGGTGATGGATGGCATTACCAGCCCGATCAAAGCCGATCCGGAGTGGGCGAAAACCACGGTGAACGGCCAGCCTGCTCTGCGTGAAACCGACACCTTTGACACCTTCATGGAGTCCTCCTGGTACTACGCGCGCTATACCTGCGCCAGCTACAAAGAAGGCATGCTGGATCCGGCCGCGGCAAACTACTGGCTGCCGGTCGATCAGTATGTGGGTGGTATTGAACACGCCATCATGCACCTGATGTATTTCCGCTTCTTCCACAAGCTGCTGCGTGACGCGGGCCTGGTGAATTCTGATGAACCAGCCAAACGTCTGCTGTGCCAGGGCATGGTGCTGGCTGACGCTTTCTACTACCTCGGTAACAACGGCGAGCGTAACTGGGTTTCACCGGTTGACGTTGAGGTTGAGCGTGACGAGAAAGGCCGCATAGTGAAAGCGGTGGATACGCAAGGCCGCGAAGTGATCTACGCGGGCATGAGTAAAATGTCGAAGTCGAAAAACAACGGCATCGACCCACAGCTGATGGTTGAGCGTTATGGCGCGGATACCGTGCGTCTGTTCATGATGTTTGCTTCACCGGCAGATATGACGCTGGAGTGGCAGGAGTCGGGCGTTGAAGGGGCTAACCGCTTCCTGAAGCGTGTCTGGAAGCTGGTCTACGAGCACACCTCACAGGGTGCGACCGTGGCGCTGGATGTGAAGAGCCTGAATGACGAGCAGAAATCGCTGCGTCGTGACCTGCACAAAACCATCGCCAAAGTGGCGGATGATATTGGCCGTCGTCAGACCTTCAACACCGCCATTGCAGCGATTATGGAGCTGATGAACAAACTGGCGCGTGCCCCGCAGGAAAGCGAGCAGGATCGCGCTCTGATGCAGGAAGCGCTGCTGGCTATCGTCCGTCTGCTCTATCCGTTTACCCCGCACGCCTGCTATGTTCTGTGGCAGACGCTGGGTGGCGAAGGTACCATCGACGAAGCGAGCTGGCCGGTGGCTGATGAAGCCGCTATGGTTGAAGATTCACTGCTGGTCGTGGTGCAGGTGAACGGTAAAGTGCGTGGCAAAATTACCGTACCCGCCGATGCAACACAGGAACAGGTTCAGGCACGCGCTGCGCAGGAGCATCTGGTGGCGAAGTATCTGGACGGCGTGACTATCCGTAAAGTCATTTATGTACCGGGCAAACTGCTTAACCTGGTCGTAGGTTAAGTTCAGGAGGAACTGTGCGACATCCGATTATCAGGCTGTTTGTCATGCTGGCGGTGGTGATCACCGCTGGCTGTGGTTTTCATCCGCGCGGCACCACGCAGGTGCCCAGCGAACTGAAAACCCTGATTGTTTCAACCGGCGACCCGTATGGACCGCTGGCGCGTACCGTGCGTCAGCAACTGCGTATCAACGATGTCACCATCGTTGAAGACAACAAACAGAACCGCACCGATATTCCGACGCTGCGTCTGGGTCCTGAGGTATCGGGACGTAACACCGCATCGGTCTTTATCAGCGGCACCTCTGCTGAGTATCAGCTGGTCATGACCCTTACGGCGCAGGTCCTGTTGCCGGGCAAAGGAATCTACCCAATCAGCACCACGGTTTATCGTTCATTCTTCGATAACCCGAATGCTGCGCTGGCGAAAGATGCTGAGCAGGATCTGATTACGCAGGAGATGCGTCAGCGTGCTGCCGAACAGCTGGTACGTAAACTGCTGACCGTGCATGCTGCACAGATCAACAACAAAGAGACCTTACCGGCGTCAGTGATTCCGGTTCCGGGTCAGGGTTCACAGGAAGCACCGTCTTCCTCTGCTACCAGCCTGCAATGATCAGGATTTACCCTGAGCAACTCAGCGCGCAGCTCCGTGAGGGGCTGCGCGCCTGTTATTTGTTAGCCGGAAACGAACCGCTGCTGTTGCAGGAGAGTGCGGATGCCATCCGTGCCGCCGCAACCGCACAGGGATTTGAAGAACATTTTAGTTTTACGCTGGACGCCCAGACCGACTGGGAGAGCCTGTTTGTCAGCTGTCAGTCACTGAGTCTGTTTGCGCAGCGTCAGACCATGACGCTGCAATTCCCCGAGAATGCTCCCAACGCCGCAATGGCCGAGCAGTTGGTTAAGCTGTCGCAGCTGCTGCACGCCGATATTCTGCTGATCTGCCGGATGCCAAAGCTGACCAAAGCGCAGGAAAACAGCGCCTGGTTTAAAGCGTTGTCCGCCTCTGCAGTTTTAGTGCCCTGCCAGACGCCTGAACAGGCGCAACTGCCGCGCTGGGTCGTGAATCGCGCTAAGGCGCTGAAACTCTCGGTCGATGACGCAGCTGTGCAGCTGTTGTGTTACTGCTATGAAGGTAATCTGCTGGCGCTGGCCCAGGCGCTGGAGCGTCTCTCGCTGCAGTGGCCTGACGGCAAGCTGACCCTGCCCCGTGTTGAAGAGGCAGTCAGTGATGCCGCACACTTTACCCCCTTCCACTGGGTGGATGCTCTGCTGGCGGGTAAGAGCCGTCGCGCGCTGCATATCCTGCATCAGCTGGAGAAAGAAGAGAACGAGGTCGTGATTCTGCTGCGTACGCTGCAGCGCGATTTGCTGACACTGCTGCATCTGCAGCGCCACCAGTCGCAGCAGCCGCTGCGTACGCTGATGGATCAGCAGCGGATCTGGCAGAACCGCCGCGCGCTGTTCACCGACGCACTGCAACGCCTGGACGCCACGCGTCTGCAACGCGCCATTCATCTGCTGAGCCAGATTGAGATCACCCTGAAACAGGACTATGGGCAGCCGGTGTGGCCACAGTTACAGACCCTGACGCTGCTGCTCAGCAGTCGTGCTTTTCCGACGAGTTTTGCCCATGTCTGAGTTACACGCGCTGTTTGGTGGCACCTTCGACCCGATTCATTTTGGTCATCTGCGTCCGGTCGAAGCGCTGGCTCAACAGACCGGCCTGCAGCATGTGACGCTGCTGCCAAACAATGTGCCACCGCATCGCCCGCAACCGGAAGCCAGTGCTGCCCAGCGGGTGGCAATGCTGCGTTGTGCGATCCGCGGCTTACCGCTGTTTGAGATTGATACCCGTGAGCTGGAGCGCGACACCCCCTCCTGGACCGTAACTACCCTGGAAGCCTGGCGCGCCGAACGCGGTGCAGAACAGCCGCTGGGCTTTATTATTGGTCAGGATTCCCTGCTGAGCTTAGCGAAATGGCATCGCTGGCAGGATCTGCTGTCACTCTGCCATCTGCTGGTGTGCCAGCGCCCCGGCTATCCGACCCGGTTTGACGCGCCGGAGATGCAGCAGTGGCTCGAACAAAACCTTGCTCAGGATATCCGGCAACTGCATCAGCAGCCCGCAGGCCATATCTGGCTGGCGGAAACCCCGCTCTATGACATTTCGGCGACTGAAATCCGTCGCCGTCGCCATCAGAACCAGCCCTGCGACGACCTGTTGCCTGCGGCAGTTATCGACTATATCGACCGCGAAGGCTTATATCGCGACTGATCCGGGCATGCTATACTGCGCCGCTTAAATTTTGGCTGCACTCTCCGGGCTTACAGCCAGCCCGATACCACCAGATTCCAAGGGGAACCTTTTGCAAGGTAAAGCACTCCAAGAGTTCGTTATTGATAAGATTGATGATCTCAAAGGCCAGGACATTGTCACCATCGACGTTCAGGGCAAATCCAGCATCACCGATTTCATGATCATCTGCACCGGCACCTCCACGCGTCATGTGACTTCGATCGCAGAACACGTTGAGCAGGAATCCCGTTTAGCGGGCCTGATGCCATTAGGCATTGAAGGCAAAGGCGCGGCAGACTGGGTTGTGGTTGATCTGGGTGATGTCATCGTACATGTGATGCAGGAAGAGAGTCGCCAGCTGTATGAGCTGGAAAAACTCTGGGGCTAATCGGTGAAACTGCAACTTGTTGCCGTCGGCACAAAAATGCCCGACTGGGTGCAGACCGGTTTCATGGAATATCTGCGCCGCTTCCCGAAAGATATGCCGTTTGAGCTGACCGAAGTAACCGCAGGTAAACGCGGCAAAAATGCTGATATCAAACGCATCCTTGAAAAAGAGGGTGAAGCGATGTTGGCGGCGGTCGGCAAAGGCAATCGCATTGTCACGCTGGATATTCCTGGCCAACCGTGGGAAACCCCGCAGCTGGCGCAGCAGCTTGAACGCTGGAAGCTGGATGGTCGCGATGTCAGCCTGCTGATTGGCGGGCCTGAAGGCCTGGCTCCCGCCTGTAAAGCGGCGGCAGAGCAGAGCTGGTCACTGTCAGCATTGACGTTACCTCATCCGCTGGTGCGCGTGCTGGTGGCCGAAAGTCTGTACCGGGCCTGGAGTATAACGACTAATCATCCTTATCATCGTGAATGACCGATCAGCCCACATCAGACATGACAAGTAGCGGATGAAATTACAAAGCAACGCCTTTCGCGATTACAGCGCCGAACAGAAACTCTTTGTCCGTCGGGCGTTCATCGCCTTCGTCGGTATCTTACTGCTCTCTTCAGTACTGGTAGTTAACCTTTACCATCTGCAGATTCTTCGCTTTGATGATTACAGCACCCGCTCCAACCAGAACCGCATTAAACTGGTGCCTGTCGCGCCCAGCCGCGGCATTATCTACGATCGCACCGGTACGCCGCTGGCACTGAACCGCACCATCTATCAGGCAGAACTGGTGCCGGAGAAAGTTGATAACCTGCAGCAGACGCTGGAAAACTTACGCCCTGTTCTTGAGCTGACGGACGAAGACCTCGAAAACTTCCAGAAAGAGCGCAAACGCTCGCGTCGCTTTACCTCCATTCCGGTTAAAACCGGTCTGAATGAAGTTCAGGTGGCACGCTTTGCGGTCAATCAGTACCGCTTTCCCGGCGTGGAAGTTAAAGGTTATCAGCGCCGCTACTACCCCTACGGCGCCACGCTGACGCATGTGGTCGGCTACGTCTCAAAAATTAACGATCGTGACGTTGCACGCCTCGATAAAGAAGGCATATGGCCGAACTACGCCGCCACGCACGACATCGGCAAGCTGGGCATTGAAGCGTATTACGAGAGTCTGCTGCACGGCAAAACCGGCTTTGAAGAGGTTGAGGTCAACAACCGGGGCCGGGTTATTCGCCAGCTGCACGAGGAGTCACCTCAGGCTGGCCGTGATATCTATCTGACTATCGATCTCAAACTGCAGCAGTATGTCGAGACCCTGCTGGCGGGCAGTCGCGCTGCTGTTGTCGTCAGCGATCCGCGCACCGGCGAAATTCTCGCCATGGTCTCCACACCCAGTTACGATGCCAACCTGTTTGTCGACGGCATTTCCAGTAAGGATTATCGCGGCCTGCTGGAAAATGAAAATCGCCCACTCTATAACCGTGCGATTCAGGCGGCTTACCCACCGGCTTCAACAGTGAAACCTTATGTGGCGGTCTCTGCCATGAGTGCGGGTGTGATTAACCGCAACACCAGCCTGTTCGATCCGGGCTGGTGGCAGCTTCCTGGTTCAGAAAAGCGCTTCCGCGACTGGAAAAAGTGGGGGCACGGTCGTCTTAACGTCACCAAAGCGCTGGAGGAGTCTGCCGATACCTTCTTCTATCAGGTCGCCTATGACATGGGTATCGACCGACTGTCAGAGTGGATGAATAAATTCGGATACGGCAGCCGGACCGGCATCGACTTACCGCAGGAGAGCGCCGGTAACATGCCAACCCGCGACTGGAAAATGAAACGCTTTAAAAAGCCGTGGTATCAGGGTGACACCATTCCGGTGGGGATCGGCCAGGGTTACTGGACGGCTACCCCATTGCAGATGAACAAAGCGATGATGATTCTGATCAACGACGGCGTCGTCAAGGTGCCCCATATGCTGCGCGCCACCCGCGAAGGCCGGACCCTTGTGCCCTATCGCCAGCCGCCAGAAGCCCCGATCGGTGATATTCATTCCGGCTACTGGGAAATCGCCAAAGATGGTATGTACGGCGTGGCGAATCGCCCCAACGGTACTGCACACAAAAGCTTTGCTGATGCGCCTTATAAAATTGCCGCCAAGTCCGGTACGGCGCAGGTCTTTGGCCTGAAAGAGAACGAAACCTATAACGCCCACAGAATTGCTGAACGATTACGCGACCATAAATTAATGACCGCGTTTGCCCCTTATGACAAGCCTCGGGTCGCAGTGACCATTATCCTGGAAAACGGTGGCTCCGGTCCGGCTGTCGGCACCGTCATGCGCCAGATTCTGGATCACATTATGTTGGGTGATAACAATACTGTCCTGCCGGACGCCGCCCCTGTGCCGCCCGGTTATGAAGGTGAATAAACATGTCGATGCAAGATAGTCCGCAGAAACGATCGATCTGGATGCGCATCCACATCGATCCGCTGTTTATGCTGATCATTCTCGGCCTGCTGACCTACAGCGCCGTGGTGATCTGGAGTGCCAGTGGTCAGGATCCCGGCATGATGGAGCGTAAACTCGGTCAGATCGCGATGGGACTGGTGATTATGATTGTGCTGGCGCAGGTGCCGCCGCGCGTTTATGAGGGCTGGGCCCCCTATCTCTATATTGTCTGCGTCATTCTGCTGGTGGCGGTCGATGCCTTCGGGCAGATCAGTAAAGGCGCACAGCGCTGGCTCGATCTCGGCTTTGTTCGCTTTCAGCCTTCTGAGATTGCCAAAATCGCGGTGCCGCTGATGGTGGCGCGCTTTATTAACCGCGATGTCTGTCCGCCAACCCTGAAAAACACCGGCATTGCGCTGTTGCTGATCTTCGTGCCGACCCTGCTGGTCGCCGCACAGCCCGATCTCGGCACCTCGATCCTGGTTGCCGCTTCCGGTTTGTTTGTCCTGTTCCTTTCGGGAATGAGCTGGAAACTGATTGGCGTTGCCGTTCTGCTGGTCGCGGCTTTTATCCCGATTCTGTGGTTCTTCCTGATGCACGACTATCAGCGTGACCGCGTTATGATGCTGCTCGACCCGGAAACAGATCCGCTGGGTGCCGGTTATCACATCATCCAGTCGAAAATCGCCATCGGTTCAGGCGGACTGCGCGGCAAAGGCTGGCTGCAGGGCACCCAGTCTCAGCTGGAATTTTTGCCGGAGCGTCATACCGACTTTATCTTCGCGGTTCTGGCCGAAGAGCTGGGTCTGGTTGGCGTACTGCTGCTGCTGACCCTTTATCTGCTGCTGATCATGCGGGGACTGGTTGTCGCAGCCCGCGCGCAGACCACGTTTGGCCGGGTCATGGCGGGCGGTTTAATGCTGATTTTATTCGTTTATGTTTTCGTTAACATTGGCATGGTTAGTGGTATCTTACCGGTAGTTGGCGTGCCGCTGCCGCTCGTCAGTTACGGCGGCTCCGCGCTTATCGTGCTTATGGCGGGATTCGGCATTGTGATGTCGATCCACACTCACCGAAAAATGTTATCTAAAAGTGTCTAAGAGGCTGCAGATGCGTAAGGAATGGCTTGGCGTTGCACTGGCATCACTGGTTCTGGCGGCCTGTACCACGCCCGAACCCCAAAATACGGCGCCGCCGCAACCGGCTTACAATGGACCGGTCGTAGAGATTCCAGGCGTTGAGCCTCGTTATGAGCCAGTTAATCCGGGCACCAGCCAGGATTACAGCGTTAATGGCAAAAATTATCGCATCATCAAAGATCCGTCGAACTACAGCGAGGTCGGCCTGGCCACCTGGTACGGCGAAGAGGCACAGGGCAACCGCACCGCTACCGGCGAAGCCTACGATCCCGATGCGCTGACGGCCGCCCACCCTACTCTGCCGCTGCCGAGCTATGTGCGCGTGACCAATATCGCGAACGGCCGTCAGATTGTGGTGCGCGTTAACGATCGCGGCCCCTACACGCCAGGACGCATCATCGACCTGTCGCGGGCAGCCGGTGACCGTCTGAACATCTCCAATAATTCTCGGGTGCGGGTCGACTATATCAAGGTGGCTCCCGACGGTACGCTCTCAGGCCCGGGCACCATTGGTACTGTGGTCGCCAAACAGAGCTACTCGCTGCCTGCCCGCCCGGACCTGAGTGGTGGTGCGGTGATGAATGGCGGCAACGCCGCAAACGCTGAACCGCCTGCTCAAAACGTGGAAGCCATCAGCAACAGCACGCTGCAGGGCGGTGACAACATGGGCGCGCCGGTACAGAGCAGCGGCTTTCTTGGCGCACCTCAGCCATTAGCGAACGGCGTGCTGGAAGGCAGTGAACCACCCGCCGCCGCGCCTGCCAGTTCCGCACCAGCCGCCAGCAGTGCTGCTCCTGCAGTCGCCAGCGCCGCGCCGGCAGCCAGCAGTGGTGCCGCAGCCGGATATGTCGTACAGGTCGGTGCACTAAATGACCCGGCGCGTGCTCAGCAGATGATGAAAAGCCTGAGCCAGCGTTACGGTGTGCCCGGCAAGGTCGAAGACGCGGGCAACAACGTTTATCGCGTTCAGCTCGGCGGCTACAGCTCCCGCGCCGAAGCGGCTGCGCTACAACAGCGCCTGAGCAGTGAAGGCCAGACCGCCTCATTTATTACTAACACGCGTCGCTGATCGGTTTATCAGACAGCGACACGTTACGTCTGCTAACAACCCAATCATCACGCCCGGTGCCAGACTCACTGGCATTGGGTATGATGAGTGACATTTTTAACCTCAAACTCACGGATGTTGTAGTCCTACACATGAACACGCTGAAATCATCTCGTTTGCTGAAACGCCTGACAGTGGGATCACTGATCGCTTTCTCTCTCAGCCATGCTGCTATTGCTGATGACGTCAATCTCAAGACCATGATTCCGGGCGTGCCGGACATTGATGCCGAAGCGTATGTCCTTATCGACTACAACTCGGGCAAAGTGCTGGCAGAGAAAAACGCCGATGCACGCCGCGATCCTGCCAGTCTGACCAAGATGATGACCAGCTATGTCATTGGACAGGCCGTGAAAGCGGGCAAAATTCATCAGGACGATATGGTCACCGTCGGTCCGGATGCCTGGGCGACCGGTAACCCGGTCTTCAAAGGCTCCTCGCTGATGTTCCTGAAGCCAGGCGACCGCGTACCGGTTTCTCAGCTGACCCGTGGAATTGTGCTGCAGTCCGGTAACGACGCCTGTGTTGCGATGGCTGACTATGTCGCCGGCAGCCAGGATGCGTTCGTTAATCTGATGAACAACTACGTTAAAGCGATTGGCCTGCAGAATACTCACTTCGGGACCGTCCATGGTCTGGACGCTGAAGGTCAGTACAGCTCCGCGCGCGACATGGCGCTGATTGGCCAGGCGCTAATCCGCGACGTGCCGGAAGAGTATGCTGTTTATAAAGAGAAAGAGTTCACGTTCAACAATATCCGCCAGATGAACCGCAACGGTCTGCTGTGGGACACCAACCTGAACGTGGATGGGATCAAAACCGGTCATACTAACTCAGCCGGTTACAACCTGGTGGCGTCAGCGACCGAAGGCCAGATGCGCCTGATCTCTGCGGTCATGGGCGGTCATACCTTCAAAGGTCGTGAAACTGAGAGCAAGAAACTGCTCACCTGGGGCTTCCGTTTCTTTGAAACCGTTGCGCCACTGAAAGCGGGTAAAGAGTTCGCCTCTGAGCCGGTCTGGTTTGGTGATAATGACCGTGTACAACTGGGCGTGGAAAAAGATGCTTATCTGACCATTCCGCGTGGCCGTATGAAAGATCTGAAAGCCAGCTATGTGCTGACCAACACAGAACTGCATGCCCCACTGAAGAAAAACCAGGTTGTCGGCAGCATCAACTTCCAGCTGGATGGCAAGACGATCGAACAGCGTCCGCTGGTGGTGCTGAACGAGATCTCTGAGGGTGGTTTCTTTGGCCGTATCGTGGATTACATCAAACTGATGTTCCATCACTGGTTCGGTTAAGCGTAAAGGGTGATTGAAAAATCGCCCCTTCGTCCCCATTACCAGATATTATGATGCTCCCGCTCAGGCGGGAGCCTGTTTTTTATGCACCGGAGTAAATATGAAAACCAAACTGAATGAGCTGCTCGAATTTCCTACCCCGTTTACCTATAAAGTAATGGGTCTGGCGCAACCGGAGCTGGTTGATCAAGTGGTTGAAGTGGTGCAACGTCATGCGCCCGGCGACTACAGCCCTGAAGTTAAGCCGAGCAGCAAAGGCAACTATCACTCCGTAAACATCACTATCAACGCCACCCACATTGAGCAGGTCGAACGCCTGTACGAAGAGCTGGGCCAGATCGAAATTGTGCGGATGGTACTGTAATTTACGGGTCGGCAAGGCGCCGCTACCTGACGGTTTGCCGACATTATCCTCAGCGTTTTTTCCTTTAGCGGGCTATCGCTTTGTCAGTTGAAACCCTCTTTGTCCGCCAGTCCGGTCTGTCCGACTGGCAATCCGTCTCCGACGCCATGCACCACTATACTGACCAGCGCGATGACCAGAGTCGTGACGAAATCTGGCTGGTCGAACATCCTCCGGTCTTTACGCAGGGTCAGGCGGGAAAAGCAGAACATCTGCTGATGCCCGGTGATATTCCGGTGGTGCAGAGCGATCGTGGCGGTCAGGTCACCTATCACGGGCCGGGACAACAGGTCATGTATGTCCTGATCGATGTAAAACGCCGTAAGCTCGGCGTGCGCCAGCTGGTGACTTTTCTTGAAGAGACGGTGATCGCTACGCTGGCAGAATTCGGCGTCAGCGCCCGCGCCCGCGCAGATGCACCCGGCGTCTATGTCGGGGGAGAGAAAATCTGCTCGCTGGGATTGCGCATTCGCAAAGGCTGCTCGTTTCACGGTCTGGCGCTGAATGTGGCCATGGATCTGTCGCCTTTCCTGCGCATTAATCCCTGTGGTTACGCTGGCATGAGCATGACCCAGTTAAAACATTTCCAGCCAGAGGTGACCACAGAGCATGTACGCGCTCCGCTGGTCAGCGCCTTTGCGCGGCTGGCAGGTTATGAAAATGTTGAATGGATAGCAGGCGATCTTCCTGTTAAGCCTTAACGCAGAATGCGAATTTACAAATATGTAACTTTTCAGCGCTGAGGGTGGCTGCTTCGCAGGCGATGAGATGATATAATTTTTGCACTTTTTTCAAATAAAGTTGAAAGCCCCCTTCCCGGTTTGATTGGGAACGCTTTCCAATCGCAATCCGACCGGAACCTGCTGATTTATGAGTAAACCAATTCAGATGGAACGCGGCGTCAAATATCGTGACGCAGACAAAATGGCGCTGATCCCGGTGAAAACCGTGGCTGTTGAACGGCAGGAGATGTTGCGTAAGCCGGAATGGATGAAAATCAAGCTGCCAGCCGACTCCAGTCGTATTCAGGGTATCAAAGCTGCGATGCGCAAAAACGGGCTGCACTCGGTCTGTGAAGAGGCGTCCTGCCCTAACCTTGCCGAATGCTTTAACCATGGCACCGCCACCTTTATGATCCTGGGCGCAATCTGTACCCGTCGTTGTCCGTTCTGCGATGTGGCGCATGGCCGTCCTAATGCACCGGATGCTAATGAACCCGCGAAACTGGCGCAGACGATTGCCGATATGGGCCTGCGCTACGTGGTCATCACCTCGGTTGACCGTGATGATTTACGTGATGGCGGCGCGCAGCACTTTGCCGACTGCATCAGCGCGATTCGCGAAAAAAATCCCACCATCAAAATTGAAACACTGGTGCCGGACTTCCGTGGCCGTATGGATCGCGCGCTGGAGATTCTCACCGCGACGCCTCCGGATGTGTTTAACCACAACCTGGAAAACGTACCGCGCGTCTACCGTCAGGTACGTCCGGGCGCGAACTACGAGTGGTCACTGAAGCTGCTGGAGCGGTTCAAAGAAGCGCATCCGCATATCCCGACCAAATCGGGTCTGATGGTTGGCCTGGGTGAAACCAACGCCGAAATCGTGGAAGTGATGCGCGATCTGCGTCGCCACGGCGTCACCATGCTGACGCTGGGACAGTATCTGCAGCCGAGCCGCCACCACCTGCCGGTTCAGCGCTACGTCAGCCCGGCCGAGTTCGATGAGATGAAAGCAGAAGCGATGGCGATGGGCTTTACCCATGCCGCGTGTGGTCCGTTTGTCCGCTCTTCCTATCATGCGGATATGCAGGCTAAAGGCGAAGAAGTGAAATAATCACGAAGCCTCTCAGGAAGCTTAAAAAACAAAAAACCAGACTGGAAACAGCCTGGTTTTTTTATACGTGCCTGAAATGGCCTGAAATAAAAAGTAACAGTTATTTGCAGCAAATAACCGATTAATCTTTATGAACGACGCGTTCTGCCGGCACGTCTTCAGCCGTTGTTCGGGTTGCACTGGTATCTTCGTCTTTCATGGCTTTTTTGAAGCCCTTGATCGCGGAGCCCAGATCGCCGCCCAGAGAGCGCAACTTATTGGTACCAAAAAGCAGTACGATAAGCGCACCGATAATCAGCAGCTTGGCAATACTGATACCTTCCATATTTAACCTTTCAACTTTATCGAATCACGGTGACTGTTATTTACGCGCAGTTTGCCTGCGGCGACAACTGGAATCTGTAACAGAGTAAGATCTCAGATGAAGCGACTGAGAAACGCCTGGGTCCGTGGATGCTGCGGATTCGCAATCACCTCTTCCGGCGTACCCTGCTCAACCACCACTCCCCCATCCATAAAGACAACGCGATCGGCGGCTTCCCGGGCAAAGCTGATTTCATGGGTCACCACAATCATCGTCAATCCCTGGTCAGCCAGGGTGCGCATGGTCGCCAGGACTTCCCCCACCAGTTCCGGATCGAGTGCAGAGGTTGGTTCATCAAACAGCATCAGCTTCGGCTTGATTGCCAGCGCCCGCGCAATCGCCACACGCTGCTGCTGTCCACCCGACAGGTGACGCGGCCAGGCGTCCGCTTTATCACTTAATCCCACCGTCGCCAGCAGCGCTCGGGCGTGTGCCATCGCTTCCTGACGCGGAAATTTATGCACGCCGATGGGCGCTTCAATGATGTTCTGCAGCACCGTCATATGCGGATAGAGATTGAACTGCTGAAACACCATGCCGATTTTCTGACGCTGCCGGGCGATCTGGCGTGGCGAGAGCCGATGCAGCACATGCCCTTTCAGCACATAGCCAATCTGTTCTTCGCCGACCCGAATCGATCCGGCGTTCATCTCTTCAAGATGATTGATGCAGCGCAGAAACGTGGATTTGCCGGACCCGGAGGGTCCGAGAATCACCACCACTTCGCCGGGCCAGACATCCAGATCGATTCCTTTCAGGACCTGATTGTCGCCATAATTCTTCTGCACGTTACGGGCACAGACCAGGGGTTCACTCTGACTCATTGTTCCTCCCGCTGAGGTTGCGCGCTGCCCGCTACCGTCGCGGCGCGTCTGGGGACGCTGGCCACCCGGCGGGTGCCACGCGCATAGTAGCGCTCGATGGCGGACTGACCCAGATTGAGGATCGAGGTGATCAGCAGATACCAGATCACTGCCACCATCAGCATCGGGATGATCTCGAAGGTGCGGTTGTAGATCGCCTGCACCGAGTAGAGCAGATCGCCCATCGCGATCACGCTGACCAGCGACGTCGCCTTGATCATGCTGATCAACTGGTTGCCGGTGGGCGGAATGATAGACCGCATCGCCTGCGGAATAATGATGCGTCGCAGCGCCCGCGACCGGCTCATGCCAAAGGCTTGCGTGGTCTCCACCTGACCGTTATCCACCGACAGCAGACCGGCGCGAATAATTTCCGCCATATAGGCCGCTTCATTCAGTGCCAGCCCGGCAATGGCTGCCGTCAGCGGCGTAATCAGATCGTTGGTGTTCCAGCTGGCCAGCGTGACGCTGCTCCACGGCAGCGTCAGCGACAGCACGGGAAACAGCGTAGAAAGGTTGTACCAGAAGATCAGCTGCACCAGTAGCGGCGTACCCCGGAAGAACCAGATATAGAGTCCGGCGACGCCGCGCAGCAGCCGGTTTTCAGAGAGCCGCCAGACGCCCAGCAGCAGACCCAGCAGCGTGCCCAGTATCATCGACACGACCGTCAGCCCCAGAGTGACCTGCAACCCTTTCAGTACGGATTCTTCGGTAAACCACTTCAGCACCACCTGCCACTCAAAATTAGGATTGGTCGCCACCAGCCACAGCAGATTCGAGCCGATTACCAGCACCAGAATCCAGCTGATCCAGCGGCCGTAAGTGGGCGCGCTGCGGGCGAACGCCACGTCGCGCAGCTGCCCCTCGCCACTCTCATCGCGGTGCAGATGGCGAGACGGGCTCATTTGCTGACCTCTTTCGCCAGATTCAGCCCGGGCGCTTTGGTCATGTTGCCCTCAAGCTGCCACTTTTTCATGATCGCTGCATAAGTGCCGTTCTGATACAGCTCTTTGTAGGCATCCAGCACCACCAGGCCCAGCGGTGAGCCTTTTGGCACCACAGTACCCTGGAAGATATCGCCAAAACCGTTTTTGTGCCCTTTGCCCGCCAGTTCAAGTTGTCCCTTCGCCTGATTAACAAAGTAAGTCAGTGGAGCCTGTGATGAGAAGAAGGCATCGGAACGTTTAGAGCGCACCGCCAGAATAGACGAAGGCTGATCGGTAAAGGCCTGCACCGTCACCGCCGGCTTTCCATCGGCCACACACTGCGCTGACTGTTTACGGATAACCTGTTCCGCAGAGCCGGCGGCCATAACAGCAATACGCTTGCCGCAGGTGTCATCCAGCTGATTAATTTTTGCCGGATTCCCCTTCTGCACGCCGAACACCACAAACTCCTGCACAAAATCGACGAAGTCCACTTTCTGCTGGCGGTCCGGGTAATCACCAATCGGGCCAATCGCCAGCTGATAGCGACCCGCATTGATGCCGGTCAGCACGCCTGACAGGCCGCTCACCGTCGCATGCTCGATCTTCACACCCAGCAGTTGCGCCAGCGCGGTGGTTAGCTCCGCTGAGGCGCCCTCCATCGCGTGCGGGCCATTAACGATTTCATAAGGAGGAAATGAACCGTTGTTCACTGAAATCATTTTGCCCGCTTTTTTGATCTCATCCGGCAGCCGATCATGCAGCGCCTGGTCAACTTTTTGCACCGGAATAGCGTCGGCAGCCTGCGCCAGGGAGGCAGTCAGCCCCAGCGCCACGATTAAGGCGGTTGCTCTCTTCGTCATAAGGAATTCCTGGTTCAGCGGATCAGTTGAGTTCGGGACGGGCGAAGCGTCGGTTCTCCAGCACTGGCAGTACCCAGCGGGCATAGGCGACGCGCTCAGGGTCGAGATCGGCAAACAGTAGTGCGGGTGACTCCGCCGCATTCGCCACCGCGACGCCCAGCGGATCGACCACCAGACTGTTGCCGATATTGCGTGGGCCACACTCGCCCACTGCCACCATATAGCAGGTATTCTCCAGCGCACGGGCGCGGGTCAGTAACTCCCAGTGCATCTCTTTCAGCGGACCTTTAACCCAGGCTGCAGGCAGCACCAGTACGTCTGCACCATCCAGCACCAGCCGACGCGCCAGCTCCGGGAAACGTACGTCATAGCAGGTCATTAATCCGACTTTCATACCCGCGACGTCGATCAGCGGCGGAATGACGTGGCCCGGATTGACCCGCTGCGACTCCTGCATCGCAAAGGCATCGTACAGATGCAGCTTTTCATAGGCGGCGATGATCTCACCGTTACGAATAGCCACCAGCACGTTGAGCGCTTTTTGCTGGTCGGTGGGAACGTGAACGCTCATCATGGTGGTCAGCGCAGTGTGCTTGCTGGCGGCCAGCAACTGGCTCAGGAAAGGACCATCCAGCGGCTGTGCTGCCTTCAGCACTAAATCAGGGTCGGCAATATCACGCGCCAGCACACCTTCCGGCAGGACCAGCAGATCGGCCCCCCCGTCTGACGCCCGCTGCATTAAATCCAGACAGATATGAGCGTTGTCCTGCCATTCGCGGCTTACCGCAAACTGTCCCAGTGCCACTTTCATCATTTCTCTTCTCCCGCAGCGGCCGGAAACATCGCTTCCGGCGTCAGTAATTGGTGAGTCAGTCCCTGCTGATAAAGCTCGCGGCTAAAGTCCGCAATCATCTTCCTGTTAGCGCTAAAACCATTCTGATTCCAGTCCGCCGGTAATTCCTGCGCAGTGCGTCGCAAATCGTCCAGCAGCCACGGCGTGGTGTCGGCATATTTCTCTCTTTTCTGCATCCACAGCTGATAAGAGCGATCGATCACTTCACTTAACGCCACAGGCAGCCACGGATGTTCCGCCGCCAGCGCCGGTTTAAGGGCCAGAATATGAATGCCCGGCACATAGCCGACACGGTGAAAGTAGTCCCGTTCCGCCTGATAAAAATCGGTCTGCAGCTGCCGCAGACCCGAATCAGGCAGGAAAAAGCCCTCCGGCATAAAGGGAGTGAAGATGGCATCCAGCTCACCTGCCTGCAGCATCTCAATCAGCGGTCGCTCGTCAGGAGCCGGCTCAATGCGGCCGGGCCGGCCAAATCCCGCCAGCCGATCGACTATCGGATGCTCTGCCGTAAGACGACCGGCATACCAGAAGACATCATCAATTTCGACGCCTGCTTCACGCAGCACCGTGCGTGTCCAGGTATTACCCGAATCCTGCCAGCCGGTGACGCCAATCCTTTTGCCTTTCAGCTCTGCAGGCGTAGTGAGGGAGCTGCTGGCGGTGGTGATGATGCAGCGCTGACGGAAGCCGCGCATCAGAAAGTGCGGCAGGCCGAGTAAGGTTTCGTCGCCTCTGGCCCGGCTCTGGGCGTAGCGGCTGAAGGAGACTTCGCCCGCGTCATAATCAGGGCTGGTCGCCAGGTCATTCACCAGCGTGCCGACGCGGTCGATCTGCAGATCAAAGCCTTCCGGTCTGATATCGCCCAGCGCCAGTGGGGTGAAGTAGTCCCAGTCGCGTACCGCCAGTCTGATGAGTAGCTTTGCCATGATCTCTCCGTTTACGCTTCGCCGTCGGTAAGGGGCTTAAAATAGTGCTTGAATTTGATACTAGAGCCGTAATACTTATCTGAACAATCACTATTTTGTTACTGAACAAAGTATTTTCTTATGACAGAGAGCGTTGACCTCAACTGGTTTTGCAGCCAGATAACATCGCCTTCGGTGAAAGGCATCGCCCAGGCCGCCTCGGCACTAATTCGTGACGGACAGATCGCGACGGGTATGCAGATGCCCGCAGTGCGGGATATCGCGGAGCAGCTGGGCGTCAGTCCGGCAACCGTTTCTGCTGCCTGGGCGCAACTCAGAAAGCAGAAAGTACTGGCGGGCAAAGGACGCAGTGGCGTCTGGGTCAGTGGCAACACGGTGATGCCGCGTCCGATTCGCTTTGAGAAGATCGGTAACTACGGCGAAAACATCCTCGCCGATCTGACTCTGGCCTCGCCCGACCCTGCCCTGCTGCCTGATCTGCAGCAAGCGCTGCAGGCGGCCCTGCGCTCACCGCAACTCAATAGCTACACCCGTGAAGCGATTTCAGCGCCGCTGCTTCAGGCGATTAAGCCGCGCTGGCCCTATGCGGCAGAAGCGTTTCTGGCAACGGATGGCGGTTTTGATGCGATGAACCTGCTGGTACAGACCCTCGTCTCGCCGGGTGACCGGGTGATTATTGAAGATCCAACCGCAACCCGGCTGCTCGATATGCTGGATAACGTCGGCGCAGAGATCCTGCCGCTGGCGTGTGATGAGGAGGGTCCACTGCCTGAGGTCCTGTCTGTTCTGCTGGAGCAGGCACCGGTGATGCTGATCTATCAGCCCCGTACTCACTCCGCTACCGGGAACAGCATCAGCGTGGCGCGACGTCAGGCGCTGGCGCAGGTTCTGCAAATGAGCAACACGCTGATTGTTGAGGATGATGGAATTGGCGATCTCTCCGCGGAGGCGAGCTGGAGTCTGGGCGTCTGTTTTCCTGAGAGAACGCTACACATCCGTTCATTTTCCAAAGCCTACGGGCCGGATCTGCGGCTGGCCGTGCTCTCTGCCACCTCGGAGATGGTGAAGCGGATACAGTCATGGCGAAATTTTGGCGTCAGCTGGACCAGCCGCATTCTGCAGGACGCAGTCGCGTGGCTGCTGGAGGATGAGGCAACGCAACAGCAGATTGCCACTGCGCGCGCAATTTACCGGCAACGACGCGAAGCGATGCTGACGTCGCTGGCGCGGCGCGGTCTGCCTTTGCCGCTTCGCGACGGGTTAAGCCTCTATATCCCGGTAGCGTCGGAGCAGTTTGCCATGATTACGCTGGCGGCCCGCGGGATTGCGGTCGTGCCGGGCGAGCGCTGTCGGCTTGGCCCCACGCAGTTTATTCGCGTCAGCATCGCCAGCCTCAGGGATGAACAGCGGGAAATGATTGCCGGGGCACTGGTCATCGCCTCCGGACGGGAAGTTAACCCGCTTGCAGATCTTTGATGAGATAACGGGGGGACTCAGTATAACCTTCGCGGGCGTAGAACTGATTCGCCTTAAGACGTGACTGATGGCAATGAACTTCCATACGGTCGCAGCCACGACGCGCTGCCAGCGTTTCAGCGTGCTGAAGCAGCTGCTGGCCGACGCCTTTACTGCGCTCACCCTCTGCAATGCAGAAGTAGCTGATGCGGGCAAAATCACCGGCCAGGGCCAGTTGAGGAATAAAATGCAGGGAAAGAAAACCCAGCACCTGACTGCCATGTTCCGCCACCAGCAGCGCTTCACTGGGATCGCTGCATAACTGCGCCAGGCGCTGTTCAATGAAGATTTCGGTGCCGCCGTAGCCTAACTCGCTCAAAAGGGCACTCAACGCAAAACTGTCTTTCAATTCTGCCTGACGTATGTTCATCCTGCCTCCTCACTCACCGGGTTCTGTCGCTCAGTTATATAGCGTCGCAAACTAAAAAGCTGCATGTCAGGTTGTTATAAATATGTTACAGGAATTTATTGTGTACCGCCGCGCAGTTTGTGCGGCCACAGGGACGATACAGGAGGTTACGATGAAAGGGATGAAGCGCAGATTACAGCCATAAAAAAACCCGCCATCAGGCGGATTTTTAGAATTCTGACTGTTAACTTACAGACTGATAACGTTAGCAGCAGATGGGCCTTTAGCGCCGTCGGTGATTTCAAACTCTACGCGCTGACCTTCAGCCAGAGTTTTGAAGCCGTTGCTCTGGATTGCAGAGAAATGTACGAATACATCTTTGCTGCCATCTTCAGGAGTAATGAAACCGAATCCTTTAGATTCATTAAACCACTTAACGTTACCTTTGATCTTAGACATCTATATTACCTTTACATGAAAAATGGACACTAAACTGTGTCGGGGTCTAGTACAGCAATTGCTGAGGGATTTGTCCAGCATGATTTGATGAAAAAGTGATAAATATCGCCTTTCCGTGCGTCCATCACACTTTCCTGCTTCCGGACTTGCGAATCGTCCGTAAACAGCTAGCAGGTCGATGACCTGCACTGAACGCTAACCCGCTGGAAAGACGCACCTTTTCTCTTTAAGAGTTACAGAGCACTTACGTTAAAAAGAAAAATCTTATTAAGACGTATTCCTCTTCTTAATGAAGGCGACAGAAGTAAAAACGCAATTTTTTTATCTTCATCGGAACAGCGCTTTTCTCTGCCTGACCCATTTTTAAGGGCTCTCGTAGTCATTGCGGCACAAATGCTCATCAAATGAGCAAAAATTCTTAAATTTCTGAGCGCGGTTCCTGCTTTTAATTGCACCAGGATAAGCGTTAAGTGCCAATAATCCCAGTCAGAGTGGGGTGTTCGCGGATATTTTAACCAACAGCAAAGAAACATTGAGCGAGATCAATGAAGTGCTTTTTAGTGGTTGAATTCGCATTTGGCAACAAACAATCAGCGTTATAAGAAATTACGTTTCTCATCGCAGTCCGGAATAATGTTGCGCAGCAATAGATAAAATCTGCTTAACCGTACAGAGGCAGGCATCCGTCAGGGCGCATTAAAAAGGAGGATGAGACGCAGAATGGTGATGAAGATACGCTGTAGCCAGTGTGGAAGCGCACGGTTCGTTTTCACTGATTATCGGGAGGGTAAGCGCAACTTTCATGGTGCCTGCTGTGCATGCTGTAAAAAACAGCTGGGCTCACAGGATCTGCTACCGAATACGCCGATGGATCCCGTTAGCCAGTATTTGTTAGCAAGCCAGAAAACAGTTCGGGCACCTGATTAGGTGCCCGCCGTCGCTGAAGCTTTAACAAAACTATGACATCAGAAAATCAGTTTGAACACCCCTGTCAGGGTCAGTAAGCCCACGATAAAAATGATCGCGATAATCCACAGAATAATTTTCATTTCCTTTTCCCCTCACTGATTAAACATTTTTCCTGTAAGCAGTATAGACAGAAAAATTTGTCACGCCGCTTCACTCAGTGTTCAACTGCTCATAAGTTCAGCAGATTTTGCTTTTATTTATGTTCTGAGATAACGATCGCAACACCACTTCTTACTGGCCCTCTTTCTTCGTTTTACAGACCATTCCTGGCTAAAATTCAGGCGGCAAGGCAGGCCTCAGTAGTGATGAGATTGAAATGAGTCGCGAGGAGATCTTATGAGCACGATTAATACCAGCATGGGCCGCTACAGCCTTAAGGCAAAAAACAGCGGTAACCACATCAAAGGTTCTTTCGCCATCAACGATGAAGGCGGCACGCAGCTCTCTATGCAGGAGTTTGACGAGCACTATCTTGATGATGTGGTAAACAACGTTATCTATCCGGTCACCGGCGGCAATCGCGAAATTGCGCGAGCGCTACGCGAACAGATGGTCAAAGCCGGTTTTGAACCGCCTCATTAAGAGGCCAGATTTACGTTATTACAGACCTGTGGGCCGCTTTTTGCGGCCCTTTTTATATTCGTGGTTACAGGCTGCGAATAAGCCGGCTCTGGAGGCTGCCCGCGATACAAAAAGAAACGGGCCAGAGAGAAGCAAAGAGAGGAGCCGCTGGCAGGGTTGCCAGCGGCCAGAGGTTAAATCGCCCAGGAGAGCAGCAGGCAA
This sequence comes from Pantoea sp. S62, assembly GCF_016658625.1. Taxonomy (NCBI): domain Bacteria; kingdom Pseudomonadati; phylum Pseudomonadota; class Gammaproteobacteria; order Enterobacterales; family Erwiniaceae; genus Pantoea; species Pantoea sp. S62. Next base: position 270,084 of record NZ_JACVVI010000005.1, on the reverse strand, counting down.
CCCACCAGACCACAGACCGAAATAATGGTCTCCAGCGCCGACCAGGAGCGAATGGTTTCGCCAATCGTCAGGTTGAAATACTCTTTGAACAGCCAGAAGCCAGGGTCATTAACGTGCGAGAAGATTACACTGCCGGAACCCACGGCGATAACCATTAATTCCGGGCTGGCACCGCTGGTGACAATCAACGGTGCCACAATGCCCCCGGCGGTAATCGCCGCTACCGTGGCAGAACCCAGGGCAATACGCAGCACAGCAGCAATCGACCAGGCCATAAAGATGGGTGAAAGCTGAGTCGAGTGCATCATGCTGGCGATATATTTATCCACGCCGCTGTCCACCAGCACCTGTTTGAAGGCCCCGCCACCGCCAATGATCAACAGCATCATGGCAATGATTTTGATCGAGTCGGTCAGGGTATCCATCACCTGTTCCATCGTACGACCGCGATTCAGGCCAAAGGTGAAGATCGCAATCAGTACCGCAATCAGCGTTGCCATTACCGGGTCGCCAAAGAACTCCGCATAGGGCAGCAGTACGTGGCCTTTTGGCAGCAGCATCTCCGCCACGGCACGCAGCGCCATCAGCACCACCGGCACCAGTGCCGTCCAGACGCTGACGCCAAAGCTGGGCATTTCCGCTTCGGTAAAGGTCTTCGGGTTATAAAGCCCCTGTGGAATCGGTTTGTCGATGTTTTTCAGAAAACGGGCATAAACCGGACCCGCCAGAATCACCGTAGGGATACCCAGCAGCGTACCGAACAGCAGCGTTTTACCCATGTCAGCATTAAACAGCGTGGCAATGGCTGTAGGACCAGGGTGCGGGGGAAGAAAACCGTGCGTCACTGATAAAGCAGCCGCCATCGGCACCCCGACATAGAGCAGCGGCACACGCGCCGACGCCGCCACGCTGAACACCAGCGGCAGCATCAGGACAAAGCCCACTTCGTAGAACAGCGCAAAACCGACGATAAAACCGGTCAGCACCAGTGCCCACTGAATATGCTTTGTGCCGAATTTTTCAATCAGGGTGGTGGCAATACGCTGCGCACCGCCGCAGTCGGCCAGCAACTTACCGAGCATGGCACCAAAGCCCATGATTAGCGCCAGGCTGCCCAGCGTGCCGCCTACGCCCGCTTTGATTGAGGTAATGACTTTATTTACCGGCATGCCCTGCATCACACCGACCGCCAGCGCCACCAGGATCAGCGCGATAAATCCATTAAGCTTAAAGCGAATCATCAGCAGCAGCAGTAACGCGACGCCGATCGCCACATAGAGTAATGGCATAGGTTTTCTCCACCTTGCGCACTGAAGGGAATTCAGTGTCGGTTTATTATCATGATCCCCGGAGGGCTGCAAAACAGTGCGCTGTAAGATGCTTACACATCCCGACAAGCGCTGTTACCGATAACATGTTAAGGGTAACATCCGCAGGAAAGCACCACCCCGCCGACGGTGAATTTCTGTTTTGCGAAGATGATCAACTTTTTGCCAGTGTGTTATCAGAAAGTTTGCCCATGCTGGCGCCGCGCTTTTCGTTACACTCAGATATTAGCGAAATGTAAAAAGGATGCGCTGGTGAGTGAGAACCTGAGTGAGCTGTACAGTAATCAACGAACCCTCTTTGGCCGCGGTAGTCTGGATAAACTGGTGCCGCTGCTGGCCGCCCGGTCACAACCTACCCTGCTGTTTTGCGGACAATCTTTCCTGCAGGGGCCGGCCTATGCCCGGATAAAAGCTGAACTCAACGATCACATTCTCGGTTATGAAATTGTCAGCCATGAAGCCTCGCCCACTGAGATCGATGGCTGGGTTGCGCGCTGGCGCGGTCATGTTGATCGGGTGGTCGCGATTGGCGGAGGCAGCGTGCTGGATGCGGCGAAAGCCTTTAGCGCCATGATCCAACACCCGCTGCCCACGGCCCGCTATCTGGAGAAGGTAGGTGACACTGCGGTTCAGCCCATCACGCTGCCGCTGGTTGCGGTTCCGACAACGGCCGGGACCGGCAGCGAAGTCACGCAAAATGCGGTGGTGACAGACCAGCAGGATATTAAGATCAAAGCGTCACTGCGCCACCCGGTCTTTGTGCCGGAGGTCGCGATTCTTGATCCGGATCTGCTGAAAGGCACGCCTGACAAGGTGCTGGCGACCTGCGGCATCGATGCTTTTACCCATCTGTTTGAAGCGTATCTCTCCGGCAAAGGCAACCTCTTCACCCGCCAGCTGGCGCTGACCGGTCTGCGTCAGTTTGTTCAGGCGTGGCCTGCCCTCAATCGCGAGGATGCGGCGGGTGACGCGGCACGTGAAGCAATGATGATGGCATCGTGGCTGGGGGGCGTCAGTCTCAGCAGCGCGGGGCTGGGGGTGATCCACGGTATTGCCGGGGAACTGGGCGCGATTAAGCCGTTCCATCACGGTGAAGTGTGCGGACGCCTGCTGTTTCCGTTCCTGGATCTGCTGTCTGACAGCCAGCAGCCGATGCAGCGTACGCTGATGGCGGAGCTGCACCCGCAGCTCTTCAGTGAATCCACAGATTCACCGGCACAGTTTCTGAAGCAGTGGCTGCAGCAGCAGGCCATCACGCCATTCTGGCAGGATGGCCCGTCGCTGAGCCGCACTGAGGTGGAGTGGATCCTGGCGCGTGCCAACAGTAAAAATTCGCTGGTGAATTACAGCCGCGAACAGATGCAGACGATGATTGCCCAGGCCTGGCACATCACGGCGTGATCAACGCGCTAACCTCCTTCACTGACCTGCCAGCCTGGCAGGTCATGCAGCAGCTCAGCGCTATCCTGGCACGTTCAGTCTCAGCGCCGCGGGGCGGCAAAAGGCCCCTCACCTGCCAGCATCTGCTCAATGATCTGCAACACGCCCTCCTCATTATTAGACGCCGCGGCAAAACGTGCCGCCTGCTTCACCCGCTCTGGCGCATTGTCCATGGCAAAACTGAAGCCGGACTGTTTCAGCATCTCCAGATCGTTACCGCCATCGCCAAAGGCCAGCACCTGGTCGTGCGTGATCCCCCAGCGTTTTGCCAGCAGATCCAGACCGTGCGCTTTGTGATTTCCCGGCACGATCAGATCGACCGAGCCATGACCGCTTGACGTCGCGGCCACGCGTCTTTGGTGCAGTCGCTCAATATCCGCCATCAGTGGCTCGATGTAATCATCCGAGAGGTTCAGCGCGAACTTAAACAGCCGGTCATCCTGCACCTCATCCAGATGATGAATCGGCTTCAGCCGGTGACAGTAATGGCGCATCTTCTTCAGCCAGCTCTCTTCCATGCCGTCGAAGTAATACGCGCTGTTACGACCACACAGCAGGTAACGCAGGCCGGGATAGTCGCCGTTTTGCAGGGTGCTGATTACCGCTTCAACGTCGCGGCGTTCAAAGGCACCGCAAAACAGCTCTTCATCACGGTCAATAATCCATGCGCCGTTTTCCGCCACAAAGGCGATATCGCTGGCGATCTCCGGGAAAAAGGATTTGAGCTGGTAGTACTGATTGCCGCTGGCCACCACAAATTTGATGTCGCGGGCGGTGAGTTGCTGATAGCAGGCGAGAAAGCGGGATCGATTGTACTGCTTATTGTCGTCCAGAAACGTGCCATCCATATCGACTGCAACCATCTTAACCGTCGTCATCATGACTCCTTACACAGGAAATTTTCAGCGTGGAGTCACAGGATAGCCGCTGGCGCAGCAAAACGGAAAGAAAGAGGGATGGCCGCAGCCATCCCTGGCGATCGGTTCAGGATAGAATCAGTTCAGGGCGCTGTTCAGCACCAGCGCGGTAATCACACCGGTCGCGGCAGCAATCAGCACATAATTGCCGTCGATGTTTGCCCAGTGATAACCGCGCGGCGGTTCACGCAGACCGCGTTCATGCCAGTCGGCTACGCGATAATGGTCGCCGCGGTATTCCTGCGGAACAGGATGGCCGCGACGGAAGTCGTGGCCCTGCCAGGCGAAATGGTCACGGTCATTGCGGGATTCTCTGCCACGATGGTTGTTATCTTCATCATGCCGATTATTGCCCATGTCGTGAGGCTTTTTATCATCATGGCGATTGTTGCCGCGGTCGCGATTCTGATCGGGGCCGCGATTGTCAGGACGTTTATCACTGTTCTGATGCGGCACCGGCTTACGCTGACCGTCATCATGATCGTCTGCCAGTGAAACCTGAGAGAAGAGCGTGCTGCATGTTAAAAGTGAAGCGATAAGCGTTAATGTTGTTTTTTTCATGATACTGCCTCCGAAAATAACGGCTGTTCAGGCACCGTTGATCGGCATCATGGCAATAATTCTGGCGGGAGGCATCTGTAAAAGTCTTAAAATCCGGTAACTTACACAGTATTACGCTTGCTTAGCGATTTCTTAACACAGGTCATATCTTTAAAACTCTTCTGACGCAATCCAGATGTTAACCGGGCAGCCTGGACATCACGTCTCAGGCTGACCCGTTAAAACCTGTTCAACGTGAGGGTGCTGAAATGCACCCCGACGCTTTACCCGGTTATGGCGTGCTGAGGATCACCGGCGCATCCGGCAACGCCGTGAACTGTTTTACGATATGGTGATAATCGGCCGTCGGATCGAGATCACGGAATACCTCTGGATAGAGATCTTTAGCCAGAATTTCCATACCGATGATGTTGTAAGGGTGATTATAAAAATGGTGATAAACGCCATAGACCCGTTTCTGTTTCACCGGTTCGATCTGCTCCAGGCCGGTTCGGCTCTGCAGGCGATTAAAAGTGGCGGTCACGTCAGTCTGACTGGCACCATAACCAAACGGCAGCACGTTGCTGTTCGGACGCTTCGAGCCGGTCATGATGTAAACGTCCGGCTTCATGGCGATAATCTTCTCCAGCGACACAAAACCTGAGCTGCCGGGCAGCAGCGCTGAGCCGATATTTTTCCCGCCGACCGCTTCCACCAGCGCACCCCAGCCGTTATGACCATGGGTAAAGCAGCAGTTGTCGCTGTTACCGGCAATCGGTTCAATAAATACCGTCGGCTTGTGCGGCACCTGCGCAATCTTTTGCTGAATCATCTGCCAGCGCTGCTGATAAAAATCGGCGTAGGCTTTTGCTTCGGTTTCGCGATTCAGAACGGTACCCAGCACTTTCACACTCTTCAGGGTGTTCTCTTTGGGGTGGAGCTCATCATCCAGGAACAGCACCGGGATATGCAGATTTTTCAGGGTAGCCAGCACGCCCGACTGCGTCAGTGCCGGTTTGGCGCGCAGCTGAGCAATCATCAGGTCGGGCTGCTTCGCCAGCACGCTCTCCAGATTGACCTGCCCCTGATCGTTAAAGCCCATATCCACAATCGATGCCGCCTGCGGCCAGCGCTGCTTCAGCAGATCCCAGGTCTGGGTATCCTGCTTTTTCGGCAGGTTATTCCAGGCAACGACCCGCTGAAACGGGTTCTGTCGATCCAGTAAGGCCAGCGCCATCACGTCGCGTCCGTCCTGCAAAATCACATGCTGCGGCTCTTTTTGCAGCGTAATTTTCTGACCATCCATATCAGTCACCGTGACCGGATAGGTGGTTGCCGCGCAGGCAGTTGACAGTAACAGTGTGGTGGCAGCAACAATCCCGATTTTCATTTTTCTCCTGTCCTTTAAAGGAATAATAATTATTCGCGTTAACTCTACCATGTGAAAAAGTAACAAATGTAAATATTGCTGACGAGATGCGTCTGACGGAGAGGGTTCACTGTGCGGCGGCTGGTTAAAACAGGGAGACCAGGGCTGGCGATACATGGAGAAATGACGCGTGGCGGGCAGAACAGCAGACGCCTCTCAATACCGCGGAGAGGCGCCTGTTGATTGATCTGTTACTTCACCAGCGAATAGAAAATCGCGGAGATGGCAATCAGACCAATCAGCACCACAAACAGGTTACTGATTTTCCCGCTGTACTTACGCATCGCCGGCACTTTGTGAATGGCATACATCGGCATCAGGAACAGGATCATGGCAATCACCGGCCCGCCCAGCGTCTCAATCATGCCGAGAATATTCGGGTCCAGCGTTGCCACCAGCCAGGTGGTAAGCAACATAAAGAGTGACGTCAGGCGATTCAGTCTGGCAGGCGCGATAGTTTTACCGCGGCTGCGCAGCGCCTTATTGACCATACCGTTAAACCCTTCGCGCGCGCCCAGATAGTGGCCGAGGAACGATTTGGTGATCGCCACGATGGCAATCAGCGGCCCGAGCCAGGCAATCATCGGCACCTGAAAATGGTTCGCCAGATAGGAGAGAATGGTAATGTTCTGCGCCTTGGCGGCATGGAGATCGTCAGGCGACAGACTCAGCACGCAGCTGAAGACAAAGAACATCACCGTCACCACCATCATCAGGTGCGAGCAGGCCAGAATGCGCGAGCATTTTTTCTCGGCGGCGTCGCCATACTCTTCGCGCTTCGCCAGTGCAAAGGAGGAGATGATGGGTGAATGGTTAAACGAAAAGACCATAACCGGTATCGCCAGCCACAGCGTCATCCACAGGCTGCTGCCCGCAGGCTGAACGTTCAGGGTTGAGAGTGCAGCCCCGTGCCAGTGCGGGATCAGATAGCAGGCCATCAGCATCAAAACCGCCACAAAGGGATAGACCAGCACGCTCATCGCTTTGACAATCATCTTCTCGCCAAAGCGCACAATGGTCATCAGGCCGACAATCAGCAGCAGCGACAGCAGCACACGCGGCGGCGGCACCAGACCGAGTTGGTTCACCATCAGGCTTTCCACCGTGTTGGTAATCGCCACGCTGTACATCAGCAGAATCGGGTAAATCGCGAAGAAATAGAGCAGCGTAATCAGCTTGCCCGCGCCAACGCCGAAATGCTCCTCGACCACCTCAGTGATATCACCCGCCGGATTTTTACCGGAAAGGACAAAACGCGTCAGGGCGCGGTGTGCAAAGAAGGTCAGCGGAAAGGCCAGCACCGCCATGATAATAAGCGGGATCAGCCCGCCGACACCGGCATTGATGGGCAGGAACAGCACACCGGCTCCGATTGCGGTGCCGTATAAACCCAGCATCCACATCGTGTCGGTTTTATGCCATCCCGTATCGACGTCACTCTCAAGCGCGCCCAGCGTGCCAGTTTGCGTGGTTTTCATCAGATAGTCCGTGTTAAAAGCCGCCAGTAAACCTGAGCCGTCAGGCAGGTAAACGTATGCCCCGCTCTCAGCCTCAGCTGCAGACGGATCGGTGAAGCGTAAAAATGATCCGCGCATACAAAGGTAATCGATTGCGTGCGCCACTTTTTACACTACCTGACGATAAAAGTTCAAGCCGCGAAGACAAACACGCATGGATTGATGATAAAACCGTCAGGTTGTGCAAAGTGACTGCGCGGCGATCATGCCATTTTTGCGCCCGCTTTACTGCCCTGAAAAGGTGATCCCTGTAACGATTAAGCGTAACGGGCTACGCTTTATCTGACGCTGTCGCGATCACGCCGACAGGGACACAGGAGAAAAGAATGAAAATTGCCTGCCTGGGATGGGGATCGTTAATCTGGAAACCTGGCGCACTGCCGGTGGCCAGTCAGTGGCATCATGATGGACCTGCCGTTCCGATTGAGTTTGTGCGCATCGCTGACGGCGGTGAACTATCAACGGCGATCTGTCTCAACGCCCGCCCGGTGACAGTGTTCTGGGCCTGGCTGAACACCGCCTCACTGGAGAGCGCCTGCCGCGCGTTGCGCATTCGGGAGGCGATACCAGACAGCCGCGTCGATGGCGTCGGCATGATGACGGTGACAGAAACCTCAGTGGGACCGCTGGCGGAATGGGCGCAGGCGAAAGGCATCGAAGGATTAATCTGGACCGGTCTGCCTGCCCGCATGGCGGGAGTTGAAGGGCAGATACCGACGCTGGATGATGCGCGACACTATCTGCAGAATCTCACCGGTGAAACACGTGAGCATGCTTTTCACTACCTCGGGCAGGTTCCGGCACAAATCAACACCCCTTACCGGCGCGCGCTGGCTGATCTCACTGGCTGCCAACCGGATGCGCCGTCTGTTACTGCCGCCGCCCTGCAAAGGCACTCACCCAGCCCGCCGATCTGAAATTGCCCCGCCTCCAGCACCGCTCGGCTTACTCCTCAAAGGGTTACTACACTTCAGGCAGGTTTCGATCTCAGATTCCCTGAGTCTTTCTCGCAGGCAGCCACACCTTCTGGTCTGGCCGCCCTTCCCCCGTCAGCAGGAGATCAAAAAATGAAAGCATTAACGTATCACGGCCCGCATAAAGTCAGCGTGGATAACGTACCCGACCCGGGTCTGGAAGCGGCCGATGACATTATCCTGCGCGTGACCGCTACCGCCATTTGCGGTTCAGACCTGCACCTTTATCGCGGCAAAATTCCCGGCACCGGGCATGGCGATATTTTTGGCCATGAGTTTATGGGCGAAGTGGTTGAGGCGGGCAGTGCAGTGACTGCCGTCGCCAAAGGCGATCGGGTCGTCATTCCGTTTGTGATCGCCTGTGGCGACTGCTTTTTCTGCCTGCTGAGCCAGTATGCCGCCTGTGAAAATACTAACAGCGGACGGGGTGCTATTCTGAACCGTAAAAACATCACGCCGCCCGCGGCGCTGTTTGGTTTCAGTAAGCTCTATGGCGGTGTGCCCGGCGGCCAGGCGGAGTATGTCAGAGTGCCGAAAGCCAATACCGGTCCGTTCAAGGTGCCGTCCATACTGTCAGATGAGAAAGTGCTGTTCCTGTCGGACATTCTGCCCACCGCATGGCAGGCGGTTAAAAATGCCGAAGTTAAACCCGGCTCCAGCCTGGCGATTTTCGGTGCCGGACCTGTGGGCCTGCTCAGTGCCGCCTGCGCCCGACAGCAGGGTGCCGAACAGATTTACATGATTGATCACAACAACTACCGCTTAAACTTTGCCCGCGATCGCTACGGCGTCATCCCGATTAACTTCGATGAGATCGATGATCCAGCCGGCTGGATTATCGAACACAGTACCGGCAATCGCGGTGTGGATGCCGTGATCGATGCCGTCGGGTTCGAGGCGAAAGGCAGCCTGACTGAAACCGTGCTCACCAATCTCAAGCTGGAAGGCAGCAGTGGTAAAGCGTTGCGTCAGTGTATTGCTGCGGTGCGGCGTGGCGGTATCGTCAGCGTGCCGGGCGTCTACGCCGGATTCATTCACGGCTTCCTGTTTGGTGATGCCTTCGACAAAGGGCTGACCTTTAAGATGGGACAGACACATGTGCATGCGTATCTGCCCGATCTGCTGAAGCTGATTGAACAGGGGCATCTGACGCCGGAAGAGATTGTAACCCATCATCTGCCGCTCGAAGATGCCGCTCGCGGCTACGATATTTTCGCTAAACGCGAAGAGGAGTGCCGGAAGGTGATTCTGGTGCCAGGCATGGCCGCCACGCAGGCCACGATTTAATCGCCTGAACCTCACTACCGGATCCCCGGCAGAGCTCGCTGCCGGGGATCGCATTTTAATACGGCTTGCGCTGAAGACTGCTTCGCCACTCCCGCCTCTCCAGCAGATGTTCATCCGGCGAGTCCGCCGTATCGACCTGACTCCCCTGCTCCAGCAGTCGCGCACTGCGTGAATGGGGATGACTTTCGCTGATCACCTGTTGTGAAAATGCACCAAACGATAACAGTAAAAACAGTAATGCACTGGCCGCCCTCACTTTCATACGCACACCTCTCTGATAACGGTGTCGCTATGCTGCCCGACGGGTTTTCATTTTCTGTCAGTAACAGGCAAAGTTATGTGGAAAGCGGGAACAAGCTGCGACGGGTTTAATCGCGGTTCATGATAGCCCGTCAGAACACATCTTAATTTTCCCTGCTTACCGTCCGTTTTTCTTCAGGAGGATGCCAGTGAACATCAATCAGTTTGATCAGCCAGTCGGTGAAGCCATGCCCGACTGGCAACCTGTCGCCAGACCGCCCAGTGCCTCCATCCACGGCCAGCACTGCATTCTCCTGCCATTAAGCATGGATCATGCGGAATCGCTGTTGCTGGCATTTATGCAGGCACCGGATGATCGGGACTGGACCTGGCTGAGCGCGGAGCGGCCCGCCTCACTGCCGCAGATGCAGCGCTGGATTGCGGATAAAGTGGCGGATGCGTCCCTGGTGCCCTTCACGGTCTGCGGGCTGAATCAGCAGCCCTGTGGTGTGGTCTCCTTCGCCAGCATAGAGCCAGAACATGGCACCCTTGAAATCGGTCACGTCACCTGGTCGCCGCTGATGCAGCGCAGTGCAATGGGCAGCGAGGCGATTTTTCTGCTGCTGCAACAGGCTTTTGCTCTCGGCTATCGTCGGGTGGCGTGGCGCTGTGATTCTACTAATGTCGCTTCACGACTTGCAGCTGAACGACTGGGGTTCCGCTTTGAGGGGCGTTTTCGTCAGGTAATGACTCGCAAACAACGTAACCGCGATACAGACTGGCTGTCGATAATCGACCGTGAATGGCCGGAGGTTCATCGCGCCCTGAGCGCCTGGCTGAGGGCGGATAATTTCAGCGTCGCAGGTCAGCAAAAGCGTCCGCTCAGTGCCTTTTTCGCCGACGTTAATCCCGGCAATGCCGACACGCCGCAACCTGAATACTGAGCTGGCGCTGGCAGCTAATGCAGCCGACGTACGCTCAGTGCCGCAGACCAGCGCTGTCGCTGACAACGCGGGCAGACGGCCTGCTGTTCCGCCTCTATCCTCTGCGTCTGGCCACAATGGGTGCAGGCGTAGAGCGCGCTGACCGGCACGGTGCTGTAATCCTGTCGGTGCTCTGGCGGCAGCACGCTTAATCCGGCGCGCATCTCGTCATCATCATAGAAATAGAGGCTGAGCTGACCATCGACTTCCACCAGCGCCAGCCGGATCTGCCCCAGATGCTCTACGCCGCTCTGGCGCAACTCCATATAGAACTCATCTTCGGAAATATTCAGCTGATCCAGACTTTCCAGCACATACAGGCCATCTTTAATCAGGGTAATGACGTCGCCCTGAATCAGCCGTGAAAAGCGCGGACTGTGTGACGTCAGCCAGGTGGTCAGGCGGTAGAGCGCCAGCAATACCACAAACACCATAATCACCGGCAGCACCGGTACATCGTCATAAAACGTGACGTCACCGGACGCAGAACCCAGCGTCAGAATCACCACCAGTTCGAACAGCGACAGCTGACGTACGCCGCGTCGTCCTGACACTTTCAGAAAAGTAAAAACCACCAGATAGGCGATCAGAACCCGCGCCACCACTTCAAATAAAAAGGTGGCTGGTTGATCGTTAAGTAAAAAACGGTGCCAGTCGAATGAGAACATAGTCGGTTAAACATCCTGTTTTAAGAGCCGCGCCGCTTAACCCGCCGCCTGTTGATCGCCCGCGGATTCAGGCCAGTAATAAGTCAATCTTGCCGCCAGCCCGTTAAAAGGCAAGCGAAGCAGTAACGTTAAAACAGGTAAGTCTGACCGCTCTGCATGTTGAGGAAAAGGTTAACAAAGCTGAAAATAACGCTGATGCGCTTCACGCTGCGCTTATCAACCCGACAGCACAGACAATAGTGAAAAATTCCTGTTTCTGAGTGGATGACTTTTGCCGCTACGCTTTTTCCTTTTCACTTCAATAATTTGCGAAGCATCCCTCCCTGTCTATACTTTCCAGTAAGGCTTCCGCAAAATCCGTTAACATTCAGAGAAGCCACTCTTTTTCCTGCCGATAGCGCCGCACGTTTAGTTCTGCTATCTCACGCATCCAAACCGCCACAGGCTCTGTTGCCTGCAATTTAGCGTCTGTGGCTTATGGCAAGGATCGCCAATCTGCTTTGCATACCTGTAACGCCCTGACCCGTTTCACAACGGCTCGTCAGCGGGAAGCGTGTTGCTTTTTTTCGGGAGATGCCATGACGCCCTTTTCCAGTTTCTGGCAGGCCGGCTATGAAGGTGCCGATCATATCAATCCGGCCGGTTTTGCGTTGTCGATGAACGATCTGAACCAGCATCAGGCGCGGGCGGCAGAAGATTATGCAGCACTGAGCCCCTTTGCCATTCGCACCGTGCGGGAAAGCGTCGGCTGGCGGCTATGTGAACGCGACGGCCGCTATGACTTCTCCACGGTCGCTGCACGGATGCAGGCCGCAGAGCAGCAGGGTATTCAGCTGAGCTGGACAATCTGTCACTACGGCTGGCCCGCGGGCGTTAGCCTGTTTGATCACGACTTTATCCCCCGTTTCGCTGCCTTCTGTGGCGCACTGGCCCGCTTCCTGGCGCCCTGGTATCAGCAGGCACCGATCTACTCTCCGATGAATGAGATCTCCTTTGTCAGCTGGGGCATCTCGGTCGGGCTGTTCCCCTGTGAGGCGATCCCGGAGCCGGAGCGGGCCGATGTCGCCAAGCGGCAGCTGGTACGCGCTACCCTGGCCGCCTGTGATGCGATCTGGCAGGCCGATCCGCGTGCCCGTGTGCTGCATTGCGATCCGCTGATCCATATCGCGCCCGATCCCGCCGATCCCGACAGCGGCCGTCTGGCACGTGAGATGTGTGACACCCAGTATCAGGCATGGGACATGCTCAGTGGTCGCCGTAATCCGGAGCTGGGCGGCGCACCCCGCTATCTCGATCTGATTGGCGTGAATTACTACCACGACAACCAGTGGGAACAGGGTTCAAACCGGCGGCTTTACTGGCATCTGGGCGACAGCCGACGCCAGCCGCTGCATCAGCTGCTGCTGCAGGTCTGGCAGCGTTATCAGCGGCCACTGCTGCTGGCGGAAACCAGCCACGTCGGCAGCGGCCGCGGCGCCTGGATCCGTGAGATCGCCACACAGGTTGCACAGGCGCAGCTGGCGGGCGCTGATCTGCTCGGCATCTGCCTCTATCCGATTCTCGATCGTCCCTTGTGGGAGGAAACCACCTTCTGGACCCGCAGCGGCCTGTGGGATCTCGATCTTCTGGGCGCCGATCCTTACGCCCGCCAGTTACAGCAGCCTTATGCCGACGCCCTGCATCAGGCGCAGCGCTTTTTGCAGCACATCCAGTCCCTACAACATCCCAGCCAGGAGCACACCATGAAACCACCTGTTCTCATCGTTTTCAGCCATTTACGCTGGGGTTTTGTTTTTCAGCGTCCGCAGCAGCTACTGACTCGCCTGGCACAGCACTATCGCGTACTGTTTGTCGAGGAGCCGGTCTGGCAGGCAGGGCCACCAGGCCTGCATCAGAGTTCGCCTGCCGCCAATATCACGGTGATCCAGCCACATACCGACAGCGACGCGCCCGGCTTTCACGACAGCCAGATCGCCCCGCTGCTGCTGCTGCTGACGCCGCTACTGGAGGAGGACGATCAGCCGCTGATCTGGTTCTATACGCCAATGGCACTGCCGCTGCTGACGCCTTTTGATCCGGCACTGGTAATTTACGACTGTATGGATGAGCTTTCGGCCTTCCAGAATGCGCCGCGCCAGCTGCAGCAGCGCGAATCGGCGCTCATGACCCGCGCCGATCTGGTCTTTACCGGCGGCTCCAGCCTCTATGAAGCGAAGCGTGATAAACACGCTCAGGTTTACTGCTTCCCCAGCAGCGTTGATGCCATTCATTTTGAACAGGCGCGCGATCGCACGAATCGTCATCCGTTACAGGATGCCATTCCGTCGCAGCGTCTGGGTTATTACGGCGTTCTGGATGAGCGTATTGACCTGCCGCTGATAGCCGCGCTGGCAGACAGCCATCCCGAATGGCAGATCATTATGGTCGGACCGGTGGTGAAAATTGATCCCGCCAGCCTGCCGCAGCGCCCCAATATTCACTGGCTCGGTCAGCAGCCGTATCAGGCTCTGCCGCAGTTTCTGGCGGGCTGGGATGTCTGTCTGATGCCGTTTGCCATCAATGCTTCGACCCGCTACATCTCCCCGACCAAGGTGCTGGAGTATATGGCGGCGCAGCTGCCGATTGTCAGTACTGCCATTGTCGATGTGGCGCGCCACTACGCAGAGGAAGTGGCGGTAGCAGAGACGCATGCGGAATTTATTGCCGCCTGTGAACAGGCAATGGCAATCAGTGCCGCAGAAAGGCTGGCGCTGGCGGGACGGATGCAGGCAAAAGTCGATGTCACCTCCTGGGATCGCACCGCAGAGCAGATACATGGCCTGATCCAGCAGGCGCTGACGCAGCGTCAGTCTGCTCTGAAGTCAGCCAGCCAGACCCGCGCGCAGGCTAACGTCATGCCTTTAACGCCAGCGATGCTGGAGAGCGACGCGGTGCCCTGCCTGATTATCGGCGCCGGACCGACAGGTCTGAGCGCCGGATATCACTATGGCGAAGGCGCAGTGCTGCTGGAGAAAAATAGCACCCCAGGCGGCTGGTGCCGCTCGATTGACGATCAGGGGTTCACCTTCGACTATGCCGGTCACATCATGTTCTCGCAGGATCCCTACGTGTTGCAGCTCTATGAGATGCTGCTGGGCGACAATCTGCACTGGCAGGCGCGCGAGGCCTGGGTTTACAGCGACGGTGTTTATACCCGCTATCCCTTCCAGTCCGCGCTACACGGCCTGCCGGTCGAGGTGGTAAAAGAGTGCGTGCTGGGCGCTATTGAAGCGCGCTATGGCGAAACAGCCGTCGCCGCTGTGCCGCTGGATCGGGCGCGTGCGCGGCGGGATTGCTGTGCGGATGGCGCAATCCCCGATGAGGGCAGCAGCACCGGCGTGGTGGAGGGCGAAGAGGATTTCCAACACTTTATTATGCGCACCTGGGGTAAAGGCATCGCGCGGCATTTCGCCCTGCCTTACAACCAGAAACTGTGGAAAGTGCCGCTGACCGACATGGAAACCTCATGGCTCGGCGGACGCGTGCCGCTGCCCGATCTGTCACAGATCATCGATGGTGCGCTGCAACCGCTGGCGAAACCAGTCGGCCCCAACGCCCGTTTCGGCTATCCGCTGCGCGGTGGCTTCCAGGCACTGATGTCAGGATTTTTACCGCACCTGAAATGCACGCTGGAGACCGATACAACATTGACGCGCATCTACCCGCAGGCGCATGTCGCCCTGCTGGCGGATGGTCGCCACTACCGGTATGAGCAGTTGATCAGCACCATGCCGCTGCCGGAGCTGATTAAGCTGATGGGTGATGAGGTACCGGAGAGCGTCCAGCTGGCGGCACAGCAGCTGCAGTTTGTGTCGGTGCGCTGTGTGAATCTGGGTATTGGCCGGGCTGACCTCACTGAAAAACACTGGATTTACTACCCTGGCGATACGCTGTTTCACCGCATCTTTGTGCAGGGTAATGCCAGTCCGCACTGCAATCCGCCGGGCGGTTTCGGCTTAACCTGTGAAATTACCTACAACGCGGCTAATCCGCTGCCGCTGGAGGGTGATGCGCTGATTGAGCGCTGCCGTCAGGATTGCATCCGGGTCGGCATGATCACCGCGGACGATCCGCTGCTCTGCGCATCTGAGGTTGATATGCCTTACGCCTACGTGGTCTATGACCATGCGCGCAGCGATAACGTGGCGTTGATCCGCCAGTGGCTGCTGACTCAGGATATCCATCTGTCGGGTCGTTACAGCGAGTGGGAATATTACAACTCGGATCACGCCTTCCTGGCCGGTAAACGCGCGGCCGAAAATGTCCGTTTGCAACATGTCAGCGCAGGGACGCTTGGCTGATCTGACGCAGCCCGTTATGAAAGACGCTGGCTGCACTTTGCGGCTTTCAGTGACTGCAACGCAGTGACCCGATTTTCCGCTTTCCGGGTGGCATTGTATTTTGCAATGCCATTGCCCAGTCCGAAATCCCCGACAAAGCCCAGCACGGTCAGGGCATTAAACTGGCCGGTCTGCTCGATATCACTCTGCACGCCGTGCGCTTTGACCAGCTCCTGATCCAGGGCGTTGCAGTTCAGCGTCGCTGTCTCTTGCGGCGTCACCGCAGCCGCCTGTGGATAATGCTTGGTCGCGCAGCCGGTCAATACCAGCGTCACCAGCACCACTAAGACTCTCTGTTTACTCATTTCTCACTGCCTGTTTTTTGCTCACTTAATAATGTTATCGGCAGCATACACCGGGAACATGAGTCTCTGACCTACCAATAATGGTCGAAACCGCTACGCTAATGTAGGATTCAGCGCGCTGCCGTCAGAGGCAGCCCGCTACCGACCGGAAGTCACGCAGCGAACGCACCTTACCCGTTCATCACTTCTGCAAGACCTTTCAAACAGTTAGCCAGCATGATGCTGCCAGCAGCAGCATTTAACGAGCAAAGCCTGAGCGTTAATTTGTGACGAGGCTGCCGCGCAAGCGAAGCCGGACACAGCAAATTTGCGCGTCGGGTTTATCAGAGTTTGTTCCAGATGAGGTTTCTCCATGCGTTTTAAAGGATTGAACATCGGGTTTTTCATTTTGATTCTGGCTATCGCCACCGTCGCATTTTTCGAGGTGCTTTCGCCCTACTTCTCGCCGATTTTATGGGCGGCAATTCTGGCGGTGATTTTCCATCCGCTGAAAACCTGGCTGCGCAGCCGACTGGGTGACCGCAACGGCGTGGCCGCGCTAATTACCCTGTTCTGTATCTGCCTGATTGTCTTCACGCCGCTGGCGATTATCGCCTCCTCGCTGGTGGTTGAAACCAACGCGGTCTATCACAAATTGCAGACCAACTCATCGCAGTTCCCGGCCGTGTTCGCCGATCTGCTGCAGCATCTGCCGCGCTGGGCGAAGCATTTCCTGGCTGAAAATAATCTGGATAACGCCGAACAGATTCAGCAGAAGCTCTCCTCATTTGCACTTAAGGGCGGTCAGTATGTCGCGGGCAGCGCCTTTATCATCGGTAAAGGGACGTTCAGCTTCACCGTCGGCTTTGGCATCATGCTCTATCTGCTGTTCTTCCTGCTGAAAGATGGCTCCTATCTGGTGCATCTGATTCTGGAAGCGCTGCCGCTTTCCACCTACGTGAAGCATCACCTGATGGTGAAGTTTGCTGCCGTGGCGCGCGCGACGGTGAAAGGTACGGTGGTGGTCGGTATCGTGCAGGGTATTCTCGGCGGGCTGGCTTTCTGGTTTACCGGCATCGACGGCAGCCTGCTGTGGGGCGCGCTGATGGCATTCCTCTCCCTGATTCCGGCGGTCGGTTCCGCTATCATCTGGGTGCCTGCGGCGATCTTCTTCTTCGCCACCGGCGCACTGTGGAAAGGGCTGTTCCTGGTTGGTTTCTTCGTGGTGATTGTCGGTCTGGTAGATAATATTCTGCGTCCGCTGCTGGTCGGCAAAGACACCAAAATGCCTGACTATATGATCCTGATCGCCACGCTGGGCGGCATGGAGATTTACGGCATTAACGGTTTTGTGATCGGTCCGGTCATTGCTGCCCTGTTTATCGCCTGCTGGAATCTGCTCTCCGGCCGCGATAACCGCGAAAACATCGAAGTCATCGACGAAGAAGTGATCGAAGAAGGCAAAAAACAGTCTGAGACAGCCGCAGAAGCTGCAGCTGAAGCGGCGTCTGCGGCAGCCGATGCGGCCGCTGAAGCGGAAATCAAAGTGTCGGCATTAGCGGCGGCGGAAAGAGAAGCCGCAGAAAGAAAGGCGGCGGAAAACAAAGCGTAATCCGGTTCAGCCATAAAAAAACCCACCTTTCGGTGGGTTATTTTTTTACCTGAAAACCAGCGTCTTAGTTGGTCGCTTTGTTTTTCAGATCTTCAGCACCCTGCTTGGTTTTATCCCAGCCTTTTTCAGTGCCTTCTTTGGTTTTGTGCCAGCCTTTCTGAGCACCTTCGGTGATTTTGCTACCGGTGGTGTGGCTTTTGCCTTCAGCGGCGTGCTCAGACTTCAGCTTCAGCTCTTTGCCTTCGTTCTGGGTCTGATGCAGTTTTTCTTTCGCGGTGTCAGCGCCTTTATGCGCTTCCGCAACGGTGTTATCGGTAGTGGTAGCAGCAAATACTGGCGAGGCCAGCAAAATAGCAGACAGTGCAATAATTGATTTCTTCATAATTCCCTCTGTATTCATCGTTGCCGTGTAGGTTTTAATCCTGGCATAGCCTTCCCAGGAAAGATTTAAGAATAAACCAGGAATGAAAAAGGGCCAGTTTTCACCAGAAAAAGACGCTGACTGTAGCTTTTTTATCCATTACCAGAGCGCCAGCTGCGGATCGTCGTCCGGTTTCGGCTTATTCCGGCTCACGCGAGCAGGGGGTGCGGGCTGCTGCATCTGCCGGGTGATCCACGCCAGTAACACCGTCACGACATACTCCTGCTGCTCAGCACTCAGCGGCTGATGCTGCCCGATGTGGTGCCACTTGCTCAGACAGCCACGACAGCAGGTCGCGGTGGCGTGCTGGGCGATAAACACCGGATGACCGCGCATCGGCGTCTGTTTACCATCATTTTCCGGCTGAGCAGGCGCCAGTCGCTGTGCGACAAACTCTGCGGCGTGCTGTCGCAAAACCGGCTCGCCTTTGCTGCTCGCATAATCGTACTCAGCGCGTCCCAGGCGAAAGCGCTGACGAAACGGCGAACGTGCCAGCCGGGTAAACAGGTCGTCAGACACGTTCATACTGATTGCCGGTTACTCATATTTACGCCCTGCCAGATAGCTGACGCCCTGTGGTCCGAACGCTTCGCGATGCAGTTCATTCGGCTGCAGGTGAAACGTCTCGCCAGGAGAGTAAGTGGTATCGCCCTGCTCGGTACTGATAGTGATGTCACCCGTGAGAATCAGGGCCAGCGCTTCAAAAGGATGGACGTGATTATCAAGCCGGGCTGATGCGGCACGCTCAATCAGCAGTGGCTCATCAAAACCCTGTTCGGCTAACAATTTTCTGAATTCGTGTTCTGTCATCGCAACGCCTCAATATGGAACTGATCCTAAGCAGTGTAGACGATCTTTATCGCCGCTTATGGCATGGAACGGGTACGTAAAGTCGCGCAAACAGGGTTGTTCACGGGTCAGGCCGATGCTGTACTTGCCGTCTCGTTCCCCATTTTGACAGCAGGATGATGTAAAAGTATGTCTTACCCTCAAAGAACGGCTCTGTTGCTGATTAATCAGCGCTCACGTAAAGGACGCATTGAGGCGAGTCGGGCGCAGACGCTGCTGGCTCAGGCTGGCTTCACCCTGCTGCAACCGGACGAGGATGAGACCTGTAGCTACAGCCAGCTCATCGCGGCGTATGCCGGTCGCGTCGATGCGGTGATCGTCGGCGGTGGCGATGGCACGCTTAACGCAGCCGCGCCGGGACTGATGCAGACCGGCCTGCCGCTGGGCATTTTACCGCTGGGCACCGCCAACGATTTTGCCCGTACGCTGGGCATTCCCGCCAGCCTTGAACAGGCGGTGAAAATTATCGCAGACGGGCAGTTGCGCGCCGTGGATCTGGGGGAAGTGAATCAGCACCTGTTTCTTAACGTCTCCAGCATCGGCTTTTCGGCCGAGCTGGCGCATAACCTTACGGCGGAATCGAAAAAACGCTGGGGTGTGGGCGGTTATGCCCTGGCGGCTTTACGGCTGCTGCGGCAGAGCCGTCCGTTCAGCGCCACGCTGGTGCATCAGGGTCAGCGGATACCAATCAAAACGGTTCAGGTGTCGGTGGGCAACGGGCGCTTCTACGGCGGTGGCATGACAGTGGAACAGCGCGCAGCACCCGACGATGGGCTACTGGATGTCTACAGCCTGGAGTTGCAGCATAGCTGGCAGCTGATTGCGCTGCTGCCCTTTCTGCGGCGCGGCACCCATGGCCGCTGGCGCAACGTGCGGGCATTCAGCACCACGGAACTGACCATTGAGACGCGTCGTCCTCACTATATCAATGCAGACGGCGAGATTGTCGGTCAGACACCCGCACATTTTCGCCTGCTCACCCGTGCACTGCGGGTTTATGCACCCGCCGGTCAGTCAGTCAGATAACGCAGGATTAATGCTTAGCGACATTATTTTCGGCGTATTCGATCTGTTCAGAGAGGTTGCTGACCAGTTTTTTTGCCATCTCAATGGTCAGGCCAAGAAAGAGCGTCTCCTGCGGAGCCTGCTCGCGGGAGGCCTCAGGGTCGAGGTAGCTGAACTGCAGGACCAGCGCCTTATGATTGCTTAAGGGGCCAATATGCCAGCCGGTAACCGGATAGAAGATAAAACGATTAAATTCATTCACTTTGATCCTGACTATACAAGCATAACGCTGATTGGGGTCAGGCCAGCTCTGATAATAAAACATGAGTGGAGTGCTGAGTCTGAACTAAATCCACAGGATTACAAGGGAAGCGGGAGAATAAGCGCAGCGTTAAACGGTTAGCATCGTTGCGGTGCCTGGAGCCTGACCTGACAGGCAAATGCCGGTAAATCATGCCAGCGCCTCCTGTTAACCGAGGCGCTGGCGTAGGTGAATCCTTTCCGGTCAGAGGCTATAACCAGCGCCCGGCTAATCAGTCTGCGGAATAATCGAGATATGGCCATTAACCTCCAGCACCGCATATTTAATCTGATTGAACCGCTCCAGCCCCGGACCGGATCGCGCCGCTTCCAGCACATCGTCAGGACTGATGCCGGTCATCTTCAGGCGGATCAGGAACGGAAACCCATCATTACGTTAATCGTAGCGCAAAGGCGCAGTTTCAGAATTGCGCCAAACGTCTCAGTATCCAATGCTGCCTGACGACGATTACAGCCAGCCCGATCGGCGCAGTTTAGCCCACAACCCGCCGCAGGCCAGCAGCGTCAGCCCAACCGCCAGCGGATAGCCATACAGCGACTTCAGCTCCGGCATATGTTCGAAGTTCATGCCGTACATGCTGAACACCACGGTCGGGATCACCAGGATCGCGCCCCAGCCCGCCAGCTTTTTGACCACCTCATTCTGCTGCACTGTCACCAGCGCCAGATTGACCTGCATGGCGCTGGTCAGCATCTCACGCATATCTTCCGCGTCGGTGACCACATGGCGGGCGTGATCCTGCACGTCGCGGATATAGGCGCGCAGCGGACGCGGGATCAGATCTTCATGCAGGTGGATAAGCTGGTTACAGATCTCTTCCACTGGCAGCGCTGCATTGCGTAGTGACAGCAGATGACGCCGCATGGTGTAGACTGACTGGACCGACTTACGGTCAAATTCGCTGGTGAAGAGATCGTTCTCCATCTGCCCCACCCGCTCATTCAGTGAGGTGGAGAGCGCGGCATAACGATCAACAATGAAATCAAGCAGGCAGTAGAGCGGCCAGGCAGGGCCAAGCTTCAGCAGCGCCGGATTTTCAGACGCCCGCTGCCGCACCGGTGTATAGCTTTCAGATGCGCCATGACGGATGCTGATCAGGAATTTTTTTCCGACAAAGAAGTGGGTTTCGCCCAGTTCGCAGCTGTCATCCTTTGCACAAACCGTCTTGACCACGATAAACAGTGAGTCACCGTAATGTTCGATTTTGGGTCGCTGATGGGCATTAAGCGCATCTTCAACCGCCAGTTCGTGCAGGCCGAACTCCTCTTTAATCTTCGCCATAAATTCAGCGTCTGGCTGCAACAGCCCGAGCCAGATAAACGCTTCCGGCTCTTTGATCACTTCACTGATATCTTCGACGTCGACCTCTTCGCCCGCACTTCCAGGACGATAAACCCTGCTGCTTACGATCATCTTCTGCATTCCCGTTGTGACAGTACATGCAGCTTAGCCAAAGCCGGGCCGGTAACCGGATAAAAACAGTAAGGATTTGCTGCGACTCCACTATCAGCGGGTTACCACTTCAGGCCTAATCCGGTTGAGAAGATGCCTTCGTTAAGGGTATCGGGAATGCCGCTGACCAGATTGCGATGATAGCCAAGGTGCAGCGTTGACCAGGAGGTCAGGCTGTAACGCATCCCGACTTCGGCATCCAGCATAAATACTCCGTCATCATCCAGTGAGTGACCGACATCGCCGTTGCTGTAAAGCGTGACCGACTTGCCCAGCAGATAGCGCTGATAGTTCCAGCGCAGCGAGCCGCCAAAGTGCCGCTCTTCGCGATCGTCGCTGTAGCCATACTCAAAGGCACCGCCAAGCAGCGAGAGTGAGAAGGAACTGAGTTCAGTGTCCCACAGCTGATAACCCGGGCCAGTGCCGAGCAGCGCCTGCCGTGAGAGGTTCTCTACCCAGTCGCGCTTGTAGGTCGCGCGGGTCTGCCAGAAGAACTGCTCACTGACCAGATAGTCGAAGGCGTAGCGCAGGCTGTAGTTATTGGTGTTGATGCTCGCGTTTTCCTGCTCGCGATTGTAGGTCGCACCGATATCGTGCCGCCATTTGCCCTGGTTCAGTTTAGTGTTGAGCGCAAAGCTGTAATCATCGGTTTTGGTCGAGGCTTTTTTGACCTTCACACCCGCATCGATATTGCCGGTCCAGGCAAGCTGATCGGTGCGGACTTTGGCTTTCATAAACTCATCGATGCGACTGACAGAGACCTGCTGCTCCTGCTCATTGCGTTCCACCCAGACATAACCGGGATCGGACGAAGAGAGCCGCACCTGATAGTGTTCGCCGGTCTTTTTGTTTTCGACATTAACCGGATTGTCGCTGGCGAGCGTACTGACCGCATTCCACGCCAGGGTGACGGTGCCCGCGTAGTGTGTCTCAATCGCCAGCTTGCCGTCGCTGAGGTAACGGATCGTGCCGGTCAGCCGATCGCCATTATTCAGCCAGACGGTATCGGCTGCGGCCTGCTCTGCCCATCCGGTACAGCAGAAGATGACCAGCAGCCGGGTCAGTAAGATGGCGCAACGCATAGCTTTCCCTGTAAAGGCGTCGTTCGGTATGGACGACGCGTCACCGCAAATTCGGACCTGACAATTAAGCTGATTCCGCGATGATATGCAATGAAGTCAGGAAAGGTCGTGCAGGGCTTTGCCGGATGGCGGACCCAGCGTGAAGTCGCTGAAACGGATCGCCAGCCCCTCGCGTTCAGGCGAACAGCCCATCACGCCGACAAAACGCCGCGCCTGACCTGGCCACGGGCAGAGTCGCAACAGCGGCCAGGTCAGCCCGTCGGTGGAGTACTGAATTCTCAGCGCCCCTTTTTCCAGCGTGGCGCGCAGCCAGAACTGACGCGCATCACCAGGGAATACACCGGTAGACCAGTCAGAACACTCACGCGTGACCACGCTGCCGATGGCAGGCTGGTCATCGTTAAACTCAATGCCCGCTTTAACCCAGTGCGTTTCACTGTCCTGAATAAACAGACCGGCCTGATCGTAGAGCTGGCTGAAGTCCGCACTCACCTGCACCTGAACGGTAAAATCATTTTCCACCCAGAAGCCAAAAGCGTGGCCGCTATGCCGTTCGAAGCCGTACCAGGTGCGCTGCCAGAAATCGCTGTTTAACGCGGTTTCGAACTGTAGCGTATCGCCATCCAGACTGTGTACCGGCGGCTGATTAATCCAGACGCCGCCTTCGGTGGTCAGTGAGCTGACTGCGGACATAGGCACTCCTTTATGTGAGTTAAATCGTCTGCGTTCGGGCAGACCCGGGCGCGGCGACAGGCCTGATTATCATAGCGTTGATTGGTGAAACAGCCGGAGAGGATCGCGGCCAATCTGAACATGCCGGAGTGGAAAGTGCTTAGCTGAGCAGACCCGAAACTGTAAACATCGGGATCGGTTAGCGATTTCGTTTTTTCGTGTCGCGTAAACAAATAACCGCGTTCAGGTCCAGTCGGCTTAACTATTTCATTTTGTTAATTGCCTGGCGCAAACCGCGATTAACAACCAGGCTTGTTCTGTCTGAGGGCAACTGAACTCATCAAACATAAGGATTAAGTCAACATGGTAGATAAATCAGAGATTCTGGATCACGCACAGGTTGTTGATGTGAATGGCGAACACGTCGGGATTGTTGACCATTTCGAAGGCGACGACAAGATCAAGCTGGCGAAAAGCGATCCTGAAGCAGGCGGCAAGCACCACATTATTCCATTCAGCTGGGTGAAAGACGTTGATGATAATAAAGTCATCCTGTCTAAATCTAAAGCGGATGTCGAAAGCGAGTGGCAGTCTGCATAAAGCGTTAGCCGTGGCACCTGCCACGGCTTATTTCTTTTCTGCACGTTACGCTATTTTTGGTTATCACCCTGCCCGAACCCGCTTATTTTATCGCTCTGCCCTTCTGCTCATCTGTAGGAATACCGCTTTCTGCATTCCTCTCAACAGATATACCAAAACTGTTATGTCTTCTCACAGGCTGATATTTTCTGCCTGCGATGAGGAATAACAGCCAAATACGCCGTCGATCAGCGGATAACTTTCTGAACCGGGTAATTCAAAATGCCACCATTCGGTTGCAATACCGGTAAAGCCACCACCCAGCATGATGGCATTAAGCATCAGCCGGTTGCGCTGTGCCTGAAGTGGCACCGCAGGATGATAAGGATGGGAATGTTCACTCATCTCATCGAAGCCGGTCCCCATATCCACGATTTCACCCTGCTCGTCGATCAGCGTCACGTCTACCGCCGTACCACGACTGTGGTTTGATCCGCGCGTCAGCGGTGCAACATAATCCTGATTAGGGCAGGCCTGCCACAGAATTGCCTGCGCGGCAGGTGGCCTGTACGCGTCGAGGATCAGCAGCGAATAGCCCGCCACGTTTGCAATATCGATACTTTTCGCCAGCGCTCTTGCCGCATCAACATGCAGCAGACAGCGTGCGTCGCGGTAGATCGGCTGACCGGTCAGGTTGTCGGCGGTGGCGTATTTCAGATCGATGGCTGACTGAGGAAAGGCCTCAGCAATATCAAAAAGATTTTTTTACTTTCCATGACGGAGTGCTCCCTGTTTATGTGCTCTGTGGCGGGCTGGCCGGAGAGGAGGGTTATGAGGCGGCTATAATGGCATTGCGGCGGGAGGAAAAAAAGGTGTCGTAAATTTTTGGGTCCGGGCGTGGTGTGGCAGTTTGTTTACTCAGAATTGTGGCTGGCAGGTTTAAAGGCTTGAGAGATGAGTACAGGCGGAATAATCAGTTACCTGAATTCAGGATCTGTAGCGCTTTATAAATAATTACAGTCAGATGAAAGGCAATATTTCAATTCCAGAAAATTCTAATTCTTTATCACTTTTACTTCATATGAAAGTGCAGCAGTTAATTACTTTATTTTGCGATCTGCGCCGCAAATAATAGCATTTTAACTGTGAGGAAACTCGCTGATTTACATCAATTTTCATCTGGACTTTATTCATATTTGTTGATTATATATACAGATATTTAGCGCGAACCAGAGGTGTTGGAGCACCCCTGGATCGCTAATCACAACCACTATTTAGCGAGAATAGAGATCATGACTGAGTCAGAGTGTAATGCAGTTGGTTTAAATCCAGAAGACCCTTCCATTACCCGGCGTAAATTAACGGTGAGTTACGCCAGCCGGTATCCAGACTATATCCGTATTCCCTCGATTATTATGAAAGGCCAGTGGCTGGCAGCCGCCGGATTTACTACCGGCACCGAAGTTGAGGTGAACGTCACAGAGGGCCGTATTGTACTGACCGTGAAGCCACCCGAGCCGGTCGATGAGCAACTGGTTAATGCGTTAGCGCAGCTGAACAAGCTGCCTGCAAGAAAACAGAAGCAGGTGCTGGCATTGTCGGGTGTGGTTGCGGGTTAATGGCGTTGAGGTGAAAGGATGCCGCTTCGGGTTGGGGAGCGGCAGATTGAGGTTGTCACATGATAAGTGTGCAAATCACTATTTGAATGCTGTTATTTATCGCTAATATTCAGCATTCATTCTAAAGCAATCACCATTTTTTCTAAAAAGATCAATTAATCTAGAAAATACCTCAATAGTTATGCTGTGGGACGCTCATTCCAGGCATCATGTGCCAGTAGATTAACGTCTTTATAAAGGTGTGTGATTTTCTCATAATTAAATGCAACCTTTCCCATATACCCGGTTTGCGGACAATTTCGCCAATCATGTTAGTGGAACAGCTAAAATAAAAGTACGGGTGCGCATTTTCTGCCCAGACCACAGTTGAACCTGGGATCTGTTTTATGCCTTATCGGCCTTAATCCCACCCTGTAGTGAACTTTCGTTTAGTGGATCAGTGTCGCAAGCATGCCATGCATCAATTTGAGATCCTTTGCAACTCCAGCTATTTTAGGATCTGAAAATCACGTTTACTCAGACCGAATTTTTACAGAGGCACTGTTATGGACAACTACTGGGACACGAAAAGACTCTCAAACTACTTTCTGACGATGGCAAACCTTGAATCTAATCATTTAGTTAACACAGCCATTTCACTTTCTCAATTTCATCTTAAGGATGCGCTTGTAAGACTAAAATTTCAGGATGAGGTGCGCGAGTTCGCTCGTCTACAGATCCATACGATTCGTACTTCGAATTCTGACGAGCAGTGTCAGGAGTGCATTCAGAATCTGAAGCAGGAAAGCCAGCATCTCAGGATTCAGGACAGAATGCTCAGAACGGGTGAAGCTGTTATATCGTCTTCAGTGCAGTTTTATCATGACCACGAAAAGGTCATTGGGTATGTAATCAATGGTATTGGAGTGGTGTTGAGTGGCTTACAGATTGTGGCAGGAGTCGGTCTGATTGTAGGTTCTGTAACTACGGGTAATGTTTTAGGTGTTGTAGCGGGTTCAACTCTGGTGATGAATGGAGTGGGATCAGGGATTGAGAGCATAGGGAAACTCAGCGGTGTGGCTCATCCATCAAATCCAATAAGAGACAAATATGAAGATGTTGCAGATTTTCTTGGCTTTGATAAGCGCCTCGGATTATTAACCTATCAGGTAGTTGATTTGACAACATCATACTATGGCATTTTCAAGCTGACTTTAAAGCCAGAGGCCTGGAGACTGTACAAATATCTGCCAACTGACTATTACCGCAAAGTTCAGGTTACGAGTAAGCCTGCGCTCGCGTTAAAAGGCGCTGGAGCAGTCTATAATGGGGCTGGAATAGGTTTGAACCTTTATCAAATGAAAAATAGCCCCGTACAAAACTAACCTCTGGTTTTTTTAATAAACCGGTTTGCTTTCCAGGCCAGGTTCAGAGGGGTAACAAAATAGACTACAAGGAATGCAAACGTCAGGACAATAATATATGGAATGGCATTTGAAGCATCCGCATTGAAAATGCCATCCAATCCAATCAGGATCAAAATAACAAGGGCGATGACTCCGCCCCAGAAGCGTTTACTCAGATCAATCACGAGGCTTTGGAGTGTATCTTTTTTTGACTCGTCTTTTTTAATAATGCTTTTGAGCTTACCAATGTCTTTAGCAGAGAAGCCGTTATCATAAAGTTCTTGCTCAAATTCGTTCATCTGATTCATCCTGAATGACGTTGCGATACGTGCGAAATATAGCACAGTGAACCCGGCGCATGCTAACCAACTGGCTTGCTCTGGTATCAATGTTTCCTCACTTTTGCAGGCTCTGCCTGAACATCAAGCTGAAATCCTAAAGCGCAAAATATAATAGCGCTCAATATAAACAGCAGGATAAACAACAAGCACATTATAAGCCTCGAAAAATCAAAGACCTGTTCAAAACGCCATGAAAGTACTGATGACAATTAATTTCGTGGAGAAGAATAAGAGTAAAACGTTGAGGTATGCTTCTGAGAGTTAAGCAAAAGTGAGTCTCGGGATGCAATGCAGAAGAGAATTTGGTACGCCCTACAGGATTCGAACCTGTGACCTACGGCTTAGAAGGCCGGTGCTCTATCCAACTGAGCTAAGGGCGCATGGAGATGGCACGGATTATACGTCGGGAAGCGGGTACGTCAACGTTTTTGCCGTTTCACCGCAGCGAAGTGCTGCGGTAATAACCAATTGGCGTCAGTGACGCCTGCGCCATTCGCTGAGCGACATGAGTTTGCTGGTGCCGGTAAATTCTCCTTCCAGCTCAATCCCTTGTGATGTGAAACGCGCATTGTATTGCTCACGAAGTGCGTGCAGCTCCTGGCTGTCCGGCTCCAGCTGGCGCAGAAAGCCCAGCGCGAGCAGCAACTGCTGGCGGCTGATAAGCGGTGGAAAACCGGCACGACTGAGAATGGCATGCCAGCGCTGGCTGTTCTCCTCGCTGCCGTCAACAATCAACACCTGCCAGATCAGCAGTACCGCTGCGCCGTTATGCAGGTGCGTTTCATTATCGCTGCTGAGATAGTCGGTAAACTCTTTCGCCGCCTCTTTACCCATCATAGAGAGCATTGATTCCACCTGTACCGGTGGCAGCTGCAGCCGTTTGCTGAGCCGCTGAGCGGCGTGGCGTGGGCCAGCGGTGAGCAGCTGAAATCCAGCGACAAACACCACCGCCAGAGTAGCAAGCATTATCCAAATCATTACATCGTCCCCGGATTGTCCTGCAGATATCATACGCATGCAGGCAGGCACTCGTCGCGACGAAAAAGCCAGAAAGCGCATACGCGGCTGAAACTGTGACTGACAGCGCGCCGCGCTTCTGACAAAATAGCCCCTTCCCCGATTCAACACAACACAGTGGATTTCCTCTCTGATGGCAGCAAAAATTATTGACGGTAAAACGATTGCGCAGCAGGTGCGCGTTGAGGTTGCGGAAAAAGTGAAGCAGCGCCTGGCCGCCGGAAAACGTGCGCCAGGTCTGGCCGTGGTTCTGGTGGGTGAAAACCCGGCATCGCAGATCTATGTGGCCAGCAAACGCCGCGCCTGTGAAGAGGTCGGTTTCCACTCCCGCTCTTACGATCTGCCTGCCACCACCCGCGAAGCTGAGCTGCTGGAGCTGATCGATAAGCTCAATCAGGACAACGAAATCGATGGCATCCTGGTGCAGCTGCCGCTGCCAGCGGGCATCGATAATGTGAAGGTGCTGGAGCGCATCACGCCGGATAAAGATGTTGATGGCTTCCACCCTTATAACGTTGGCCGCCTGTGCCAGCGTGCGCCAACCCTGCGTCCCTGCACGCCGCGCGGTATCGTGACGCTGCTGGAGCGCTACAACATCGACACCTACGGCCTGAACGCTGTGGTGGTCGGGGCGTCCAACATTGTGGGTCGTCCGATGAGCATGGAGCTACTGCTCGCGGGCTGCACCACTACCGTGACCCATCGCTTTACCAAAGATCTGCGCCATCACGTTGAGCATGCCGATCTGCTGGTCGTTGCGGTGGGCAAGCCAGGCTTTATTCCGGGCGACTGGATTAAACCCGGTGCCATCGTTATCGACGTGGGCATTAACCGTCTGGACAGCGGCAAAGTAGTGGGCGACGTTGATTTTGACAGCGCATCAGAGCGCGCTTCTTACATTACCCCGGTACCGGGCGGTGTCGGACCGATGACAGTCGCAACACTGATTCAAAATACGCTGCAAGCGTGCGAAGAGTTTCACGATAAAGAGGACGTTTAAATGGCAAGTTTTTCACTGGGTAAATTCCCGCATGTCGATCTGTGTGACCTGCTGAAGCTGGAAGGCTGGGTTCAGAGCGGCGCACAGGCGAAAGTCGTGATTGCCGAGGGTGAAGTGAAGGTCAACGGCGCGGTAGAGACCCGTAAGCGTTGCAAGATCGTTGCCGGTCAGACCGTGGAATTTGCCGGTTTTCGCATCACTGTCGTCGAGTAATTCCCGGGCGTCCCTGCGGGGACGCTGTCACAGCAGTTCATCCCCCGCGACACACGTCTCCCCTTCCCGCTGTTCCAGTGCAATATGATTCACCGCCGTATGCTGCGCAATCAGCGTTGCAAGCCGGGGTGAATGGCTGGTGATCCAGAGCTGGCTGTACTGACTGGCTTCGGCGATTAAACGCGCCAGCGCAGGCAACAGATCTTCATGCAAACTGTTTTCCGGCTCATTCAGTGCCATAAAGGCGGGTGGGCGCGGGCTGAGCAGCGCCACAACCAGACAGAGAAACCGCAGCGTGCCGTCTGAAAACTCCGCGCTCTCCAGCGGACGCAGAATGCCGTGGCGGGACATCAGCATCTGAAAGCGACCGTTCTGCACGTCGACGTCAAACTGGCTGTCGGGAAACGCCTGCGTCATCACCTCAGACAACAGTTCTGAATGACCACGCTCCACGATGGTTGCCCAGGCTGCTGCCAGATTGCTGCCATCATGGCTCAGCACCGGCGCACGCACCCCAATCTGTGGCGCACGTATCGGTGAGCCAGGCCAGACGGCGAACTCATGGTAGAAGCGCCACTGCTGCAGCCGCTCGCGTAACTGCGACAGCTCCGGGTAGAGATGGGGTTCACCCAGCTGACCAAACAGCGACTCTTCAGGATGCAGCACCGCCGGATAAGCGACGCGATCCCCTTCAACGTTGTGCAGAAAAGCAGTCTGATTTTCGCGCTGCATGATGCAGGCAGAAGGGCGACGACGCTGGCCGCTGAGCCAGAGCCGCTCCTGCTTCACCAGCGGATCAAGATTGAACAGGCTGGTCGACAGCGGCTCGGGAAAGCCAATCTCCAGCTGGTAATCCATATCATCCATCACCACGGCCAGCTCCAGACGCTTTGGATCGTGTCGGCGATCGCCCCGGCGCAAGCCACCCGCCCACATCGTTTTCTGAATGCCGCCTTCGTCAGCCAGTGCCAGCGCCAGACGACCGGAGACCGCTTCGTGCAGCAGTCGCACCGCTTTGTAGAGGTTAGATTTACCGCAGCCGTTGGGACCGCTCACCACATTCAGCTGCTGCAGTGACAGCGTCAGGTTACGTATTGAGCGGAAGCCGCGGATCTGAATCTGTTCAATCGCCATAATAAAAAAGGGCGATTGCTCGCCCTCTCCGGTTTATTTTCGACGCCAGCTGGAGCCTTGTGGCCCATCCTCGACGATGACCCCCAGCGCGTTAAGCTTGTCGCGTGCGATGTCCGCTTCCGCCCAGGCTTTGGCGGCACGCGCATCGGCACGGGCTTTCACCCAATGTTCGATCTCGGCAACCTCTTCGTCATTCACCTGCGCGCCGCTTTGCAGGAACAGCTCAGGATCCTGCTGCAGGATGCCCAGCACGTTAGCCATCTCACGCAGCTTCGACGCCAGCCCATGTGCTGAAGCGCCATCTTCGCTTTTCAGGCGGTTAACTTCACGCGCCATATCGAACAGCACCGAGTAGGCTTCCGGGGTGTTGAAATCATCGTCCATTGCGCTGCGGAAACGCGCTTCAAACGCTTCGCCGCCGTGCGCTTTAACGCTGCTGTCGGTGTGACGCAGTGCGGTATAAAGACGCTCCAGCGCCGCACGCGCCTGGTTCAGGTTATCTTCGCCGTAGTTAAGCTGGCTGCGATAGTGACCGGACATCAGAAAGTAACGCACTGTCTCCGCATCATAATGTTGCAGCACGTCACGCACGGTGAAGAAGTTGCCGAGCGATTTAGACATCTTCTCGCGGTCAACCATCACCATGCCGGAGTGCATCCAGTAGTTAACGTAAGGACCGTCATGGGCGCAGCTCGACTGGGCGATTTCGTTTTCATGGTGCGGGAACATCAGGTCCGAACCGCCGCCGTGGATGTCGAAATGGGTGCCCAGCTGTTTGCAGTTCATCGCCGAGCACTCGATATGCCAGCCAGGACGACCGTTGCCCCACGGCGATGACCAGGCTGGCTCATCCGCTTTAGACATTTTCCACAGCACGAAGTCCATCGGATTACGCTTCACGTCCGCGACTTCAACCCGCGCGCCCGCCTGCAGCTGCTCCAGATCCTGACGCGACAGTGCGCCATAATCGGTGTCGCTCAGCACATCAAACATCACGTCGCCATTGTCCGCCACATAGGCGTGATTGCGGGCGATCAGCGTCTGCACCAGCTCAATGATTTCAGCAATGTGGCGGGTGGCGCGCGGTTCCTCATCAGGTGGCAGGATCCCCAGCGCGGCGAAGTCGTTGTGCATCTCGCCAATCATACGGTTGGTCAGCGTTTCGATGCTCTCACCGTTTTCATTGGCGCGTTTGATGATTTTGTCGTCAATGTCGGTGATGTTACGTACATAGTTAAGCTGATAACCGAGGTAACGCAGGTAGCGCGCCACCACGTCAAACGCCACGAACGTCCGCCCATGACCAATGTGACAGAGGTCATACACCGTGATGCCGCAAACATACATCCCGATTTTACCGGCATGAATGGGTTTGAATTCCTCTTTCTGTCGACTCAGGGTGTTATAAATCTTAAGCATTGAACGGTTCCGTTTTTGCGTGTGGTTGGCTTTTTTAAGTATCCAGACATTGTGCCGTATTTTTATCGCTCGCGCGACGCAAAGCAAGCCAACTGCGCCGTGCTGCTGACGCGTCATTGGAAATTATGATATAAGAACGGTCGACTAAAAGGGGTACGCCAGTTAACAGCGCGATCCCGGCAACTGATCACAACCTTTACAGGACAACAAAAATGGTAACTTTCCAGACGAACCATGGCGATATCGTAATCAAAACTTTCGATGATAAAGCGCCGGCAACCGTACAGAACTTCCTGGATTACTGCCGTGAAGGTTTTTACGACAACACCATTTTCCACCGTGTCATCAACGGCTTTATGATTCAGGGCGGTGGCTTCGAGCCGGGCATGAAGCAGAAAGCTACCAAAGATGAAATCCAGAACGAAGCGAACAACGGTCTGAAAAACACCAAAGGTACGCTGGCAATGGCACGTACCTCTGCACCGCACTCTGCGACCGCACAGTTCTTCATCAACGTAGCTGACAATGACTTCCTGAACTTCCGTGACGAAAGCGTTCAGGGCTGGGGCTACTGCGTATTTGCAGAAGTGGTTGAAGGCATGGACGTGGTCGAGAAGATCAAAGCCGTTTCTACCGGCCGCAGCGGCATGCACCAGGATGTGCCAAAAGATGACGTCGTGATCCAGAAAGTGACCGTCAGCGAGTAATGTCCCGCACGCTGTTTATCGCAGATCTCCATCTGTGTCAGGAAGAACCGGCGATTACCGCCGGTTTTCTGCATTTTTTACAGCGCGAAGCGCCCCACTGCGACGCGCTCTATATTCTCGGCGATCTGTTTGAAGCCTGGATTGGCGACGACGATCCCAATCCGCTGCATCAGCAGATTGCCAGCGCCCTGCGCGCCCTCACGGTTCCCGTCTGTTTTATTCATGGCAACCGCGACTTCCTGATTGGCCGACGCTTTGCGCGCGCCAGCGGCATGACGCTGCTGCCGGAAGAACAGGTACTGACGCTCTACGGCCATCGACTGCTGATCATGCACGGCGATACGCTCTGCACGGACGATGCGGGTTATCTGCGCTTTCGTGCCAAAGTGCACAATCCCTGGATTCAGCGACTGTTCCTGGCGCTGCCGTTATGGATACGAAAACGCATTGCCGCCCGGATGCGCGCCGACAGCAAACAGGCCAACCAGCACAAATCCCAGACCATTATGGATGTGAATCAGGATGCCGTGGCCGCCGCGATGCTGCGCCAGCAGGTGCCGCTGCTGATCCACGGCCACACCCATCGCCCGGCAATCCATACGCTGAGCTTAAAAGGTGAAACGGCGCAACGCGCGGTGCTGGGTGCCTGGCACAGCCGTGGTTCGATGATTCAGCTCGACGCCAGCGGCATTCAGCTTATCCATTTCGACTTCTGATCGCCGGTTAAATCCACGACATCTGGCCGACGCAACCGTTTTCCTTGCGTCGTTGTCATGCTATTCTCGGTGCCCTTCAAAACCTGTCCGCCCGGCCAGGTCTGTTTGTTTATTCACAGGAGTTGACCGCATGTCATCCAACGCCCCGGCCCGCATCGCCATTGTTATGGGTTCCAGAAGTGACTGGGCCACCATGCAGTTCGCCGCTGAAATCCTCACCAGCCTGGACGTCCCTTTTCATGTTGAAGTGGTCTCTGCGCACCGCACCCCGGATAAACTGTTCAGCTTCGCCGAAACGGCAGCCGGTAACGGTTTGCAGGTGATTATTGCTGGCGCAGGTGGCGCAGCCCATCTGCCGGGTATGCTGGCGGCCAAAACGCTGGTGCCGGTGCTGGGTGTGCCGGTGCAGAGTGCGGCCCTGAGCGGCGTCGATAGCCTCTATTCGATTGTGCAGATGCCGCGCGGTATTCCGGTCGGTACGCTGGCGATTGGCAAAGCGGGTGCGGCTAATGCCGCCCTGCTGGCGGCGCAGATTCTGGCGCTGCATGACAGTGCGCTGGCATCCCGCCTGAATACCTGGCGTGAGAGCCAGACCGATGAGGTGCTGAACCATCCCGATCCGCGGGTGGATGCATGAAGCCGGTCTGCGTACTGGGCAACGGCCAGTTAGGCCGTATGCTGCGCCAGGCGGGTGAACCGCTGGGCATCGCGGTCTATCCGGTAGGTCTGGATGCCGACCCTGCCTCCCTGCCGATCGCTGACAGCGTAATCACCGCCGAAATTGAACGCTGGCCGGAAACGGCGCTGACGCGTGAGCTGGCGAGTCATCCAGCTTTTGTTAACCGTGATATTTTCCCACGTCTGGCCGATCGCCTGACGCAGAAACAGCTGCTGGATCAGCTGGGGCTTGCCACCGCGCCGTGGCAGTTGCTGGCGGATAAAAGCGAATGGCCAGCGGTGTTTGATTCACTGGGCGAGCTGGCGATTGTGAAAAGCCGCACCGGCGGTTACGACGGGCGGGGTCAGTGGCGTCTGCGTGCTGATGAAACTGACCAGCTGCCAGAGGCATGCTACGGCGAAAGCATCGTTGAGCAGGGCATCAACTTTTCCGGTGAAGTGTCACTGGTCGGCGCGCGCGGTCACGATGGCTCGATGGTGTTCTATCCGCTGACGCATAACCTGCATCAGGACGGCATTCTGCGCACCAGCGTGGCACAGCCGCAGGCGGATCAGACACAGCAGCAGCAGGCCGAAGCGATGCTGAGCGCGATCATGCAGGCGCTGAATTACGTGGGCGTGATGGCGATGGAGTGTTTTGTGACGCCAGCCGGACTGCTGATCAATGAGCTCGCACCGCGTGTACACAACAGTGGTCACTGGACACAGAACGGTGCGTCGATCAGCCAGTTTGAGCTGCATCTGCGCGCCATTCTGGGCCTGGCCTTACCGCAGCCGGTGGTGTTTGCGCCGTCGGTAATGGTGAATCTGATTGGTACCGACGTGAATCTCAGCTGGCTGCAGCAGCCGCTGGTGCATCTGCACTGGTACGACAAAGAGGTACGTCCGGGTCGTAAAGTGGGCCACCTCAATCTGACCGACAGCAATGCAGAGCGGCTGAAAGCGGCGCTGAATGCGCTGGTGCCTCAGCTTCCGGAAGAGTACGCCAGCGGCATCGCCTGGGCCGTTGAAAAGCTGTAGTTTCCCTGAACCCGTTACCCGATTGCGGGTAACGGGTGCGTCTCGATAAAGGTCAAAGGCGGCCTGGCGCCGCCTTATTTCAGCCCTGCCTTATGCCGCATCAAACTTCCTGAACAGCGCTTTCCCTTTCAGTAACCGGACTCCCAGCCAGCCGCCACAGAGCGATAACAGCAGCGCGCCACACAACGGCAACGCCAGCCATAATGTCCAGTCAGGCTGCCATGGGAAGTCGAAAATCTTAGTCTGTAATCCCCACAGCGCCGCTTCTGCTCCCATTGCGGCCGCCACGCCGGAGACCACGCCGAGCAGCGCAAACTCACACCACAGCGTGGTGCGCAGCAGGCGTTTGCCCGCACCGAGCGTGCGATAGACCACCAGTTCCTGCCGACGCTGCCGCATCCCGACCTGAATCTGCGCCAGCAACAGCAACACACCGCAGGCAGTGACCAGTACCACCATGATCTCCAGCGCCCGGCTGACCTGCGTCAGTACCTGACCGATCTGCTGCATAATGCTGCCGATATCCAGCAGACTCAGCGCCGGGAAAGCACGGTTCAGCTGCGCCAGCAGAACAGGATTCGCCTCCATGCGGAAGCTGGTGAGCCAGGTCTGCGGCTGGCTGTCGAGCGCACCCGGCGGGAAGATAAAGAAGAAGTTCGGCTTCAGACTTTCCCAGTCCACTTTACGCAGGCTGGTAATACGGGCGCTGAACGTCTGCGTATCACCGTCGAACGTCAGGGTATCGCCGAGCTTCAGCCCCAGCCGATCCGCCAGCTCCACTTCCATCGACACTTCACCCGCTTTCGGCGGCCAGTTGCCTGCCACCAGCGGATTGTGATCCGGGCGATCGGCCAGCGCCGTCAGGTTAAGCTCGCGGTTAAGGGCATTATCCAGTTTCGGATCGGCCGGTTTACCGTTGAGTTCGCTAAGCCGCACCCGCGCAATCGGATAGAAGGTTTCAGGCTTAATCTGATGCGCTTGCAGGAAATCACGCACCTGCGGCACCTGATCCGCCGTCATGTTGAGCAGGAAGAAGTTCGGGCTATCCGCCGGTAACTGCTGCTGCCAGCGATCCAGCAGATCGCCGCGCATCACCAGCAGCAGCGCCAGCAGCATAAACGACAGCGAAAAGGCCGCGAGCTGGCTCAGCGTCATCCCGGGCTGGCGCAGCAGCCGGTTGATCGCCAGTCGCAGTGCCAGATTGCGTACCACCAGCCGACGCAGCAGCAGCAGGGTTCCCCAGCCGAGTAACGCCAGTAATCCCGCCAGCACCACCACACCCGCCAGCAGCGCCCAGAGCATTTTACTGCCGCCGACCAGCAGCGCTAACAGCGCCACCACCACCACGATCATTACCGGAATATAAAATTTCAGCGGCCAGAGATTTGCCACCGCATCGCGCCGCAGCACCCGCAGCGGCTGGGTTGCCAGCAGCAGACGATAGGGACGCAGACCCACCAGCAGCGAAATCACAAACAGCGAACCCACCGCCCAGATCCACGGCCAGACGCTGGCCGCCGGTAAGCTGGCAGGCAACACGGGTTTCAGCATCGTCATCAGGATCGCTTCCACGCCCTGCCCCACCACACCTCCGGCAATCGCCGCCAGCAGCAGCACCGCCAGCCACTGACCGATGATCAAACGCTGCAATGCGCCCTGCGTCGCGCCAAGGGTTTTCAGCACCGCCACCAGATCGTAGCGGCTGCGGCAATAGTGGCTCATGGCAACCGCCACAGCCGCAATCGCCAGCATCAGCGTCAGTAAGGCCGAGAGCAGCAGGAATTGTTGCGCGCGCTGCATCGAACGGCCCAGCGCATCTTCTGAGTTATCTACGCTGATCCAGCGCTGATCCGCCTTCAGCTGTGGTTGAATCCAGCGGTCATAGCGGGCCAGCTGCTCAGGATTGCCGGAGAATTTATAGCGCCAGGTGATGCGACTGCCAGGCTGAATCGCACCGGTTCTGGCGGCATCCGCCAGATTGATCAGCAGGCGCGGTGCCATCTCAAACGGGTTAAAGCCGCCATCCGGCTCCTGAATCACCTCACCGCTGACGCGCAACTGGGTATCTCCCACTTCCAGCATGTCGCCCACTTTCAGATTCAGCAGCGCCATCAGGCGCGGTGCCGCCAGCGCGGTGCCTGCCTGGGGCCGCAGCCCCGGCGGCTGCGTCTGCAGCGTGCCAAACATCGGGTAGCGGTCATCCACCGCTTTGACGGAGGCGAGCTGCGGTGACTGATCTGCAAAAGTCATGGTCATAAAGATGAGCTGGGAACTGACCGTCAGGCCGGTTTCCCGCGCCTTTTCCAGCCAGGCTTCGGGCGCAGCATCGGTGCTGCGCAGCGTGCGGTCACCGGCCATAAAATCACGGCTCTGCTGATTCAGCCCTTTTTCCATACGATCGCTGATCGACCCCAGCGCCAGTACGCAGGCCACCGCCAGCGTCAGGGCCAGCCAGACAATCAGCAGCGAGGGCGAACGCCACTCGCGCCAGAACCAGCGCCAGATCATTGCTCCTCCCACAATTTACCGTCGCGCAGCCGCAGACGACGATCGCAGCGCGCCGCCAGTTGCTCGTCATGCGTCACCAGAATCAGCGTGGTTGCGAAGTCGCGATTAAGGGAAAAGAGCAAATCGGCGATGCGATCACCGGTTTTACGATCGAGGTTGCCGGTCGGCTCATCTGCAAACAGCAGACCCGGACGACCACTGAAGGCGCGGGCCAGCGCGACACGCTGCTGTTCACCGCCTGACAGCTGAGCGGGCAGATGATGCAGACGTTCACCCAGCCCGAGCAGCGTCAAAAGTTCCCGTGCCTGTTCGCGGCTCTGGCGGTCGCTGTCGCCGCGCAGGAGTGATGGCAACTGGACGTTCTCCTGCGCATTCAGGGTCGGCACCAGCATGAATGACTGAAACACAAAGCCGACCTGCCGGGCACGCAGGGCCGCACGCTGCTCTTCGTTCATCTGGTGCAGCGGCTGCCCCAGCAGATGAACTTCGCCGCTGCTGCCATCGTCCAGCCCGGCCAGAATGCCCAGCAGGGTTGACTTGCCGGAGCCGGACTCGCCAATCAGCGCAATGGTCTCGGCTGGTTTGACAACCAACTCAACTCCGGTGAGGATGGTTAACTGATGCTCTCCCTGACCGACGGACTTAGTAAGATGATGAACTTCAACAATGTTTTCCGCTGGCATTATCCCTTCCTGTTATTGATTCTTCTGATGGCGTCGCGTCTTGCTGCGGCAGATACCCTGATGGTGCTGGGCGACAGCCTGAGTGCAGGCTATCGTATGTCTGCCACGGCGGCCTGGCCCAGCCTGCTCGATAAGCAGTGGCAGCAAAAACCGAAAGTGGTCAACGCCAGCATCAGCGGCGATACTGCCGCACAGGGACTGGCGCGTCTGCCTGCGCTATTAAAACAGCATCAGCCGCAATGGGTGTTAATCGAACTGGGCGGTAACGATGGTCTGCGCGGTTTTCCGCCTGATGCTATCGCGCAGAATCTGAGTAAAGTCATCGACGATGTCAAAGCCGCCAATGCAAAGCCGCTGCTGATGCAGATCCGCCTGCCCGCCAACTATGGCCGCCGCTACACCGAAGCGTTCAGCGGCATCTACCCTGGCCTGGCGCAGCAGCATGATATTCCTCTGGTGCCCTTTTTCATGGAGCAGGTCTATCTGAAGCCCGGGTGGATGCAGCAGGATGGCATTCATCCTAATCCTGATGCCCAGCCGTTTATCGCCGGGTTAATGGCAAAAGAACTGGCTCCCTTAGTTAAGCAGCCGTAGCGCGCCTGGATGCGCAAAAAGGGTAAAGAAATGCAAAATAACCTAACCTTTAAAATTAAAATAAAAAAATCAATAAGTTACATTATATTCTATAGATAGTGGCGATGAAATGGCGACGCAAAATCAACTACTTATCTGATTTACTATTTTCATTAGCGGGCCGTTTTAGAGGATGATCATCACCTGAAATTTGCAGTGAGATGTTGATAAATTACTCCCCTTGCACTAAACCTAGATTATGGTTGATAAATAAGCTAATTATGTTAAAAAATGCTATAAACCCTTTACATTCAATTTGTTAGCCGTGTCCATCGTTAAATTGCAAATAATTAGCTTGCAACTTATTAAGCCAATGAAATTTAAGGATTTATTTTTATGTTCGACTTGCATTCTTCCACAAATTTCCCTTGATACTTGTTGTCAATCACTGTTATTCTTGCCCGACAAAATTCATACGGTCTTGGACGTTCCTAAGTCTTAGACGGTAGTAGTAGAAGTCACACCACCACCAAGGAGTAGCTATTATGAAGAAGACTTTTGAAGTAGGTTTTGGCGAAGGCTAACCATCCAAATATTTTTCTTTCAAGTTACACTGAGACCTCCATTTTGGAGGTCTTTTGCTATGGAGTCTTAAAAAGTGGCCCGAAATCTTGTTGTTATATCCTCAACAGCATTATTGATTTTTATTTTTGCACGAGGTTTGTTTACTTTTATCTATCCTCAAGTGCTGCCTTTTAGCATTGCAATATTTGACTGGCTAATCGTTATGTCAGGTGCAGGAGCTGTAATTTCTTACACCTTTTGTTTTATTGATAAAAAATACCCTGACACAAAAGAATTCCTTCCGATCTTCAGTTTTATTTGCTACACAATTGTTTTGATTGGCTATGCCATATTGAGATACCTTCCTACCTATCAAACATCCCTCTCCATAATTGTTACAGGAATGCTCGTAGGAATGGGGTGGTGGATTCAATGTATCACTTCCTCTGCAAATAGTAGACGCTCTCACACCCTGAATATGATTATCAATACTAGGACTAGTCCCGAGTATCAAAAACAACTTCGCAATAGTACGAAACTCTATCGCGGTATGCGATATGTTCCACAGGAACTATCTGAGTGGCGCTGTAACCCAGACAAAGAAGAATATAAAAACATCTGCGTACCGGATACATATCGTGATGCCATCAATGGATTATTGTACATTCTTAACTATTTCGAATTCTTGGCGCAGGGGATTAAGTTTAAGGATTTGGATGATGAATTATTAAGAGAGTGCTTCTCAAGTTTCTTAAAAGGAATTGAGCGGCGGGGATTCCATATGATTTTAGAATCTCAAAAGCAGGACCCACTTGCCTTTGTTGGTATCATTGAGTTATCAAAAAAATGGAATAATACTTCTTTTGTTGAGACTCACAGGGCAAATCCTAATACTACTGAGCTTGGGATTTCTTACCCTTCGAATGATATAGTAGAAAAAATGATTGCTGGTGATGATTCTGTTAAGTGAATATAACTTTGGACTATCACCAGATATGCAGGGTAAATTAATTTAAAAATCAGGCCGCGATATTAGCGGCCTGATTTCTATAATATTAAATCAAGACAGGCCTTCATGAAGAATCTTTTGGAAGTATTTGCTTCCTGCATCAGATTGCATTTCTTCCCAGCTATTGTAACTTGTATTTTTTATGATAAAGGATTCCCATTCATCATCAGGTATTGCCTTAAAATCTTCCGGCGTTTCTACTTTAAAACCTGACTTTTCAAACATATCCTCCAAAGAAGTAAATGATGAGCATGCCGCCAAAAAATCTTTATTAAAGAGCTCTGCGAAACTAACGGACTTTGTTTCAGCTATTTTACTTAGATTTTTAGAAAGTTTATTGATGCCATCACTGAAGTTCTTTCCCATTCTATACCTCCGCTAAATTAGTATGTATTGTACAATTTAAACCTCATACTATCAGTCAGCCATAGAGCTAAAAACTAACTTCGATTCTTTCTTGCTTAATAATGTAAGTCACTTTCTTATGATTCTGGCTTCGTAGATAGATTTTTTCCCTGAGCAAAAAGCAGCCTGCCATGCATTCTCGTCATGCGCAATTAGAAATAAAACAGAGGAATTTTTTTTATAATTTGATTGCTATACATTTCAGTTTTACTAAGAACAATAATTCTCGCGTCACCCTTGCCCCGTCTGGGCTTGGTGGTTTCGCAGCATCAGGGGGATGTAGATCCAATTGAGATCCCAACACAGACCCAAAATCAACAATTCCCTTTAATTTCATATTGATAGCAATCTCCCTTTAACCATCCGAGATCCGCAAAACTGAAAAGCACTGAAATTCTTTTCATTCTGTTCAGTTGGCGAACTCTTGTAGCAAGCCAGCAGCCATGCGCTCTGGCCATGCTGTTTGTAAAAAAATAAAACTGAAAAATTTTTATGATCCAAAACCTGCAGGCGGGTGCGGTGTAGCGCCGATTTTGTCTGCGCAGCGATTATTTTGCCGGGGCTGACGCGCAGCCAGTGCCACGCTCTGCGGATGATCTGTAAGGGGTAATCGTGCGTGATGGTTGCGCCTGCGCGTGGCGCAGCGTGAGTCTGAGGCGTTCTGATGACGGGTAATAAAAAACCCGCTGTGATAGCGGGTCTGGATGCTGTCTTACTTGCCGATAACGGGGGAATACTTCGTACTGAGTGCGGCGGCCTGCTGGCCACTCTGTGCGATGACGCTGCTGTTCGTGGGCTGACCGGTTGACGGGTGCGTATGACTGGCCAGCTGTTCAGCCAGCTGCTGCACAAGTGCCACGGTATCGAGCATCAGCTGGGCAACGTTAATCTTCTCTGAACCAATCCACACCACCGGCGCGATAATTTCCTGACGCGTCCCGGCAATGCTCTGGCGCAGCTGGCCAATTTTCTCAGTCAGTGCCTGCCCGACTTTTATGGCCGCGCTGCCGGTGACGTCTGTTTCCGCATTACCGCCCACTGTAATCAGCTGGCTCTGCTGCACGGCCACGCTGTAACTGCCGGTAGTGACATGCTGAATGGCTCCGGCCATCAGTGACGCCGTTCCGATCACCGTGGTCCTGTCCGTTGCTTTCACAGTCGTTTCCCTGCTGACCAGCTCACGCTTTTCAGTATCGGCTTTAACCTCCCGGCTCATGGACGTTTCACGGATGGCCTGATCGGTCTGGCGCTCCCAGTCTCCCGCCTGTGTTACCCGCTGTGATACTTCCGCGCGCTGCTGCTGCAGCTGTTCTCCCGGCTTAACGTCCGGCAGGCTGGTCCCTTCCGGCATCGTCTGGCGCACAAACGGCTTGTCCGGGCGTCCGCCGGTAAAACCGACCTCAACCAGCGTACCCTCTGGCGGGAACTGGAACATACCGGAATCATTACCGGCCATCGGTACGGGTAACGGCACGGCAGGATAAACCGGCGTACTGCCGTCCGGATTGCCGTCAGCATCAAGCAGCTGCAGATCGACGGCATAGCGCGGCCTGAAGGGGTCAGCAAAGTTTCCGCTTTTAACCGCCTCTGTCGGGGCAACAACGCGCGCCATTTTAGGCAGGTGCAGGCCGCTGGCCAGCTCCGGGTAATGGCTTTCAACCTGACGCTGCACCGGTGTTTTCTGTAGCGGCTGACCTGTTGTGCGGTTTCGCGGCGTCCAGGTGATTGTCATGGTGTCGCTGTTCAGCTGCACCTTTGTGACGCGCTGGCCGTTCACCTCTACGCCCGGACGAAGTGACTGAATCACAGGTACGGTCATCGTATTGCCACCGGCAGTGGACTGGCTGAACTCCGGCGGAATATCCACCGGCTTACCGGCAAACAGCGCCTTTTCAGCGCCGCCCAGATACATGCTGCCATCGGGCAGCTGATACCAGATGTAATCGGCAACCCCGAAGGCGCGCCCCAGACTGGCCAGCAGCTGAAATCCCGTGCCGCTGTGCGTGAAATGCGGGATCGGCCTGTCGCTGTAATCTGCCTGCGGCACGGTGACAGTCAGGCCGCTGTGTTCTTCCAGCCAGGCGGCAATCTGGCGAAGCGTCGGGTGCTGGAAGGCGCACGGCCAGGCGCGATCAAATACGCCGCACAGCTCCCGGATGAAAAGGCGCTGATAGCCGGTTTCTGAAGGCTGCGAGCGCTCCACGTATCCGGTAAACCAGCGCAGCAGCCGGTCAGGGTAGCCGGTGTCAATGCGGACCATTTTGCCGGTGTAATCCGTGCTGGTCTTTGCCGTGATAAAGCCACGGCCACAGCTGTTAAGCTCCAGTACCAGAGCGGCATCCGTCAGATGCACTTCGTCAGTTGACAGGTAAAGCCGGGTTACAGGTTTCATCGCTATTCCAGTGCGTCGTTCACCGGCTTAAGCACTTTGCGCTCAAACCACGTCATTTGTTCTTCGCTCTCGCCTGCGGCCTGCCCTTTACCGCCCGCGCTGCCGGTCTGTTTCGTGGCCGTGGTTTTACCGCTTGCGCGCGCTTCACGCTTTTCCTGAACGCTGACATGCTCAGTCAGCGTGAACGTTATCAGCCAGGACATTTTTCCTTCCTGCTGCGGTGCGTCCACGTTGCCGGTGAAAGTCGCCTCACGAAAACTCACCGCGCGCGCTACCTCATGCGCCACGCGGTATTTCTGCCGCTGGCCACTGGCATCAGTTGCAGACGCCAGCTCAAAAATGCGCTTCAGCAGGGCAATATCACTGAACCCGATTTCGCCGCTGATCCGCAGCTCTTTTCCCTTGATGCCCTGCTCTGCTTTTGCCGTTGAACTGGTCTGCCCGGACTGGTCTTTGTCCTGAAAAGCCATTGAAACGGTCACCCGCATATTTTTAAGCGGGATGCCCTCACCGTTAAGCGCCAGCGTCGGGTTTGTACTCATGGATCATGCCTCTTATTCCTTCAAGATTGTCACCGACCAGCATCACCGCAGCCGTATGCACAGCGGACGGCTGCGGAATGTCTTTCACCAGCTGCGTGAGCGTAGTCACCACGTCGCCGCTGCCGGTAAACACCCATGCCCGTGCGCTTTTGCCCTGCAGATCGCCCAGCCCGGCGGCAATGTCTGCCAGCATGGCATCACGTTTCTGGCCAAACGCAGCCAGCTGCGCTTTCAGCCCGTCAAGCCCTGCCGCCGCGCCTGCTTCGCTCTGTGCCTGTTTCACGGCAGCGGCTGCAAACGCGGCGCGGCTGGATGGCACGGACAGCGGCACTGACGGCGGCAGCGCAGCGCTCATACCTGCAGGCAGCTGCATCTTTTCCGTGGCCAGCGTGGCGGCTGACTGCGCCAGCCGCTTTACCTGCACAAACGCCGGTGCCGGAAAAACCTCAGTCAGCTGGTTCAGTGAGGACATAAAACTGTCATGCGTCTGGTTGGCCACCATCAAAATCACCACGTCAGACTTTCCGCCGATGCCTGCCAGCTTCTGCGCCAGATAGGCCGTGGCGTTAACCGGACTCAGATACGCGCCGTTATCGGTTTGCTGTCCCAGCCCGTAAATCCACGGATGCACCGGGACCATGCTGCAATTCAGCGCGGTCACTGCATCCGTCAGCGCCAGCCGCGCCTCACGCCACATCATTCAGCTCCGGC
The DNA here is from genome assembly GCF_016658625.1 of Pantoea sp. S62. Classification (NCBI taxonomy): domain Bacteria; kingdom Pseudomonadati; phylum Pseudomonadota; class Gammaproteobacteria; order Enterobacterales; family Erwiniaceae; genus Pantoea; species Pantoea sp. S62. The sequence goes on along the minus strand of NZ_JACVVI010000005.1, from coordinate 225,468 downwards.
CATACAATGTTATCCGGGTCTGAAACATCAAGCTCAATCAGATCAAGGCGGTAATTTTTCAGCGCTGTCAGACGGGCAGACTGCTCAGCGGTTGCTCTGCCCAGCTCTACCGCATCCAGTAGCGGGGACATTTCTGCAACCGCATCAGCAATAAGTGACAGGCGTTTTTTATCTGCCAGCTCAACCCTTTCAGCCTGGGTGTAGGTGCGCGGGACGATTGCGGAACCGTCAAACATCCATGAACCATCAATTGAGATACCTTCGGGAACCGCTTCTTTTTCGACTTCAGCAACGGAATATCCGCCAGGGTAAAGGCGCGATGCGTCAAACCCGAAAGAACGGATCACGCCGTCGCTGTCAAAGCAGACTTTAAGCGTGTCATCGCTGAAGCGCATACGGTGAAAATACCAGTCCTCACCTTTCTCACTCTGAAAATAAAGCGCGGGGATCATTAAATCCGCATATTCCGGAATGTACTGCGTGAAATTTTTGAGTATTAACATCATGCCGTATGCCCTACATTTACCCATCCCATTGACGGGACATATTTCTGAATGGGACGGTAAAACACCGTATCCCCGCCGGGGTTATCGCCTTCATAATTCCAGCCGGTCATCACACAACCACCGGGAACACGTTGCTGGCCGTTTTTAACAATGAGGAATGCGCCCTCACCACCCAGAGCAACATCCTGAACCCTGTTCAGCTGCGCATCATTTGCTTTGTTCCAGGCATCATTAGCTCTGCCATTTACCGCGTTGATAGTGTTATTTACGTTACCAAGTTGGCCGTTAATCCAGTTGCTAATCCATCCTCCCCAGATAGAGCCGTAAACATTGCCATCGGTAGAGACAATGGCCCCTCCTGCGTAAAGCGCGGCCGGTGCCCTGAAACTACCGTCATTGCGGAATGCAAAGGAATGGACCACGCCAAAACCATCCACCAGAACCTCTGCAAACGCATAATTGCCGATAACTTCAACCATGCGAAAACAGGCCGACGCGCCATCCTTAAAATCCCTGTCGCCGCCTCGGTTTTTGAGACAGGATCGAAACAAAGGCGCATAAAGTGCCTGTCCCGTGTTACCACTTTTGGTATTGGAAATTACGGTAACGCTGGCTTCCTCATTCAGCGTGCCGCCGGTGACAGGATAAGCGCCAGTTTGTGCCGCACTCGGCGGGTTAGCCGTGGTAAATAGCGCCCCTACATCTGTTGTATCCACTGTCGCGTGCAGCTTTCCGTCATCGCCCCAGTCAATAAAAATACTGTGTGCGCCTGAAGAATGTTTACCGCCATTAGCCTGCACGGCTTTGTAGTTACCGACCTGATCCAGTGAAAGAGCCTTTCGCGCTTCGTTTTTATCAGCAAGGTCTTTAAGATTTTCAGATGCCTTCAGTCGCGAACTGGCATTATCGTTTGCCGCTTTTACCGCTTTAGGCGTTGCTGCAGCCGTTTCGCTGGCGCTGTCTGTTGCACTGCTCAGCTGAACGAAGCCCTTTTCTTTAAGTGTCGCATCCGGGTGATTGCGTGATTGCTCATGTTTTCTCAGCGCATCACTGGCCTGCTGATTATCCAGCGACCCCTTGGGGCGCAGGTCTGTGATATTCCCGGCAGCGTCAATGCTCGCCAGCGCGGACACGTAATGCTTAACACCGTCCAGCTCATAATCAGCAAGATCAGCCGCCACAGTGATTTTGCTCTGCACGCCCCAGACGCTGGCCAGCGTCCCGGTAAAGCACACGTCCAGCCATACTTTTACCGGCTTCACGCCGACCGTAATATTCTGGTCAGCATCCAGCTGGGCGCGCAGGCCGCCCACGTATCCCGCACCACGGGAAACAAAAAACTGCGTGCCGCTTTTGCCGACCAGCCAGCCGTCACCGAAAAACGCCGCCGGGCCGTAAATATCGGTGTTTTCCAGCCGCTGACGTTCATCCATCGCCCCCATGCGCGCGGTGAAATCAATCTGCCACGTTTCCGCTGGCGTACTGATATCGGTTTCCTGCTGTGCGCCGCTGTACTCCATCAGGAATGAACGTGTCAGAACGTTGCCCTGCTGGCCCTCGCGCGTTTTCAGCTTCTGCTGTGCCGGGGCATGTACGATCATGGCCAGCGTGCCGGTTGCGCTGTTCACCAGGCCAATCCAGTTAAACGTAAAATCGCCCGTGTCCGCGCCCAGTACCACCGAATGCACCACCGCATTCTGATTCACCACGCCTTTGCGCGTGACCGCCTGCCGGTGAACGATTTGTGCCTCTGGCGGGATGCCCTCACTGCGGTCTACCGGCTTAGCCGGATCGAGGCCCGGCACGTTCGCAAAAATAAACCCATCCAGTAAAACCGGCTCACCGGATTCCGCCTGGCGCGCTTTCCACTGCTCAAATGCTGTCGTGATAACTGTCTGTGACATAGTTTTTCCTTAAATTCCTGCGCTGAACGTCGCGCTGGCCACGTCCGCCCCGGCGATGCGCGCCGGATATACCACATATTCACCCTGGTCCCAGCCTGCACGGATGGCGAATGGCTGCGAGGTGATCACCTCAAACTGATAGCGGCGGCACGTCCTGCCGTATTGCTGGATAATCTGAAGCAGCAGCTGCGCGTTGTCCGCAATCTGGCTGTCTGAAACCCGCACCTGTATTACGTCCCAGTCAATGCCGGGCTGGCGCTCGACCAGCTCCACATAGCCAATCCCCAGACGCTCAAAAATGCTGATAAACCCTGCCACGGACCCGGCATCGCGCGCGTTAATAAACGCAAACGCTACGCGCCTGCGGAACAGTGAAAGCGGCTCACCGTTGAAGCGGGTAATATCCCGGTCATACGCCAGCAGATTCAGCAGCGGTTCAGAACAGGTCAGCGGATCAAACTGGCTGACCGGCCACGTAATCCAGCCGTAAACCTGCGCCCAGAATCGGCGCGCGGCTTTCAGAAGTTTGTCTGGCTCCCCTTTGCGCATCCACGTGGGCAGACGCAACCCGGCCAGCTTTTTATCGAAATCAGTCATGTTCAATGCTCACTGTCAGGCTGTTAAGACGCGGCACGCTCAGATCACTGACGATATCGTCCAGCGAAAAGATGACCGAATCGACCTCCGGAAACGTCCTGTGCAGCTCACGCCCAAGATTCGAAAATGAAAAGCGTGCGTAGGGCCACGTCTTTTTAACGTCATAGTCAGCGTTTTCGCGGAATGCGCTGCGGATCAGGTTTCCGGCGTTTTTTATCAGCAGCGCCTGATTTTCGGCTGTTACGTTGTCCAGGTTCTTGAGATACATTTTCACGCTCAGATCGTGCCGGGTTTCCGGCATTGCGAAGCACTGCATATCATCACCGTGGCCGTGATGGCCCTGTGTGTTGATGTAGTCATTCACCGCCGTAATAAACGGCTCTGACAGCACGCCGGAATCCAGCAGAAGATAAGCATTTGCCGTTCCCGGCCCGCGCGGCGCATCGTGCAGGAAGAAAATCCGATCAATGCTCAGCCCTACTACCCCGGCAATCATTGAGCGGTAAACCGCGTCTGTATGGTAGTTACCCACCAGGTTAAACTGATTGCGGCAGCGCTCGCGCAGCTCGTCATCACTCTCTTCATCTGCGCCCGGCACGGTCAGCCAGTCTTCCTCACTCTCCGCCTGCGTGATGCCGGTGACGGCCACCGGCAGGATGCGGTAATAACCCGGCGCAAGGTTCCAGGCGGCCCCCACATCTGACGCACGCACCGGGATCAGCGCGCTGGCCACCCCTGCCGGAATGGTGAAATCAGCAACGGTCACCAGCTCGTAAACCACGCCATTAATGCGCTCAGTCTGGATACGCGTACCGGCCTGCACGGTCACATCTGCCCCGGCGCTTTCCTTAGTGAACCGGATCACGCCCTCAGCCCGGCTGGCCGGTTTTGCCGTGACGTTGACCGCCCACGCCAGCAGGCGCAGCATCTGGCCGCCTGCCGTGGCCACGAACATATTCACCAGCACCGTATTGATCATGACGTCTGCCAGCCAGAGCACCGGCGCGGTGATAATGGCCGTGACCAGTCGCCAGAACGGCGACATGCGCGACGTGTTGGTGATAAGCCCCTCCTGCGCGGCAATAGCCGTAAAGCGCGCTTTCAGCTCCGCTTCAGTCACCGGCATCCCGCTTTCTTTTACTACCTGCGTAAAATCCACCTGCGGTTTGTCCGTCATATATCCACCCCGTAAGACAGTGCGCCGAAATCGTATGTGCTGGCCGTCACCCAGAGGCGTGACAGGCTTTCTTCTGTCAGCTCAATGGTGCCGGGGATAATCCGTTCATCGTCCTCAATCAGTAATTCAAGCCGCGTCAGGATATCCGCACGCATCGTCGGGCTGCGCTCCGCGATTAACTCCGTCAGCAGCCCGGATTCAAGGATTGCGTGTGCAATATCCTGCTGAATACTTTTTCGGTTATTACAGGTGACCGGTTCTTTACCGGTATTTAAAACAAAGTTTCCGTTTTCAATCAGAAGATCGATATACAGTAATTCACTCATCCCGCCAGCTCCTGCCATTCCATTAGCTGCTGCGGCGTCATGCCGCCACCTGTATTAATTTCCACTTTTTCGATGCGTTTACTGTTATCCGTTACGCTCCGGCTGCTGCTGGAAATGGTTTTATTAATTCCGCCTGTCTCAACACCTTTTAACTGGCCGCCGGTTGTCAGGTTATTTTCGACGCGCGGCGGCGGTGCGGCAGGCTCCCCAAATTCCGCAATATCCACGCCGGGAATTTTATTTATTTTGCTGATAATCCAGTTCAGTGAACTCAGCGCGGTTTTTTTAATGTTGTCCCACAGGTTCGCGAAGAGGTTCATTATCCCGCTGGCCATATTCCCCAGCGTTTGCGTCACGGAAAAACCGGACAGCAGCGACACGAAACTCTGCCAGCCTTCGCTGATAAACGCCCAGGCTTTGCCAAATACACCGGCTACAGCGGCCACCGCGCCGGATACAACCTGAAAGGCTTCGGTGTTCATCACGGCGGCTTTGATTGCATCCCAGTGCGCGATCAGCAGATAGCAGCCTGCGGCCAGCAATGCAACTGCGCCAATGATCAGCAAAATCGGCCAGCTCATGAAGTTAATGGCCACACCGGTCATTACCGATGCCATGCGCACGGCCAGCAGTACGCCGCGCAGGGTTCGCATAACTATCGCGTAAGCCTTAACCGCTGCCCCAGCTAGCCAGATCGCCCCGGTGTAAAGGCGCGTTACCAGCAGCAGCCCCATCACGATGCCGCGCAGCCCGGTCATAACAAACGTGGCCATGCCCATCACGATATTGGCCACCGCGCCTGCACCGGCAAAGCTCAGCACGGCCAGCGCCACATATCCGACCACGCGCGCGATGTTCGGAAACATCTGCATCCAGCGCGCGAACGTCTGCCCCATATCCGCCAGGCGGTTCAGTAGCGGATAAATCACCGGAATCAGCGTCAGACCGATCACGCGCCGGATGGCTTCCAGAATTTGAATAAACCGGTCCCACGGCTTAACCATCTTCGCGGCCATTTCCTGCGTGCGCTTAAGCCCGTCATTGCCGCCCAGCTCGGTGATGTTTCGCTGCAGTGCGGTCACGTTGCCCCAAAGCTGTTTGACCACCGCTGAACTGTCACCGAACGCATCATCCAGCGCCTTCTGCGCCTCCACGTTGCCGGTGATACTCGCGCCGTATTTAGCCTGCAGCTTGATCAGGATTTCCGGCATGGACAGCATCTTTCCGGATTCATTTTTGAAGCTCATGCCCAGCTTTTTCGCGCCTTCCTCAGCACCGGTCAGGAATCCTTCATACGAACCGGACGCCTCTGTACCCAGCGTGCGTTGCAGCTCCCCCATCACGGCAAGCTGCTCATTAAGGCCGATGCCGTAGTTTGTGCCGACGCCGCGTGCGCCCTCCATCAAATCTTTAATTGCGCCCATTTCCACGCCGAAGCGCTGACGCATAAACGCCACTTTCCCCGAAAGCTGCTCCGCAAACTGCACGTTGCCCAGGCGCTCCGCATCCTCACGGAAGTTGCCGAACATCTGCCCCATGAACTCTGCCGACTCCGCTGCTGTACTACCCAGCGCAGCGGCGGTCAGGTTGGCAATCCGGGTAACCTTCGGCAGCTCGTCACCGGTCAGGCCGCTTATGGCGGCGTTAATGCTGGCCGTTGACTGCACAAACTCCACGGCGCTTTTGCCGTAGGTCATCGCAAAAAGGTTCGCGTCCTTTTCAACCTGCTGCAGCGCTGTGCTGTCGATGCCGCGCGCGGTCTGCTCCTGCAGCGCGTCATACATTTCAATGGCCGGACCCAGCGCGCCTTTGATGGCCTGACCCACGCCCCACAGCGCCGCGCCGCCAACACCAACGCGCTGAAACGCTGAGCGGGACTGGTCTGCAAATTCCGTGACGCCTGCCTGTGCCTGACGAAGCGGCCGCGTTACCTTGTCGATCAGCGATAACGTAAATTCCAGCTGTTTCATTCGCTTCCCTTAAACGCCAGCGCAATGCCGTTTGCTATGGCAATGCGCTGGTTTTCCCAGTGCCGGTTATCAAGCCACAGCGCGGCGGCAAGGTTATCCACGCTGTCATCCTCTCCGGGCAGCCAGCGACGGCGTAAAATCAGATATTGTTCGAGTCCGTTGGCGTCAATATTACGGACCCGCTCACTTAGTTTTTTACGGTGATTTCCAGCTCAGGTGTATATTCTTCCAGCACCTTACCCACAATCTGTAATGCCGCACCCGGCAGCGCCAGTAATTCCTGCAGCGCGTCTTTTGTTTCCGGCGTTACAATACGGACCAGAAAGTTATGCGCCGGGGAAACTTTATTTCCCATCGTGATTTCGTTGATATATTTGTTATAGGCGGTGACGTTCGGCGTAAAAGAAACGTCTTTGCCTGCGATGGTCATTTCAATTTTTTTATCACTCATGCTTTCTTCTCTCTTAAATTAATTTCGTCAATAAGCTGGTTATGGCGCGCCGCGCAGGTTGAATAAATATCAATCCACTGAATTAATAATTCTGCTGCGGCTCTGCCGTTGGTGCCGTTTAATCGGGGAAGATTAACGGGACATTTTGTTTTTAGATTTTCCTGATAGGGTATGCTCTGCGTTTTCACTGGCGGCGTTGTACAGCCTGAAATAATCACCAGACAGACAATCATTACTGAAAACGGGCTTATCCAGTTCAGCGCGGATGCCTGCCGGTATCGCACCTTTTAATTCCTCCAGTTTGTTTTCAAGCTGCCTGGCGGATTCGCTTGCCACGCCCTGCAACTGATCACGCGCCCTGTCAGCGGCAATCCCGGCGGCACGCTCTGCGACCAGCTCCATGCTGTCGCGCTTCCACTCCGCGCCGGTCCAACCTGCCAGAAACGCCAGCCCCAGACCGGCCAGCAAAAACAGCACGTTTCTGGCCATCAGCGAACACCGTTATGCTCAAGGCTGAAGTGGTTACCATCCGGATTCGACTTAAAACGCCCGCCCCAGCTGCCGCCCAGTGATTCCCAGTATTCACCCAGCGCCCGGTAATCCTCGGTGCGGGTTTTATACTCGCCGTTAACAAACAGGTTAAAATCCACCGCCAGCCGCTGCGTGTGCAGACTGTTGGCGATGCCGCTGCCCTTCTTCGCATTCAGCGCGGCCTGCTCCGGCGTGCGGTATGCCTCCCCGAACGTCAGGCGCATCCCGCGATCATTTGCCCAGGTGATCAGCTGTGCAATCAGCCCGGTAAATAACTGCTGCTTTTCCGATAGCGTCACTTTCACTTCTCCTTATCGTCGCCACCCAGACGGCGGCGCAACCACATTTCGCAGAACTGATAACCCAGAATCCCCAGTCCCGCCCCGACCCCGTTCACCGCCAGCGGCGACATATCCGGGAACTGCACCAGTGCCGCACCTGCCGCGACCGAAATGGCCGACCCCAGAATGACGCGCCCCACAATCAGGCGCGGCGTGATTTTTTCATTACTGGCCAGCACCTTGCCCAGCGCGATAATCCCGCCGAGCACCAGCAGCTGCATCAGTGTTTTTTCATGGTCCTGCATCGTATCCCCGTTAGCTGATCAGGCTTTCCGTTGCCGCCGCTTCCAGATACGGCACGCCGTTAATATTCACGAACTTCGGACTGGTCACGAAGTACTTCACCTTGTGCGTGCTGACAGCGCCGCCCTTCGGATCGATATCCAGCACGTTACTCAGCACCAGTTTGCAGCCAAAGGCTTCCACCTTCGTTTCTTCGCTGCCGACCTTCGCATAAAACAGAAAGTCCAGCGTATCGATGCCGCGCCATGACCCGGCGGCACGCGCCTTCGCGGTCAGCTGCTGAAAGGTTTTGCTGCTCAGCTCAATCTCACCTTCTGCAGCGACTTCCCCGGCTACGTGTCCGTCAGGGACGCCGCGCGTGGACGCCGCCGCCGTGCTGTCCGTGATATCGAGTGAGATTTTTTCGACGTGAAGTAATTCCCCGTCGATGTTTACATCGAATGACTGACCGCTGATGCGCTGACTCATGCTGCCCCCTCAGTGCTGTCCAGGCTGGTATCCAGTAGCAGCCCCACGGTAATTTCCTTTGGTGATTCAACCGGACGCATCACGATATAAATCTCCACCTGTTTAGCGCTTTTCCAGCTGATTGATACGTCACCGTCGCGCGGCGATTTCACCTCACCGGGGAAACGGATGCCGTTAATCTGGACTGACTGCGACATTTCACGCAGCGGCTTCGCAAAACTCTGCTGCGCGGCGGCAATGCTGCCCGGCGTGCTGTTCAGCGTGCGGTCAGCGATTCGGGCGATGGCCAGCAGGCGCACGCGGCGTGCAATTTTGTCAGCAATTCGCACGTACTCGATAACCTGATAATCCCCGCCTTCCACATCCAGCGTGCGCCCGTCGGACCAGTAAAGCCCGTCATAATCCGGATACCACATCGGCACGCTGAAACGCAGCTTTTCCAGCGCCTGCAGCGTGGCCAGCTCAAGCACTTTGTCAGTGCCATCTACCGGCAGGCTGTCACTGCCCAGACTTACCAGCGCCCCGGTTTTCACGCGCGCCGGGCTGTCAGCAATGGTCACGGCGCGGTTACAGAGGCGACCTGCCAGCACGCCCGGCTCATTGCCCCACAGGCGCGGAACCAGCTGCACCGCTGACGCAGAAATTCCGCTCTGCAGCTTACTCATGCGCGTCAGATAATCCGCCCAGGCTTCGCCAGTCTCCGGACCGCCAACTGACAGAATGAACCACACCCAGCGTCCGAACTTCGCCAGCAGCGCGCTGCGAAGCGAGGCGGCAGCGTTAATCTCTTTCTTATCCGGAACATCCGCGCACAACACGACCCCTTCCACGGATGCCACCTGCTGCGCGCTCAGTACGGCATCTGCCCATGCCGACAGCTCTGCATCTTCGGCCAGGACGTGAACGAATGCGGACCAGTTCTGACCGGCATTTTCCAGCGCGGCCATAACCTGACTTTTCAGCACCGAATCCGCCGCACCCAGCTGCGCATCAAAATCGGTCTGCGTATTAACCGCCAGCGTCTTCCCGGCGTTAGTTGCGCCGCGTCCGATAAAGAGCACGACGCGCTCAATATCCTTTGTTTCACCCTGCAGCTGATTAAGCTGATTGACCGTTACATTTGGCCAGCTCATACCCTTCCCCTGATATCCTGCGCATTAACGTCCCAGCCGTAGCCAATGGCCTGCAGCTGGCGCGCCAGCGCCTTATTGAAATCGTCGCTGCCCATCCCAAGAAACGGACGGGACGGCACATCGACAGTCCATACCGTTTTTGCCGCCCGCCCTGTCAGCTTGCGGATCAGCAGACCGGCCTGCGCATATCCCATCGTTTCGGTAATTTCCTTAAACGGCGGCTTACGCCAGCGCTTACCGCGCCTTACCCTGTAGCCCAGCTTTCGCAGCCGTTTAGCCTGCGCCAGCGTGGCCATTTTCCCTGCCGGTGCGGTGCGACCCTTACCGCGCGCCCTGACGCTGGTTTTCATGCCTTCCTGCTGCGCGTAACCCACGGTCCCTGCCGGTACTGCTTTGTCCCCATTTCGGTATCCGCCGCCCTGCAGATAAAGCCGGACGGCTTCAATTTCGGGCATTTCGCGGATATGCAGCAGGTTCGGCAGATTGCGCAGCATCTTCCCCCTGCGTCGCGTTTTTCTTGCCTGCCACGGCGTGCCGTCCGGTGACTGCTGATTACGCACGTTGCGCTTTGCCGCCGGGATCACGCCATATTTCGCCATGCGCCAGATAAGCCGCTGGCGCTTTTTGTCGGGCAGCTCCAGCTTTGCAATCTCGCGGCGCATGTCACGCAGCTGCGCGGCGTTAATCTCCGCCCCGAAAATCACTCCTCAACCTCCGTGTAAATCATCGCGCTCAGCGCCGTCCAGATTTCCGGATCGGCCAGCCGGTAGCGTCCGCCCTGATAAGGAACCGGCCCGTTTTCGTCCGGCACGATAATCAGCCGTTCCGCCATCGGCACCGTAACGGTCACAATTGCGGCTTCCTCGTCTATCAGCTCAATGTCCCAGTCCGGATCGGCATTAGTGATGCCGACCTGGCTGAATAAATCCCGGTCCTCTGTATCAGTCGCCTGCCACACTTCCAGCAGCGCCATCAGCAGACGCGGATCACACTCACGGTACGGGAAGCGCTCCCAGATTAGCTCTGCGTCATAGCGGATCACCGAAAGCTGCACCTGCCCCAGCCCCATATCACGCGCGGCGGGAATGGTTTTAAGTCCCGTCATTTCACTGGTGAATGACTGCATGGCACGCTGTGGCATTTCTGACTTAATAAAGCTGGTCAGTGATTCAAGCTGACTTTCTGTGCTCATACCTGCCTCACCGTGGCGCGCTTAAGCCCCTTAATCAGGCGGATAGTCACCGACGCCTCCGCCAGCAATCCCTTGCGCGTTTCATCGCTCTCCTGTCCCGGATGCGACTCGCGGCGGCCAACAGACGCAAACTCACCCATCAGGTCCGCTTTTGCCCTGGCATACACCGCCTTTTTATACTGCGCCGCCAGCTGACTGATGCCGTTCATGCTGACCCCCGGCACGTCAGCAGCGGTCTGGTATCCTGCCGCCCGGTGCTTTTCCTGCACACCGGCAAGCCCGCTGTTTACCTCCGCTGCCGACGTAAGCAGCGCATTCGCCACTGTTTCCGCGTCTACGTCAGCCGGAATACTGCGGCTGCGCTGGAAGTCTGACAGGTTCATATCCGGCCAGAATCCGTCATTGGTCAGCGGGCTGTCCTGGTATTCAATCGGCTTGCCACTGAACATAAAATCCCCCTTAAAAAGGTGGGCTGACCGGAATCCACGGCGCATTACACTGCGTGTTCTGCCCTCATCCGCGCCCACCCGGCTTGCGGTAGTCGTTATTCAGCCGTAAGCGCCCGGATGCGCGCCGCAATCGTTTTGCGCATCGTGCCTACGCCTGCTCTGTGATACTTCGCCTCGGCGGCCGCCAGCAGCCGGTCAGCTTCAGACAGCGTTTCGACGCTATCTGAAGCCGCCGCCCGCGCCTGTCCTGATTCATCACGCAGCAGCAGAAGCCCCGCGAATTTGAACCACTTAGCGGTAATCTCCTCGTGCAGCCGCCAGCGCTGCGTAACGTTCTCAAACGTCCGCGAGAAATAAGGCTCTAAGTCTTCACCCGCCTGGCTGGCCTGCTCTGCCCAGTTCATCATCTGATCGGCCACAAAAGCCGGGAATCGTGATTTGATGTTTTCCGGCGTGGCCTGCTCCTGCGCAATGGCAATGTCTGCCCAGTCCAGCGCCTGATCGAACTCGCCTACGTCAAACAGCCAGACGACGCAGTACGCAAACACCGGATTGGCATACACGCGGCCCAGTTCGAGATAGCTTTCGACCGTGGGCATCCACTTCGGCAGCAGCACATCACGCTTCATTGCCACGCGCTCTGCCGTGGTATCGAGGCTGCGTAATACCGCCACGTCTTCCATGATTTGCTGCATCTGCAGGTGAAGGCTGGCCGTGGTGTTCACTTCCTCAAGCCGCGCCTGCTGCTGCTGCATGGCCACGCGCTGGCTGTGTCGCTGTGCGGGTGAAAGACTCATAATCAGCCCTCTGCCGGTTCGGTCACCTTGCCGATGGTCACCGCATCTTCGTCAATGGCCGCATAAAGCTCCGGCTCCTCAACGGCGTAACCTTCATTGCGCAGGTACTTGTTTTCGTACTGTTTGCGGTCTTCCACAAACTCCGCCTTACGCTGACGCGTGCCGCGCTGCGTGTAGATGTGCAGGTTTGACAGTGGCGTGACCACCATGCGCTTGCCCGGCATAAACGGCGGAATAATCGCGGTGCGCCCGGCAATGGTGCTGCCCAGCATCTGCGCGGCGATTTTCTCCGTGGGCTTGTCCGCCTTCTGATACAGGCGGTACTGCTCCGCCGCAACCAGATCGGCCCCGACCAGCACCACCAGACGCGGATCGTTACGGAACTGTGCCGGAATTTTGGCGTTAATCAGGTCAGAGGCCATCGCATCCAGCGAGCGATAATCACCGGCATCGTCCAGGGTGACCGCATCGGTCATAATCTGGAACCCGTCTTTGAAGCCTTTCATGCGCTGATGCCAACCGATATTCACGTCTTCGCCGTTCGGGTTTTTATCCGGATCGGTTGTCGTCGCCACCTCTTTGCCGTTAAAGCCGATGCGCAGCATGTCCAGCGCAAACGCCTGGTTTGAAAACGTCTGCACCATCTGGAAAAACTCACCTTCATCACCGGCGTTTGCCCACAGCGACAGCAAATCCCACTGAAGTTCGGCGCATGAATCCGTTTCGACCAGCTTGTAATCGTTGCCGTCTACACCGACTTTGCGACGAAAACGCCCGCCAGCCACGCGCCCGGTATGTAATCCAGATTTGCCAACCTGAACGACCTGACCACTTAACTGGTCCACATCCGCGATGGTGATCAGATCAAGAAACTCTACGGACTCCAGCAGCGCAGCGCGTAAGCTGGTTTCCTGCGGATCGGTGAGGCTGAATGCGCGGGCCGGATTCGTCACGCCGTAATGCTCAGCCAGACCGGCAGAGAAAGCGTCAATGAATGCCAGTGCGCGTTTGTTTAACTTCATAAATAACCCTCTCGCAAATAATGCGATTTATAGAAACTTCCCTGACGAAGGCGAAATTAGATGAATTTAAATTTGCGGCTTTCCTGCTTATCGCCGGGATTACGCTTCGGCAACTGGGTAATCTTGTTATCCAGCTTTCCAAAGTTTTTAATGACTGCCCCGATGTTTTCACGCAGCGTTGCAAATTCCTGCGTATCCACCACTTCGGCAATGGTATCCACATCTTCCTGCGTGGAAGCCAGCTGCGTTTCGATTGCAGACACACGGCCTTCCAGATTATTCAGGGCTTCAGCCAGCGCCTGTAATTTGTCGCTGTCTTCAGGCGCGTCAGTATTCACGTCATCTTCAGCGAATTTTTTAGGCTGAATGCCAAACAGCTTTTGCCAGTTTTTCATTTTTGTTTCCTGTTCCACTTTTCCATTCCGGCCAAACTTATAGCGATAGCAGCCGGGTTTGATTTTTTTGCGCTGGCTAAAGCGCATACGTGAAGTGCCCACGCTGGCAGGCGAGTCCGTTGCCGCCAGCCCTTCGAGATAGCTGCGCCCTGTGCCGCGAAAGTTTCCGTCTTCGGTCAGTTCTACCGAAAAATAAAGAAGCTGATCGCGTTTATTGGCTTCAATCAGGCTCATATTCGGACTGATTTTTGCGTAAAGCCTTACCAGCCCGTCATCACCTTCCTGCCACATCACCTGTTTTACGCAGCCCCCATTTCCGTAATCGCGTTCATGCTCCGGCCAAATAAGTGCGGCGTATAATTCAGGGTCATATGTTTCAGCAGCATCAATTAACCATTCCCGTTTTAATTCCCGGCGGTCAACCGTATCTCCCTCGGTGGCAATACACAGCCAGTCAGTACATAACTGTGACATATATTTTCCTGCCCTCCGTAACAGCAGAGCCATTATTAATGATTTAAACGCCTGCCGCACCCTGACAAATTCCACTGCGTTCGGATAACAGCAATTAAGCGAACCATAAAGAATCAAAGCGGGATTTTTATTTACTCTGCATCGGCATAATAGCGTTCAGGCAAATAAAGGAATGAATATTTGATGGCTAAATACAGTGATGAATTACGCGGCGTTGCGCGCGCCCTGTATTTAAGGCGGTATACGCCGAAGGAAATTGCCAGTGAATTAAATCTGCCGAATGCGCGGATTATTTATTACTGGGCTGAAAAGGAAGGCTGGGCAGACATGCTGAGCCACGAAAGCACGGAAGATGCGATTGAGCGCCGCATCCAGCTGCTGACCGGACGCGATGGCAAAACAGAACTGGAACTGAAAGAACTGGATCAGCTGATTGCCCATTCAGTAAAGCTGCGCGCGCAGCATAACAAACACAAAGAGAAGCTGGCCGCCGCGCGCCCGGCATCTGCAGGCTGCAGCAACGGCGGCAGCGAAGAGGAAGGTGATCAGCCGCGCAGTAAGCGCAAATACAATAAAAACGACGTATCCGGACTGACGGAAGATGACCTGAACTTATGGGCTGAAGAACACCTGTTTGGCTACCAGAAACACCTGCGCCTGAACATTGGCCAACAGGTGCGCAACATCCTCAAAAGCCGCCAGATCGGTGCGACCTGGTATTTTGCTTTTGAGGCGTTTGAAAACGCCGTGCTGACCGGTGACCCGCAGATTTTCCTTTCCGCTTCGCGTGCGCAGGCGGAGGTTTTCCGCTCATACATCGTCAACATCGCACAGGAATACTTCGGCATCACGCTCACCGGCAACCCTATCCGCCTGAGCAACGGCGCAGAGCTGCGCTTTCTGTCCACGAATAAGAACACGGCGCAGTCATATAGCGGCCACCTCTACTGTGACGAATATTTCTGGGTGCCGAACTTCGCGCGGCTGAATGAAGTGGCGTCTGCGATGGCCACACACGACAAATGGCGCACCACCTACTTTTCAACGCCGTCAGCCAAAACTCATCAGGCTTACCCGTTCTGGACCGGTGAGGAGTGGAAAAAAGGCAGTAAAAAGCGCGCCGCCGTGGTGTTTCCCACGTTTAACGCCATGCGCGACGGCGGACGCCTCTGCCCCGATGGCCAGTGGCGCTACGTCATCACGATGGAAGACGCGATTGCTAACGGCTTTAACCTCGCCAGCATCGACAAGCTGCGCAACCGCTACAGCAAAGACACGTTCGATATGCTGTACATGTGCGTCTTCGTTGACAGTAAAGACGCGGTGTTCAGCTTTTCCGACCTGGAAAAATGCGGCACTGATATCACGTTCTGGCAGGACCACGACCCGAAAGCGCGCCGCCCGTTTGGCGATCGTCCTGTCTGGGGCGGTTATGACCCTGCCCGTTCCGGCGACCTGTCTACATTCGTGATTATGGCCCCGCCGGTGCTGGCCGGTGAGAAATTCCGCGTGCTGGCCATCATCAACTGGCGCGGCATGAACTTCCGTCATCAGGCCAGCGAAATCAAAAAACTCTTTACCCGGTACAACTTCACCTATCTGGGCGTAGACGTGACCGGCATTGGCCAGGGCGTTTACGACAACATTCACCCCTTTGCCATGCGCGTGCTTAAACCTATCCGCTACGACCTGAGCACTAAGAATCGCCTGGTGCTTAAGGCGGCAGACGTCATTGAAAGCGGCCGCATTGAATGGGATGCGGATCTGAAGGAAGTGGCCGCGTCGTTTATGTCTATCCGGCGCGCCGTCACGAAATCAGGCAGCGCGGTGACCTTCGTCGCTGATCGCACGGCTGAAACCGGCCACGCAGAAGCAGCCTGGGCAATTATGCACGGTCTGGACAACGAGCCGCTCAACTACGAGCACAAACCTAAATCCAAATGGAAGTTTCAGAAGGCAGCATGAAAAAACGATATAAGCAACGCGCCAGCGGCGCACAGCAGGCGGCAGGTAAGCGCAAAATGTCAGTGCTGCGCTTCGGCAAGCCTGAACCGGTCCTGACCACCGGCACCGATTACCGCGACGTGTGGTATGACAACGATTTTGACCACTACAGCCTGCCGATTGATCGCCTTGCACTGGCGCAGCTGGTAAATCTCAACGGCCAGCATGGTGGCATCCTGCACGCGCGTAAAAATATGGTGCTGTCGGATTACCTGGGCGGCGGTCTGACATTTGACAGCCTTGAGGCTGGCGCGATGGATTTGCTTACGTTCGGGGATCTGGCGCTCGTTAAAATCCGCAACGGCTGGGGCGACGTGGTTGCCCTGGAACCGATGCCCGGCCTGTATATGCGCCGCCGCAGGGATGGTGAATTTGTGGTGCTGCAGAAAGGTGAACCGCTGGTATACGCTGAAAAGGATGTGATTTTTATCAGGATGTATGACCCGCAGCAGCAGATTTACGGCCTGCCGGATTATATCGGCGGCATTCACTCTGCCCTGCTTAACAGCGAAGCGGTGATTTTCCGCCGCCGGTACTATCACAATGGCGCACACACCGGCGGCATCCTCTACACCACGGACCCGAACATGACGGATGAAGTAGAAGAAGAAATTGAGCAGCAGCTGGCCAACAGCAAAGGGATCGGCAACTTCAGCACTATTCTGGTGAATATCCCCGGCGGTGATAAGGAAGGCGTGCAGTTTATCCAGATGGGGGATATTGGCGCGAAAGATGAATTTGCCAACGTGAAGAACATCAGCGCACAGGACGTGCTGAACGCTCACCGCTTTCCGGCTGGGCTTGCGGGGATTATCCCGCAGAACACTTCCGGCCTGGGTGACCCGGAAAAAGTGGAAGCCACCTATAAGAAAAACGAGGTGGCACCACTTCAGCGCCGCCTCATGATGGCGGTGAACGGTGATCCGGAAATACCGGAACACCTTCACCTGAAATTTTCCCAGCAATCAAAGAACAAGGATGCGGCATGAGGCGTAATCGGATAAAATCCAGGCAAACTTATAACGCCGGAGCCGCAAATATGCGCGTGTTAAAAATTGAGTGCCCAGAGTGCGGTTCAAAAGCTGTGATTCGTAAAACCAACCGGAAACATAAAGAGCTGGCAGATATCTATTGCAGCTGTTCAGACGTTGAATGCGGCCACACATTTGTAATGAATCTTACTTTTTCGCATACCCTTAGCCCTAGCGCTAAGAAAGGCGATTTACTGCTTCAGCAAGTTATCTCGTCAATGTCACCGCTTCAAAAGCAGATCGCTTTAGAACTCTTACAGACGAATACTGCCGCCTGATTTACAGCCCCGGCGAGGGGCTGTTAGTTTCACGAACTTTAGCCTTTACTTCGTCTGCCATGTTCGTAGCAAGTTCTGCAATCCACATCCCTGCCATCTCTTTATCCTCCTGACTATACAAATCATTTACTAAGGTTCTAGTAAGTAATTCAATACGTTGCAAACGAACCGCTACCGCAAGAAAATCCTTCATTAATCCTCCCTCACGCAAAACACTGGATATGCGTACAGTATAGCAAGTGTAATAAAATATGAACCTTTTTTTTAAGATTCATCCGCTATAAATGCTATGCAATACCGGGCGTTAGGCTACGACCAGCCCGGCCAGCACTCATTTTCATTGGTATCAGGAACGTCTATTAACCGCTCCGCCTGATACTTCACAAGACCATGCCCCCTGAAAGAGATTGCTGCCCCGGTTAAGAGGCGGTCAATTTCTTCATCACTGCCCTCAAACCCTCTGCCTTTCAGCTCCACTTCTAACCTGCGGCGCTTCGGCCCCGTACAGTTATTGACAGAACTCCAAGGGGCGGCGTTGCCGCCAGAAAAACCAGCCTCCGCTGACGCTTCGGCCAGTTTGGCGACCTTTTCCCACTTAACCAGACGTGTTGGCACTTCCGAACCGGCAGCACGCGGACAGTAAACCCCCTGCACCCGCTGAACGTCTTCACCGTACTCGTTGCCACATTCCGTAATTTCGTAAGCCAGACGAACAACCAGATCACACCGGGCAACGAGTGGACCGCCCTGCGCCTGCGTGTATGCTGCCCAGTCCACCGCCACGCTTGCAGATGCCAGAACCGCATCCATTTCTGGCTGCTCAATCTGCTGGTCACCCAGTCTGCGCAGTTCACGCCACACCGTCACCGGCGCACCGCCAATCTGCTGAAACTGACGGATGCGCCAGCGTGATGCCCAGGCAGAAACAGCTTTTGCCATTTCGCGCGCATTTCCGCCCGTTTCGCCGTCGCTTTCTTCATCAAGCGCATAGCCGTCGATGTTTTTAGAGATATATTTTGCGATGTAGCCCGTCGCGCTGCCTTTAGTGGGATCAATCGGCTCAACATGAAAACGCGCCTTTAACGCCTTCTCTGTGTTCAGTTCCTCACTGTCAGCTATCCGCGCGTGGTAACACATAATGTCTCGCACTTCGTCAACGTGTTCCGGACGCATGAAAAGCAGCATGTGCCAGTGTGGCGTTCCATCGTGATGCGGCTCCACAACGCGGAAGCCGAAAACGTGGATACCGGCACGGGACAGCGCAGCCCGGATTTTTGCCCAGACTGAACAGAGATATTTTTGAGAGTCGCGCGGGTTGGCACCGTTCCACTGTGAAACGAACCCACCTTTGCTGTGTACGGCATGAAAACGTGATGGCGCGGTGATCGTGTAAAAATCACCGGCATAACCTTCATGGTTGGCGATATCCTCAAACCCGCGCATACGCGCCATCAACTCACAACGTCGAATAGCGGGATTAGCATTGCTGCGGTTGACCATATCGGCCAGCGCAATGCGATCACCATCCTCATTAACCAGATCAAACTTTTTGAAAAACTCGCGGTTACGCTTTTTCTGTTCTGCCCACTCTCCAAGTGTTCCGCGTGAAACGTAGGGACTGGCGGCCTTCTGAACCTGCCCCACGGCAATAGCCATATGCTCACGGTGCAGATCACGACGACGCTGCAGACGAACCCGCCACCATTCAGGTGACATCATGCGCAGAATAGCGCTTTCAGCGTTGCGACGCTTAATCCTGCCGGTCTTCTTAACGGATAGCCAGAAAGGCGGCGTGGTGCCGCATTTCAGTGCTTCCTGTGCCAGAAATACATAACCCTGAGCCGTGCGCTGCTTCAACTCGTCTTCATCAGGTTTATCGTCGGGCGCGGTCATTTCAGCCCAGGAGTGAAAAGCCTCGCCTAAGTGACTGGCAATGTTATAAGCCAGATCACGTACACGGTCCCGGTCATAGCCCGGCAAATCATCAAGGTTATCTTTGAAAGGCGAAGGCATACCGGTTGAGTAATCACGCTGCCATGCTGCGTTAACGAGTTTCAGACGTGGCAATACGCTCTTACCGATAGTGTTGCGTAAGAACGTATTGGCACGACGGCGACCGTTTTTTGATGCCTTTAAAAGCGATTCATATTTCTGGCCAAAATATCCCGACAGGTAATCCGGAATGTTATGCAGGTACTGGCTGCGCCACTCATGATCGGTGGAATCGCAATGCCAGAGTTTAAGCTCTGTATGGGTGATGCCCTGCGGTGCTCCAGGCGCAAAGAACTCACGCCGCATTTTATTGACGGCGTGATACTGGCCATTATGATTTAGAACTTCATGAACGCTCACATTTACCTCAAGGAAGCTATGGAAAACAAATATTTGAAAGATTGCGAACGCCCTGCGCATGACGTCCGCATTACGGAATGGCTTGCCGTTCAGGAAAACGATTCAGGCATAACTTCTTATAAAATTGCTTTGTTTCATGACGGCTATTTATACCGTTCGATTAGCTGCACTGACCTCGCAGAGTATGTTGCTGCGTCGGAGTTTCTGAAGTCGCTGACGCTGGTAAACTGTCTTGATAGCACCGCCACTTTTCGCGGGTTTGATGCAGTGTTCGCAACTCTTCAGGACTATAAAAAAGCTTTTCCAGCTCGTCAGCCGCCTCTTTAATGCTAGTTTTTTGAGCACACTTCAGCACACACATTGCAAGGGTGAACGCTTCCTGAGTTGGTTTTACTGCCATAGCGCACCGCCCTTGCCATCAATCGCTTCGGCTTCCTGCCGAATCAGTTCAACAATCTCAACAGCAGACAGTCCTTTATTGGCGGCGTGTGTTGCCAGGCGATCAAGGCGGCCTGACAGCTTTGTTGCCACATCCTTGCCACCTTCCACACGCGCCTGACTGCACAGCTCCTGAACCAGTTCAGTGCTGCCGGCCGCTTCTTTTTTTAAATCCTGACGTGTCATTCTCATGGCAATTTCTCCAATTAAGAGCGCACGAATCCCCGGCTATCCGTTGGAAAGCCAAAAAATCGTGCGTCGGGTTATTAGCGGTTAAACAGCGAATTAAGAATTGAGGAACGGAAAGGCTTTACCTGCATCTGCGACTGGTTAGGCGATGACAGCAAATGTAATTCGTAAGACACGCTCCACCATGACCGGATAAGCGCTACAACGGGCGATGCTCCAAGGAAGCCAGCTGCGAAGTAAATTGCGCGGATTGCGCTCAGCGCTTCAGTCTGCTGCGTGTGGGTTTCTGCTTCACGGAATGCACGGCACCAGAAAGCAGAACTTACCAGCAGCCACTGAATTTTGTCGTCCAGTTGGATAGTGTCGTTAAATACAAATTGCTTAAGCGCGACTGTGCCGCCTTCGGTGTCACACTTACTCAGGAAGAACTCGGCATAATCCGGGTTAACGCCCCAGTCGCGGAAATCTTCAAGCAGCCCTTTTTTTTCAACGGTGATGATATTCATAATATTTCCTCAGTGGGCGCGATTGTCAGCGGGTTTGCGCAGCTGCTGCCGCGCCTTTATCAGTTCATGAACTGGTGTCCCCGGTACTGTAGGGACTGATCGCGCTGCGTGTAGCGCGCTCGGTGATGGTTTCTTTTCCTGTTGAAACGCCAGCGGCCCCAGCCCCTTGAACATTTCAACCATGCACTTCAAACGCTGCAGGCCACGCTTAATCTGATGTAACTCGTGGTCAGTAAACTGGCTCCACGAATAACGGCAGTGACGCGCCTTTAAACCTGCGGCGTGCAGAATAATTCCGCGCTGATTCTCGCTAAGCCGTTCCCAGACGCTGTATGCCTGTGTGCTGTGACCAGAAACCATCTGGCGCAGCACGCCCAGCCATTTTTCATCATTTGCATTCATGCTTTGCCTCATGATTTTTTCGGGTTAAAGCAGGATTCCAGCGCAGGCCGTTAGGCAGCTGGATGGTTCCATGCCCATACGCAGGCAACTGTTTTGATGGCGACTGGCGCTTTAACAGGTTTACGAATACGAACACATTCACCTCACACAACGATGCCAGGCATTGACGCGCTTACCACATCAACGGCAGCAGCCAACACCGGCACGGTTTGAAAACGACTTTCAACGGAATAGACGAGTAAAGACAGGCTGCGGATAGCATCACTGGCTCTGTTAAGAATCTGATTGCGGCGTGCAACGGTCATCTTTTCCGTTGAAACCGCTTCCCCAGCGATTACCCCGACGCTGGCCACGGCAGTTAATGCACAAAACTGCATGTTTTCAGGTTGGGCGTTGTTTACCGGTACAGAAGGCTGACAATTAATCTGGCGTAGAAAACCATCCAGAATGGTTGGGTCTTCGGTGAGATCGATGATCGCCAGCAGTTCAGGTAATGTCAGTTGGTGCGACTGGTCCGGATTCAGCTTGTTACGCAGTGTGGCCGGTTGCATTCCTACTTTTTTAGCCAATTCTGTGACGTTATGTGCCAGTGAAAACTGGCGACAGGCATCATCAAGATAGTTTCGTACTGAAACTTTATAATCGTACATGTTTTGCACCGTTCAAATTGATAATTTTGAAAGCCTGAGTTCCCCACTGGGTTCAGGACGGTTCACGGCCAACAATTATCTGGAAACGGTTGTGACCTAATGCCTGACGAGCCTGTCTTTCAATGAACTTGAGATAGTGAATTGATGTACGACCATTTTTATGAGTTTTCTTATCCTGTGAAAGAATGCCCTTTTCACACCATGACCGCACAGTGCGTACCTTAACGCCTTGCAGCTCACTGAATTCTTTAGGCGTTACCTTAGCCTTGGGGATATAAATTGAAATCGAAGCAGCCATAAGGCATAGTCTCCTGTTGAGTATTCATGAGTTAACATGTCGTAACACCCAGTTCGCAGCTGGGATACGCAGAAGATAGGATCACTACTGGGAAATGTCAACTAAAACGTTCGCACATGGGATAACCCTAACGCCTACTGAAGGTGGAAGGGATGCTATAGAAAGGATTTGTGAGGCTTATGGCTTCACAACGCGGCAGCAGCTAGCTGATCACATGGGAGTTTCAAAGGGCGGAATTGGAAACCGCTGGATGCGAGACACATTTCCATATGATTGGGTGATTGTTTGCGCTGCGGAAACCAAAGCCTCTCTCGCCTGGCTTATGACTGGTGAAGGCCCAGCGTTCGACCCGAAAGAATCTGACGTTATTAGTATAAATAATATAAAACTAATTAACGGGGTGATTCATCAGGCTAGCTATAACCTGTTCGACTTATCATTTTTAAGAAACGATTTAAAAAAACCAGTTCAATTAATTGATGGTGATCAGCGATATATTCTCGAAACCTCTTTTACCGACATCAACGATGGGTTGTGGCTGGTTGAGATTGATGGCACATGTAGTTTAAAGAAAATATCAAAAATCCCGAACAAGAAAATCAAAGTCAGCGATGAACAAGTATCATTTGATTGTTCCGTTGATGATATTAAACCGATTGGCCGTGTTGCCATGACTGTTAATAATATTTAAGGCTGCTTTGTGACTATCCGAAAACTGGAAACAGGAAAATGGATATGTGAATGCTACCCTAATGGCCGCACAGGCAAACGCATTCGCCGCCAGTTCGCTACCAAAGGCGAGGCTGTAGCTTTTGAAAAGCATACAATGGATGAGGCTGAGGCTAAGCCTTGGCTGGGTGAGAAGGAAGATAATCGTAAACTAAGTGAGCTTATTGAACTCTGGCAATCAGTTCATGGTGTTACGTTGGCAGATGCCAGCAATACAGCTAACAGATTACAGATAATCTGTGAGTCGCTGGGAGATCCAATAGCTTCAACAATCACAAGCGAAGATATTGCTGATCATCGTATGCGTAGGCTTAAAGGCGAGGTATTCCGGAAAGATAAAAACCGGTATTTACGACCAGCCTCTACAACAACTGTAAATCTGGAATGCACCCGCCTGCATGGGATGTTTAGCAGATTAAAGAAACTCAAATATATTAAATACCCTAATCCTCTTGAAGACATAGAAGCTTTTAAAGTAAAGCAAAAGGAACTTAGTTTCCTGCGCACCGAAGAAATTCACCGTTTGATTCAAGCCTGTAATGATTATGGGAATAGCGATCTTTTTACTGTTATCAGAATATGCCTAAGCACGGGATGCCGCTGGAATGAAGCCGCACAGCTAAGAGGCTCACAGGTCATTCCATATAAGATTTCATTTACTAACACCAAAAGCGGAAAGAATAGAACCGTACCCATATCAAAATCATTATATGAAAGTATCCCAAAAAAACAGGGTCTTCTTTTTGGTAAGGTTTATAAGCGTTTCAAAACAGTTTTAAAAATGGCTGCAATTGAATTGCCAAAACATCAGAACACTCACGTTCTACGTCATACCTTTGCAAGCCACTTCATGATGAATGGCGGCAATATTCTTGTTCTCAAAGAAATACTGGGTCATTCAGAGATCAATATGACAATGGTTTATGCTCACTTCGCGCCTAATCACCTGGAAGATGCCATTGTTAAGAACCCCTTCTGCACGGCTGGACTGGAAGAAACCAATGGCGGCAAAATGGCGACACAAACTGTCAACTTACAGCATACAAGCGTTAACGAATCACACTTAACCGCTTGATTATGAAATAAATTGCATATAATTCAAAGGGGTGTGAAGTTATGCAAAAAACCATTCTGATTACAGGTTGTTCCAGCGGTATTGGCCTGGTCGCCGCGCACGATCTGCTGGCGCGGGGTTATAAGGTGATCGCCGCCTGCCGAAAAGCCGACGATGTCGCCCGCATGAACACGCTGGGTTATACGGGCATCCAGCTCGATCTCGACGATCCGCAGAGTGTCGATCGGGCAGCGGATGCGGTACTCGCGCTCTGCGATAACCGTCTGGCCGCACTGTTTAACAATGCCGGATTTGGTCTCTATGGCCCGCTGCATACGCTCTCGCGTCAGCAGTTAGAGCAGCAGTTTTCCAGCAACTTTTTCGGCGTCCATCAGCTGACGCTGCGGCTGTTGCCCGCGCTGCAGGCCAGCGGTGATGGCCGCATTGTTAATACCAGCTCGGTGCTGGGCCTGATCTCCACGCCTGGCCGGGGTGCCTATGCCGCCAGTAAATATGCGCTGGAAGCCTGGAGCGATGCGCTGCGGCTCGAAGTGCGCAGCCGTGGCATCCGGGTCAGCCTGATTGAGCCTGGCCCGATTGAGACCCGCTTTACCCACAATGTGACGCAGGGGGAACAGCATAACCCGGTGCGTAACCCGGGCCTCGCGGCACGCTTTACCCTGCCAGCGGAAGCCATTCTGCCTAAACTTCGTCACGCACTCGAGAGTAAACATCCACGTTTGCGCTATCCGGTGACGCTGGTCGCACACGTAATGAGCCTGCTGAAACGGTTACTGCCAGGCTGGATGCTGGATCGCATTTTGCGCAGCCATTAATCAGCCATGCGCAATAGCGCTTGAAGCCGGGCCAGTTGGCCCCATATTCTTAGAACACTTTTTGCAAAGAGACTTATCCATGTCACCACACGCTTCTATCATCGACATCAACGAATCTAACCTGCAGCAGACCCTTGAGCAGTCGATGCAGCTGCCGGTGCTGTTCTACTTCTGGTCTGAGCGCAGCCAGCACTGTCAGGAGCTGACACCTGTGCTGGAGCGTCTGGCGCAGGAGTACGCGGGTCAGTTTATTCTCGCAAAACTCGATTGCGACAAAGAGCAAAGGGTGGCGTCGCAGTTTGGTCTGCGTTCAATCCCGACCGTCTACCTGTTCCAGGATGGTCAGCCGGTTGACGGCTTCCAGGGACCGCAGCCGGAAGAGGCGATCCGTGCCCTGCTGGAAAAAGTGCTGCCGCGTGAAGAAGAACTGAAAGCGCAGCAGGCGATGGCACTGATGCAGGAAGGTAAACCGCTGGAGGCATTGCCGCTGTTAAAAGATGCGTGGCAGCTGAGCAACCAATCCAGTGAGATTGGTTTCCTGCTGGCAGACGTGCTGATTACCCTGAACCGCAGCGATGAAGCGGAGGCGGTGCTGAAAGTTGTCCCCCTTCAGGATCAGGATACCCGCTATCAGAGCCTGATGGCGCAGATCGATCTGCTGAAACAGGCTGCGGATACGCCGGAGATTCAGCAGCTGCAATCCGAGCTGGAAGCGGACCCGTCTAACGCCGGGCTGGCTGCTAAACTCTCGTTACAGCTGCATCAGGTGGGTCGTAATGAAGAAGCACTGGAACTGCTGTTCAGCTTCCTGAAATCCGATCTCAATGCCGCTGATGGCCAGGCGCGTAAAATGCTGCAGGAGATTCTGGCAGCGCTGGGAACCGGCGATGCACTGGCTGCGCGTTATCGTCGCCAGCTCTATTCCCTGCTGTACTAAACAGCAGCACCACGGGCCGAAGCGACTCGGCCCGTTAATCTGACAATGCGGAGGTTGTATGATAACAGTGATCCCTGCCCTGATTATTCTGGCACTGGTTGCGGTCTGGGCGACCGTCAAGATCGTCCCACAAGGTTTTCAATGGACGGTTGAGCGCTTTGGCCGTTATACCCGCACGCTACAGCCAGGATTAAGTCTGGTGGTGCCGTTCATGGATCGCGTTGGTCGCAAGATCAACATGATGGAACAGGTACTGGATATCCCCTCTCAGGAGATCATCTCCAAAGATAACGCCAACGTCACCATCGATGCGGTCTGTTTTATTCAGGTCGTTGACCCGGCGCGTGCCGCCTATGAAGTCAGCAATCTTGAGCAGGCGATTCTGAACCTCACGATGACCAATATGCGTACCGTGCTGGGCAGCATGGAGCTGGACGAAATGCTGTCACAGCGCGACAGCATTAATACCCGTCTGCTGCATATCGTGGATGAAGCCACCAATCCGTGGGGCGTTAAGATTACCCGCATCGAGATTCGCGACGTGCGTCCACCGCAGGAGCTGATCGGCGCAATGAATGCACAGATGAAAGCGGAGCGAACCAAGCGCGCCGATATTCTGACAGCCGAAGGGGTACGACAGGCGGCAATCCTGCGCGCTGAAGGGGAGAAGCAGTCGCAGATCCTCAAAGCGGAAGGTGAACGTACCTCGGCGTTCCTGCAGGCAGAAGCCCGTGAACGTCAGGCTGAAGCGGAAGCTAACGCCACTAAAATGGTCTCGGAAGCGATCGCCGCGGGAGACATTCAGGCTATCAACTACTTCGTGGCGCAAAAGTACACCGATGCGCTGCAAAAAATCGGTGAAGGCACTAACAGCAAAGTCGTGATGATGCCGCTGGAAGCGAGCAGTCTGCTGGGGTCGATTGCGGGGATCGGTGAACTGCTGAAGGAATCGCGTACCGAGTCGAAACGCTGATGCTGATGGAAATCATCGCGCATCCGCACTGGTTCTGGCTGACGCTGGGTGGATTACTGCTGGCGGCTGAGATGCTGGGCACCAGCGGTTATTTGCTGTGGAGCGGGCTGGCGGCAGTTATTGTCGGCATCTTTGAGTGGCTGGTGCCGGTGAGCTGGACGACACAGGGGTCACTCTTTGCCGTGCTGACCCTGGTCTGCGTCTTTCTGTGGTATCGCTGGATGCGCCACCGTGAAACGCGTCAGACGCCCAATGCCCTGAACCAGCGCGGCAGCCAGATGATCGGGTTGCAGCTGACGCTGGATACCGCGCTGCATAACCGTACCGGGCATATACGCATCGGTGACAGCAGCTGGCGAGTTGAGGCGGAGCATGATCTGCCTGCGGGCACGCCGGTCGTCGTGGTCGGCATTGAGGGGATTACTCTGCGAATTCAGCCACGCTGACCGCAGCACCCGGCCAGATTATTGATAATCGGGCACTCTGCGCTCTCATCGCCCGGACAGGCGTCCGCCAGCGCCAGCAGACGAGCGCGCATGGCGTGAAGCTCTTCAATGTGCGCCGCAATTTCATCGGCTTTCTGCAGCGTACGGGCTTTTACATCGGCACTGTGTCGCGAGGGATTATTAAACAGCGCCACCAGCTCGCGGCACTCATCCAGCGTAAAACCCACCTGCCGCGCCTGACGTAACAGGTTCAGTTCATCCAGATGGTGACCGTCGTAATGGCGGTAACCATTTTCACTGCGCAACGGCGGCGTCACCACGCCTTTCTCTTCGTAGAAACGAATCGCCTTGCTGGTCAGCCCGGTCTTTTTCGCCACATCGCTGATGTTCATTTTCGTCCCCTTGACCTTCCCCTTGATGGAAGGTTTATGCTTAAGCATGAATCGAAACTGACCAATCGGTCAAATGGGATCACAAGAGGAGTTGATTATGTCACACACTATTTCTCTGGCACTGGACGGCTTGTCCTGCGGCCACTGTGTCAAACGCGTCAAAGAGGCACTCGAGCAACGCGACGATGTTGATCAGGCTGAGGTGACCCAACAGGAAGCGCAGGTCTCCGGTCACGCGGATGCGACTGCACTGATCGCCACGGTTGAGCAGGCGGGCTATCACGCGACGCTGAAAACGGCGGACGCGTCCCCAAAGTCTGAACCGTTGACAGCATCGGAGCCGCCGCCGGAGGCGCTGACAACGGAGATCCCTTCTCATCCGGCAGAAAAAACATTACCTGCCCACGTGCTGCTGATTGAAGGTATGACCTGCGCCAGCTGCGTAAGTCGGGTGGAAAAAGCGCTACAGCAGGTCACAGGCGTCAGCCAGGCGCGGGTCAATCTCGGTGAGCGCAGTGCGCTGGTGCTGGGCAATGCTGACCCGCAGCAGCTGGTCGCTGCCGTTGATGCCGCGGGTTATGGCGCGCAGGTGGTGGATGACGAGCAGGAGCGACGTGAGAAGCAGCAGCACAGCGCCCGCAGCGCGATGCGGCGTTTCAGCTGGCAGGCGGCTGTCGCGTTAGCCTTTGGCGTGCCGCTGATGGTCTGGGGCATGGTGGGCGACAACATGATGCTCACCGACCATAACCATGGCATCTGGCTGACGCTGGGCATCGTGACGCTGCTGATCATGGTCGTGACCGGCAGTCACTTTTATCGCAGCGCCTGGCGCAGTTTACGTAATGGCAGCGCCACCATGGATACGCTGGTGGCACTCGGCACCGGCGCGGCCTGGATTTACTCCTTTAGCGTGGTGCTGTGGCCCGACTTTTTCCCGCCGCAGGCGCGCCATCTCTATTTCGAAGCCAGTGTAATGATTCTGGGCCTGATCAATCTGGGGCATGCGCTGGAGCAGCGCGCGCGTCAGCGATCGTCCAAAGCGCTGGAACGACTGCTGGATCTGACACCGGCTCAGGCGCGGCTGGTCGATCCCCGGGGCGACAGGCTGATCGCGGTCAGTGACGTCCAGCCCGGCATGACGCTGCGGCTGGTCACCGGCGATCGGGTGCCGGTCGATGGCGACATCACCACAGGGGAAGCCTGGTTTGATGAAGCGATGCTCACCGGCGAAGCGGTGCCGCAAAGCAAAAGTCCGGGTGCGGCGATCTTCGCCGGCACCCTGGTGCAGGATGGCGCGTTAGAGTTTATCGCCCGGGCGACCGGGAATCACACCACCCTGTCGCGCATTATCCGGCTGGTGCGTCAGGCGCAGAGCAGCAAACCGGATGTGGGCCGCCTGGCCGATCGCATCTCCGCTGTGTTTGTACCGGTAGTGGTATTAATTGCGCTGCTCAGCGGCGCAGTGTGGTACCTGTTCGGGCCGCAGCCACAAATCGCCTACATGCTGGTGATCGCGACAACCGTCCTGATTATCGCCTGCCCCTGTGCGCTGGGACTGGCGACGCCGATGTCGATTATTGCCGGTGTTGGCCGTGCCGCCGAGCTGGGCGTACTGGTGCGCGACGCCGATGCCCTGCAGCGCGCCAGCCAGATCGACACGCTGGTGTTTGATAAAACCGGCACCCTGACGGCCGGAAAGCCGCAGGTCAGTGAAGTGCTGGTCTGGGGTAATGCCAGCCGTGAATCGGTGTTAACGACTGCGGCTGCGCTGGAGTTCGCCTCAGGTCATCCGCTGGCGAAAGCGATTGTCGCCGAAGCGAAGCTGACTCAGCCAGCGTCGTTAACGCAATTTCGTACAATACGCGGCAAAGGGGTCAGCGGTAGTCTGGATGGCAGAGCGCTGCTGCTGGGTAACGCAGCGCTGTTGCAGGATAACGGCGTCGACTACCGGGCGGCAGAAGCAGCGATCACGCGCCTGACGCAACAGGGTGCCACGCCGGTATTACTGGCGGAACAGGGGCAGCTCACCGGGCTTATCGCGCTGCGCGATCGGCTGCGTCCTGAAAGCAGTGCAGCCCTTAAGCGACTGCATCAGCAGGGTTATCGCCTGATTATGCTGACCGGCGACCATGAAAGTACCGCACGCGCCATCGCTGCCGAAACCGGCATTGATGAAGTGATTGCAGGCGTATTGCCTGAAGGCAAAGCGGCTGCAATCGAACAGCTACAGCAGCAGGGCCGTCGCGTCGCGATGGTCGGTGATGGCATCAATGACGCACCTGCACTGGCGCAGGCGGATGTGGGCATTGCGATGGGTGGCGGCAGCGATGTGGCGGTAGAAACCGCGGGTATTACGCTGATGCGCGCCGATCTTAACAGCGTGGCAGATGCGTTAGCGCTCTCTTCCGCGACGCTGCGCAATATCCGGCAGAACCTGTTTGGCGCATTTATCTATAACAGTATCGGTATTCCGGTAGCCGCGGGCGTGCTCTATCCGCTGACCGGCACCCTGCTCAGCCCGATTGTGGCAGGTGCGGCGATGGCGCTCTCCTCCATTACCGTGGTCAGCAATGCTAACCGCCTGCTGCGTTACCGGCCACCGCGCCAGTAATCGCCGTTTCAGCGCTGTTTTTCACGCTCTGAAGTCGCTAGCATGGGGTTTTGAATCGCAAAGGACCGGGAATGACAGGCAACATCTGGCGCTCACTGCGCGGCCTTATCAGCCAACTTTTTCCCGCCAGTTACCGCTGGCCTGCGCTGGATGTCCGGATTGGCAATCGTCAGCTGCATCTGGTGGGCAGCATCCACATGGGAACGCGTGACATGCAGCCGTTGCCCGCTCGCCTGCTGCGGCAGTTGCAGCAGGCGGATGCGCTGATTGTGGAAGCGGATATTACCCAGGGTGGCTCGCCCTTTGACCATTACGGCGATCGTCCTGCGCTCTCTGAACGACTTGAGAGCAGCGCGATGCAAACGCTCACCGCACTGTGTCAGGAGATGAGTCTTACGCTTAGCCTGCTGGATAATCTGCCTGCCTGGCAGGTGGCGCTAATGTTACAGGCTCAACAGGCACAGAGGCTGGGATTACGGCCTGACTACGGCATTGATTATCAGCTGTTGCAGGCAGCGAAAAGCCTGAACAAACCCGTGATTGAACTGGAAGGCGCCGATGCGCAGATCGCCCTGCTGACCGCGTTACCGGATGATGGCATGGCGCTGTTACAGGATACGCTGCTGCACTGGCACACTAATGCACGACTGCTGCAGATGATGCTGAGCTGGTGGCTTGATACGCCGCCACGCCAGCCGGAAATCACCCTGCCCGCGACGTTCAGTCAGGCGCTGAATGATACGTTGATCGGTCAGCGTAATGCGCAGTGGTGTGACCGGCTGCAGGGGTTGGCGGCGGGAAACTATGTGGTTGCGGTGGGTGCTTTGCATCTTTACGGCGAAGACAATCTGCCTGAGATGCTGAAGAAGCCCTGAAAAAAAGAGAGCCGATAAGTTTATCGGCCCGTCAAAGAGGAATTTGTTTATGATTTTGGTTATCGCTCAGCAATCAGATTGCTGGCGCGCGGCCAATTTTACGCAAAGAACAAAATTTCGCCACCTTTTTCCATGATTCTGCGCAATAAGATTTTTCTTAGTAAGGAACCTGTATGACGCCCGCCGTAAAATTGCTGGAAAAACAAAAGGTCAGCTTTATTCTGCATCCTTATGAGCATGACAGTAACGAAACGCATTTTGGTGACGAAGCGGTCCGCAAGCTTAATCTTGATGCGCGCCAGGTCTATAAAACGCTGCTGGTGGCACTGAATGGTGAGGCGAAACAGCTGGCGGTAGCGATTACGCCGGTATCGACCCAACTCGATCTGAAAAAGGTGGCAAAAGCGCTGGGCGCGAAGAAAGCGGATATGGCCGATCCGCAGCTGGCACAGCGGGTTACCGGCTATCTGGTGGGCGGTATCAGTCCGCTGGGGCAGAAAAAGCGTCTGCCCACGGTAATCGATGACTCTGCCAGCGCGTTTGACGCCATGTTTATCTCTGGCGGCAAACGGGGCCTGGATATTGAACTGGCGCCTCAGGATCTTTCACGCCTGCTGGACGCGCCGTTTGCGGATATCGCCCGCCACGACTAAACCCGCGGCTGGGCGCACAGCTGATCGATCATCCAGCGCCCCGCCGGACCGGGCGGCGTTCGTCGTGACCAGACGACTTCAACGGCGATGTGCTGTGGCCAGCCCGACATCGACAACTCTTTCAGCACGCCATGCCCAAACTGTTTCACCAGCCAGCGTGGCAGAATCGTCCAGCCAAATCCCTGCTCCGCCATCTCCAGCAACAGTAAATAGGTGGGCGCTGACCAGATGCGACCCATGGGCGCGGGTTCATGCGCCTCAACCCAGGTGTTAAGTCGCAGATGCCGCACGCTTTCCAGTTCGCTTTCGCTCAGGGTATCAGGCTGTGCCAGCGGATGATCGCGATGTAAAAAGACCGCCATCTGCGCTTCAACCTGCAGCCGCGCTACTGCGATATCAACCGGCAGATTGGGCTGCGCCCGCACGACGCCCAGATGTACCCGCCCGGCCTGCAGCAGATCCAGGACATCCCCATCTTCAGCAATCATGACTTCCAGTTCGATCTCCGGATAACGGGCATCAAATTGCCTCAGCAGATGTTCATGATGATCGGTTTGCCAGAAATCGGACATGGCAAAACTGAGCCGGGGTTCAACGCCCTGCGACAGACGTATCGCCAGCGCATCCAGCCGCTCGCTGGCCGACAGAATCTGCTGAACCTGAGGAACAACCCGGCGTCCCTGCTCGGTGAGGATCGGCTGACGGCCCGTGCGGTCAAACAGCTCAAAGCCGAGGTCATCTTCTAAATTTGCCACCGCTGCGCTGATGGTGGACTGACTTTTACCCAGCGCACGCGCGGCCGCCGAAAAGGAGCCACTCGCCACGGTCTGCATAAACGCCTCAAGGGATTCCGGGGAGTATCGCATCTGTTCCATCGCTTTTTTCGATAGGTGTTCATTATATCTTAGCATTCTGACATGTGAAAATGCGCCGCATTATTGAAGGAGAACAAACAATGCGTACCCGCTCACTTAAAGAACGTATTCTTCATGCTGTCTGCTTTGAAACGCTGGCGATTCTGACCGTTTCGCCGCTGGCAGCATGGATCATGAATAAACCGCTGTTTCAGATGGGCTCGCTGGCGATCATGCTCTCTACGGTCGCGATGCTATGGAATATGATTTACAACAGCGGGTTTGATCGGATCTATGCGCCAGGCCAGAAACGCGGTCCGGGCGTGCGCGTGTTACATGCGCTGGGATTTGAAGGGGGATTTATCCTGATTGGTCTGCCGATCGCCGCCCTGATGCTGGATATCACCCTGTGGGAAGCTTTCCTGGTCGAAGTAGCCTTCTTCCTATTCTTCCTGCCTTTCACCATGGCTTACAACTGGGGATGGGACAAACTGCGCGAGCGCTGGATCAGACGTCACCCCTGCCGGGCATAAGAAAAACGGGAGGCGCAAGCGCCTCCCGGTCAGTTCAATGCGTGGCGGCTGTTTCGTTCCCCCACGGCCAGATCCACGCCAGAATCATTTTGGGATAGTTACGCTTCCGTGCTTTCTCTGCTGCCTCATCCCGCGCCCGAATCTGCTCATCGGTCAGATGTACGATCTCGCCTTTCGGCTGATAGTCACTGGCTTTAACCGGTGAATGCGCCTTAATAAAGTCGCGCAGCACCTGCGCATCGACTGCTCCGCTGTTGACGTACCCGGCATGATTATCCAGACGCGGATAGCCGTCGCCGCCCGCCGCATTAAAGCTGTTGGTCGCCATGCGATAATGCTGCGTATCTTCAATCGGTTTGCCGTTAATACGGACGTTACTGACATGCTTTCCGTCGGCGGTCAGGCTGATACCGGCAAACTGGGCATAGCCACCTGAGTCAGGCTGAATATTGGCGACCACATCCAGATATTTTTTGATCTCTGCGCCGGTCAGGCTGACCGAGACTACCTGGTTGCTGAACGGCTGGACCTGCAGCAAATCACGCCAGCTCAGCTTGCCCGATTTCAGCGAGGTGCGAATACCGCCGCCGCTCATCACCGCAAAATCGGCTTTAGTATGCGTCATCTGGGCGCGCAGAATCAGCTGGCCGAGATTGGTCTGCTCAAACCGAACCTGCTCTTTTTCACCGCTGAAGTCGCCGTCAACGCTGCCGACACTCAGGGTCAGCTTCGCCTCTGCCCGCTTCTGAAACGGCATCAGCAGCTTCATCATCGCGGTATTTTTCGGGATCTCTTCCTGCCAGGTGAGCCAGGTTTCACTGCCATCTGCATTCTTTACCTGATGTTTGAGGTTGACCGGCACCAGCTGATAAGCCTCCAGCGACACCTCTCCATTACGGAAGGTGAAGTCGCCACGGCCGACATATTTGCCCCACTTGTCGGCCTGCATAATCCAGATGCCGTTCTGCTGATCGGGTTTGCAGGGCTGGCCGGGCTGATAATTTTTAACGCTGACGTTCTCTTTTTCCATGCAGACCGCATCATGAGAATGTCCACCCACAATCAGATCGATTGTGCCGGCAGGCAGGCTGCGGGCCAGAGTAACGTCATCGATGCCGTTGCTGCCATGCTTACCGTCGTCATAGTGGCCAAGGTGAGTCAGCGCGACAATCACGTCCGGCTTCTCGGCGGCACGCAGTTCAGCAACCGCCTTCACCGTCTCCGCGACAGGATCGCGGAACTCGGTATCTTTCAGCCCAGCCGGGTTAGCCAGTTTTGCGGTGTCCGGGGTAATTAACCCGACGACAGCGATTTTCAGCCCGAGGCGGTTGAATACCGCCCAGGGTTTAAACAGGCGCTGATCGGTGCCTTTCTGATAAACGTTGGCGGCCAGCAGCGGGAATCGCGCCCACTTCTCCTGCTTGCGCAGAACCGCAATCGGCTTGTCGAACTCATGATTGCCCAGCGCCATCGCGTCATAGCCAATCAGGTTCATCGCGCGAAAATCGGGTTCAGCATCCAGCTCGTCGGACTCCGGCACGCCGGTATTTACATCACCGGCAGAGAGAATCAGTGCGCCGCCGCCTCTGGCCTGGACATCGTAGCGCAGGGTATCCATCAACGTTTTCTGCGCCGCCAGACCATATTCGCCCTGCGCATTAAACCAGAAGTGGCCATGCTCATCGTTGGTGTGCAGCAGGCTGAAGCGATAGGTGCGATCGGCCTCGGCGGCCTGTGAAAACAGCGGCATCAGGGCCACCAGTAGCGCCACACCTGCCCCTGTCCATTTTGATAACAACACGGTGATTCTCCTTAATTTACTTTCTGGCCCGATTATTTGCCGCTTTGCCCCACTGTGTCGCATATTCCCCCGGCGAACTCAAGGCCAATGCACATCTGCATGCATGCAGGTGCTCACGCTTTTCGTCTCTGCCTCCCCTTTGCAGAGCCGCAGAGTGACACCCGTGCAACAGCGGGCTATCGTGCCAGCCCGGGTCCGGTTTCTCACGGCTGAGCAGGAACAGGCAGTAAACCATGTTGTTAACCGATTGTTTACTGCTGCAAAAGTGCCGCTGGCTGGCTTTACACCCTCTGTGCGCGCATTTATCCCTTATTAATCCCAGACCGGCGTAATTTACCGAAGCTAATTTTTATTTATCCGGCCCTGTTTAAAGCGTCAAATCAGCCAATATTATGGATAATGGACAAAAACACCCTTTCGATTGTGTTTTCGACTTTTTTTCATGATTTTTTAAGGTGTTCCCGCAAATTGCTCAGCGAAAGAGGTGATTTTGTTTTAAACTCATTTGTTACAAGCGGATACATTTGTATACAAGGAGACAGGCATGCATCACACCACACCGTTGATCACTACCATTGTCGGAGCGCTGGTTCTGGCATTTCTCCTTGGGATGCTGGCAAACCGCCTGCGTATTTCGCCCCTCGTTGGCTATCTGATGGCCGGCGTGCTGGCTGGCCCCTTTACGCCCGGCTTTGTCGCAGATACCAATCTGGCCCCTGAACTGGCAGAACTCGGCGTTATCCTGCTGATGTTTGGTGTCGGCCTGCACTTCTCAATGAAAGACCTCATGTCGGTAAAGTCGATCGCCATTCCCGGTGCCATCGCGCAGATCGCAGTCGCGACGCTACTGGGAATGGGATTGTCATGGACGCTGGGATGGTCGTGGATGACCGGCCTGGTGTTTGGTCTCTGCCTCTCTACCGCCAGTACCGTGGTGTTACTGCGCGCGTTAGAGGAACGACAGCTGATTGACAGCCAGCGTGGACAGATAGCCATTGGCTGGCTGATTGTCGAAGATCTGGTGATGGTGCTGACGCTGGTGCTGCTGCCAGCCATTGCGGGCATGATGGAACAGGGCAACGCCAGCGCCGGACTGCTGGCCTGGGACCTGCTGTGGACCATCGGCAAAGTCGCTGCGTTTATGGTGCTGATGATGGTGGTGGGACGCCGTGCCGTGCCCTGGATCCTCGCCCGCAGCGCCGCCACCGGCTCACGCGAACTGTTTACGCTGGCGGTGTTAGCGCTGGCATTGGGCATCGCCTTTGGGGCCGTTGAATTCTTTGATGTTTCATTTGCGCTGGGTGCTTTCTTCGCCGGTATGGTGCTGAACGAGTCGGAACTGAGCCACCGTGCCGCACGCGATACCCTGCCGCTGCGTGATGCGTTTGCCGTGCTGTTCTTTGTTTCGGTCGGCATGCTGTTCGACCCGTCGATTCTGGTGACACAGCCGCTGGCGGTACTGGGCGCGCTGGTGATTATCGTGGTGGGCAAGTCGGTTGCCGCGTGGCTGCTGGTATCGCTGCTCGGCCATTCGCGCCGCACAGCACTGACCATTTCGGTCAGCCTGGCGCAGATTGGTGAGTTCGCCTTTATTCTCGCCGGTCTGGGCATCTCGCTGGGTCTGCTGAGTGATGAGGGCCGTAATCTTGTGCTGGCCGCCGCTATTCTGTCGATTATGCTTAACCCGATTCTGTTTACCCTGCTGGAGCGTTTCCTGGCCAAAACGGAATCCATGGAAGAACAGACGCTGGAAGAAGCTATTGAAGAAGAGAAGCAGATCCCAGTGGATTTCTGCAATCACGCAGTGATTGTGGGCTATGGCCGGGTTGGCAGCCTGATTGGTCAGAAGCTGCTTGAGGCTAATGTTCCGCTAGTGGTGGTTGAAAACTCCCGTACGCGGGTCGAAGCGCTGCGTGAACAGGGCATCAAGGCGGTGCTGGGGAATGCCGCTCGCGCGGACACCATGGAACTGGCACGGCTCGATTGCGCCCGCTGGCTATTACTGACCATCCCGAATGGCTACGAAGCGGGTGAAGTGGTGACGGCGGCGCGTGAAAAACATCAGAATATCGAGATTATCGCCCGCGCTCACTATGACGATGAGGTGGAGTACATCATGGAGCGTGGCGCTTCGCGCGTGGTGATGGGTGAACGTGAGATTGCCAGCAGTATGCTGCAAATCCTGCAGGATGAGATGACGCAGGGCGAAGATTTACAGCCCTGCGACGTCGTGCGCTAATGCCTTTTTAGCAAGGCCTCGCAGGCTACTGATATATCAAAATCAGGGTAAATTTTACCGCAACGAATAAACTCAATGCGCAGGGAACATGGGCAGAGGAGGAAAGCGTCCCGCGCCATGGACGGTGCGGGCCGAGCGGCCAGGGACGGTGCGGGCCGAGCGGCCAGGGATGGTTTAAGCGCCTTTCCGATCTGACCGTGTTCCCTTAGCAGGCTCGATCTCACCGCTAAACGAGCCAGACGTTGCCAGTCATCTAAGGCCCTTCTGTTCAGAAGGGCCTTTTTTACGCCCTGAGGCGACCCGCGTTACCGATCCCAGTAAGACTCTTCCAGACTGTCTTCGCGCTCCGGCAGGCCGCGGGTTAAACGCGGTGAATGCTGATTCAGCACCTGATAGCTGACGCGGTTGGCATACTTACACACCTGTGCCAGCGACGAATAGGTCAGATACGGACGCGCATGTTTACTGGAGTTCGGCACATTCAGGCTGTGATAGTTGTTAGCCGTAATGTCATGCAGCAACGCCGCCAGCGCGCCATCTCCGGCGCCATTGGTGTTCATGATCTTTTCCGGCCCGCCCATATAAGGCGCGATGTGCGAGAAGATGCGCAGCGGCTGCTGGCAATCCTGCTGACGCATCACGCGGCTGAACTCATACTGGTTGAATTCCGCAATCGCGCCAGGCAGCAGCGGATGGTTGGTTTTACGTTTGAACTCGTCTTCGGTGTAGCCCGCCATATAAAGCCCAATCGGGCCAGCGGTGCAGAGCACCAGATCCACCCAGTCCAGCGCCATATCGGAAGCAAGCAGCGGATCGGATTCGCCGGTCAGCGCCAGCGCTTCCTCCTCGTTCATCGCCACGATGCTGACGTGCTCGCGCAGGAAATCCCGCCAGAACTGAGGATTGTCGCCAATCACATGTTTGGTGCCCAGCGTCAGTACCACCGGCACGTTGTGGCGTTTGGCATATTCAATCGCCTGTAACGTTGCCTGCGGCATGGGTTCACCTTCGGCGCAGCGCACCAGATAGGAGGTCAGCACCAGCGCAGACGCACCGGCAATCACCTCTTCCGGCACATTATCCGGATGCAGCTGGTTCATCTGGCCGGGGCTGATCGCGAAGGTTCGCTCTCCATGTTCGCCAATCAGCGTAAAGCAGCGGCCAATAGCGCCATCAACGCCCTGCAGATAATTAAGATCGACCCGGCTTGAGGTGTTGCAGAGATAGCGATAGGCGTAGCCGCCAATCTGGATATTGTTGCACATTACGCCCAGCAGCACGGAGCGGTCATCGGCCAGCACCGAGAAGTTGTGCAGGGTGTTACCAATGGTGCCACCGGCAAACTGATGGGTGATCAGCGCATCGCGCATCAGCTCGTTGTACAACGCTTCCGCGACGGCATTATCGATAACCAGCGAGTGCCCGGCACTCAGGCCGTAACGGGCGAGAAAGTCGTCATCGACTTTGGCTTCGATATCCACCAGCGTCTGGTCGATACCCACCACCCAGCTGCCAGCATCTACATCGTGCTGAGCGGGCTGTAACAAGGGATCGCGTGCGCTGACGGGAAAGTAGTGTTTGGATTTGCGTTTGCCGGGAAATTTCATCGGGAATGCCGTCTGGAAAAACAGGCGGAGAATGATATCACACTCTCCGCCTGCGCTTTAACGGCGTGCGTCGACCAGTTGCACCATCATGTCGATATGCGCCTCATCGGCGTTCAGCGCCGGGATATACTCAAACTTCTCACCGCCGGCATGCATAAAGATTTCGCAGTTTTCACCACTGATCTCCTCCAGCGTTTCCAGGCAGTCAGACGAGAAGCCCGGACTCATGACCTGAACATGTTTGATCCCTTTGGCAGGCAGACTTTCCATGGTTTTGTCGGTGTAAGGCATCAGCCACGGCTCACGACCAAAACGCGACTGGAAGGTCATCATGTACTGATCCTCACGCAGACCCAGCGCTTTGACCAGGGCCGCCGTGGTATCGGCACAGCGCTGCGGATAGTCATCACCTTCGTTGGCGAAGCGCTGCGGAATGCCGTGGAACGACAATACCAGCAGATCGGGCTGACCGTGCCGCTCAAACGAGCGCTCTACCGTCGCTTTCAGTGCAGCGATATAGGCCGGATGTTCGGCGTAATCACGGATAAACTGCACATCGGGCAGCGAGCGATACCCTCTGAAGACGGTGGTCAGGCCATCCCATACCGCGGCCACGGTAGAGCAGGAGAATTGCGGATAGAGTGGCAGTACAATCAGGCGGGTGACGCCCTGCGCCATCAGCTTATCCACTGCGCTTTTCAGGCTCGGATTGCCATAGCTCATACCCAGCTCGACAGGCATATCGACGCGAGCCGCCAGGGCATCACGCTGACGCTGACTGTAGACCAGCAGCGGTGATCCACCTTCCATCCAGACCGATGCGTAGAGCTTCGACACGCGCGGCGAGCGAAACGGCAGAATGACAGCATTGAGAACCGGCCACCAGAGCCAGCGCGGTGCATCGACCACGCGCGGATCGCTTAAAAACTGTTTCAGATAGCGTTTAACTGCAGGTGTGGTTGGGGCGTCTGGCGTACCTAAATTAACCAATAACACGCCGGGCTTATCTTGCCTCATTTGAGTTCCTTGATGACAACGGGGATGCGTGAAAACAGGGAAATTGTAGCGGAATTAGTGGGAGGTAAAAGCAATTACTGCAAAAGGGGCCAGTGATACCGGCCCCATTGAGCTTAGCCGAGGATCTTTGCCAGCTCGGCACTCACTTCGGTCACCTTACGGGTGCCGTCGATTTTGTGATAGGCGGTGTTGCCCGCTTCGGCTTCTTTGCTGTAGTAAGCAATCAGCGGCGCGGTCATCTGATGGTATTCCACCAGGCGCTTACGCACGGTCTCTTCCTGATCGTCTTTGCGCGTGGTCAGCTCTTCGCCTGTGACATCATCTTTACCTTCCACTTTCGGTGGATTAAAGGTGACGTGATAAACGCGGCCAGATGGCGCGTGAACGCGACGGCCCACGATACGTTCAACAATCAGCTCGTCCGGTACAGCGAACTCCAGCACGTGATCAACGGTGATCCCGGCTTCTTTCATTGCATCTGCCTGAGGAATGGTGCGCGGGAAACCGTCGAGCAGGAAACCGTTTTTGCAGTCTTCCTGAGTGATACGCTCTTTAACCAGCGCAATCACCAGCTCATCGGTTACGAGTTTGCCAGCATCCATGATGGCTTTCGCCTGGTTACCCAGCTCGCTGCCTGCTTTTACTGCTGCACGCAACATGTCGCCAGTGGAGATTTGCGGAATGCCGTACTTCTCCATGATGAATTGGGCCTGAGTCCCCTTACCTGCGCCCGGAGCTCCGAGCAGAATAATACGCATTGCGTAAATCCCCTTGCGAATCGCATTGATCTATCTTAGAAGCGGAAGAACATACCATTATGACCCGCTCATCACAAGGAAGGGCGAGGATCGCTCAGGGCGGCTTTACTCTGTTTGTGGCCCTGAACCCGACCCGGCGGGTGGGACTGCTGCTTTTTCAGATTAACCGCCTGCGCTGAGCAGAAATGGCGGGATGCCGCACAGCCATAAAAAAAGCCGGTGATCATCACCGGCTTGATTTTGATGACCGCGTCAGGCCTGGACTGCTGTTTGATCGAGCCAGCGCAAAAAACACGGTCAGATCGGAAAGACGCAAAAGCCGTCATCCATGGCGCGGGACGCTTTCCTCTTCTGACCGTGTTCCCTGCGCACTGGGTTCATTCGTTGCGGCCAGAATCCCCCTGCTTTGACTTTAACAGCCGTCTGAGGCCGGTGAAATTCACCGGCCTGTTGCCGTTATGCGGTCAGCAGCTGGTTCATGCGACGGATAAACTGGTTAGGATCGTCCAGCGTGCCGCGCTCGGCCAGCAACGCCTGATCCAGCAGCAGTTCAATCCACTCACCAAAGCGTGTTTCATCCTGCGTATCGGCAACACGTTTCACCAGCGGGTGATCCGGGTTGATTTCAAACAGGTACTTCACTTCCGGCACTT
Source organism: Pantoea sp. S62 (assembly GCF_016658625.1). Taxonomy (NCBI): domain Bacteria; kingdom Pseudomonadati; phylum Pseudomonadota; class Gammaproteobacteria; order Enterobacterales; family Erwiniaceae; genus Pantoea; species Pantoea sp. S62. The sequence goes on along the minus strand of NZ_JACVVI010000005.1, from coordinate 184,376 downwards.
CCTGTCCAGCCGCCGCGAACAGCTTCGCCATCTGCGTGGTCATCTCGTTGGCGTCGGTAGTCACAATCGCTGGCGTATCGGTCAGACGATGGGTCAGACGCACCTCTTTCACGCGTTCGCCCAGCAGATTTTTCACCCGCTCAACAAACGGCTCCAGCGCTTTTTCCGCCTCTTTCTGCTCTTCGGTCTCTTCATCCGCCAGCTTGCTCAGCGACTCATCCGCTTTGCTGACCGACTGGAAGGTTTTACCGTCGAACTCGGTAAGGTAACTCATCATCCATTCGTCGATGCGATCGGAAAGCAGCAGCACCTCAATGCCTTTTTTGCGGAACAGTTCCAGATGCGGGCTGCTCTTCGCGGCGGCATAGCTGTCAGCGGTGATGTAGTAAATCTTCTCCTGACCTTCCACCATGCGGCTGACGTAATCTTCCAGCGAAATGGTCTGTGCCGAACCTTCGCTCTGGGTGGTGGCGAAACGCAGCAGTTTTGCAATGGTTTCCTGGTTGGCGTTATCTTCCGCCGGGCCCTCTTTCAGCACCAGACCGAACTCATTCCAGAAGGTCTGGTATTTCTCGTTATCTTCTTTCGCCAGTCTTTCCAGCATCTGCAGGGTACGCTTAGTCAGCGCAGCACGCAGACTCTGGGTCACGCGGCTATCCTGCAGGATCTCACGGGAGACGTTCAGCGGCAGATCGTTCGAGTCAATCAGACCACGCACAAAGCGCAGGTAGTTCGGCATAAACTGCTCAGCGTCATCCATGATAAAGACGCGCTGCACGTAAAGTTTCAGGCCATGCTTCTGATCGCGGTTCCACATATCGAATGGCGCACGCGCCGGAATGTAGAGCAGGCTGGTGTACTCCTGCTTACCTTCCACCCGATTGTGGCTCCAGGCGACCGGATCGCTGTAGTCATGGGCGATATGCTTGTAGAACTCATTGTACTCGTCGTCGCTGATCTCAGATTTGTTGCGGGTCCACAGCGCCTGGGCTTTGTTGATTTTCTCCCAGTGCGTTCCCTCGCCCTCTTCATCTTTGCTCTCGATCTCAACCGGCAGCGCGATGTGATCGGAATATTTGCTGATGATGCTGCGCACGCGCCATGCGTCCAGGAACTCATCTTCGCCTTCGCGCAAATGCAGGGTGATCTCAGTACCGCGATCGGCTTTCTCAATCTCCGCCAGGGTATATTCGCCCTCGCCTGCGGATTCCCAGAACACGCCTTCATCGGCTGATGCGCCAGCGGCACGGGTACGCACCGTGACTTTGTCCGCCACGATAAAGGCAGAGTAGAAACCGACACCGAACTGACCGATCAGCTGGCTGTCTTTCGCCTGATCGGAGCCCAGCGACTCCAGGAAAGATTTGGTGCCTGATTTGGCGATAGTCCCGAGGTTCTCAATGACCTCATCGCGACGCATACCGATACCGTTGTCGCTGAGCGTGATGGTACGGTTGTCCTTATCAACAGAGAGACGAACACGCAGCTCGCCATCACCTTCATACAGGCTGGAATCTGACAGCGCACGGAAGCGCAGTTTGTCTGCCGCATCTGAGGCGTTGGAGATCAGCTCACGCAGGAAAATCTCTTTGTTTGAATAGAGAGAATGGATCATCAGGTGCAGAAGTTGTTTTACTTCCGACTGAAAGCCACGGGTCTCTTGTCCTTTCATGGTCATTGCTACCTCAACAAAACAGGTTGAACAAACGTTGAGGTTGATGTGGGGATGACAGGAGGAATTTCAAGCCGGTGTCTGTCACAACACCGGCAAGTGATTAAAATTTAAACTTCTGGCGGCCTGCCAGCGAGTGGGACAGCGTGGTGCCATCCACCATCTCCAGCTCTCCACCTACCGGCACACCGTGCGCGATACGGCTGGCGTCAACGCCATACTGGCCACAGAGCTCCGCGATGTAGTTTGCGGTTGCCTCGCCTTCTACCGTCGGGTTGGTGGCGAGGATCACTTCCTGCAGCGTTTCACTCTCCAGCCGCTGCTCCAGACGATCCAGACCGATATCAGCCGGACCGATGCCGTCGAGCGGCGAGAGATGCCCCATCAGCACAAAGTAGCGACCGCCAAACTGACCGGTTTGCTCAATGGCGTGGATATCTGCCGGGCTTTCTACCACGCAGATTTGACCATTCTGCTGACGCCGTGGATTGGCGCAGATGGTGCAAATTTCCTGCTCGGTGAATGTCCGGCAGTCAGAACAGTGTCCGATCTCCGACATCGCCCGGGTCAGCGCCTGTGCCAGCCGCATGCCACCGCTGCGATCGCGCTGCAGCAGCTGAAAAGCCATGCGCTGTGCCGACTTCGGCCCAACGCCGGGCAGACAGCGCAGCGACTCCATCAATGATTCAAGCAGTGGACTGGTTTGCATCAGAACGGCATCTTAAAGCCTGGTGGCAACTGCATGCCTGAGGAGACAGACGCCATCTTCTCTTTCTGGGTCTCATCAATGCGACGTGCCGCATCGTTGAACGCCGCGGCAATCAGATCTTCCAGCATATCTTTGTCATCTTCCAGCAGGCTGGGATCGACTTCCACGCGACGGCAGTTGTGCGCGCCGTTGATGGTGACTTTTACCAGGCCAGCACCCGATTCACCGGTCACTTCAATCGCGGCGATCTCTTCCTGAACCTTGGCCATTTTGTCCTGCATCTGCTGGGCCTGTTTCATCAGGTTGCCCAATCCGCCTTTACCACCAAACATAGTTTTCTCTCTCAGCTGAGGCTACAACGCTATCGTTACGATAGCAGCAGCGTGTCTAAACAGGTCGGATACTCTCCTCATCCAGATCGGCATCAAAAAATCGCTGCAGCGTCTGAATGTGGGTATCACAGGTGATCGACTGACGCGCCTGCGCCAGTTTCTCTTCGTAAATGGCCTGACGCCACTCCAGTGGCGTCAACACCGATGAATTATCGTCTTCAACGACAGAGAGTTCAACTTTCTGCCCGGCACTCTGGCTAAGCGCATCACTTAGCACCTGCTGCGCCGACGGTGAATTAAGGTGACGCTGGCTGCTGCGCAGATGCAGGCAGACACCATTTTCAGTTGTCTCTTTCCAGGCATTTAATGCCAGCTGCTGCACCAGCTTTGGCAGCGGCAGGGTTGTAATCTCTGCGGCCCAGGGATCGCGCTGCTGCGCCTCTTCGGCCAGACGCGCCGCCAGCTCAGGGGTTTTCTCATGCTCCAGCGCGGAACGCAAGGCCTTAGGCGTCGCCACCGGCTCCGCCACTTCAACCGGCTGATTAACCGCTTTCCAGCGGTATGCTTCCTCTTTTACCGGGGCGGCGGGCTCACGATCGCGGATACGCTGCTGACTGCGCTCGGTAACCGAGGCCAGCCGCTCCAGCGCGGAGTTGGCCGGCCGCGCACCTGGCGCCGCCGGCTCACTCTTTTTTGGCTTGTTCGCTCCCTGACGCAGCAACTGAGTGCGCGCCTGCAGGAGCTGGCTGGTGGAACTGGAAAGTGCCGTGTCAGGCGCCGCATCCGGTGGCGGCGCAGGCTGCGGAGCCGGATCGGGCGCGGCCATCTGTGGCTGAGCGGCCACCTGCTGTTGCGGAGCAGGCATCGGCTGCTGCGCTACGGGCGACCTTGTCTGAGCAGGTGACGATGTGGCTGGCTGTGCTGTCGTGGGTCGTGCTACAGGCGCAGGACCGGATGGTGCCGGTGACGTCTGCGCCGGAGCAACAGGTGCCATCTGTTCCGTTAACGCGGGACGCGCAATGGGTTCTGCCACCGCCGCTTTAGGATGAAACGCCAGGGCGCGCAGCAGCGTCATCTCAACGCCCATGCGGCGATCGGGCGCAATCGGCAGATCCTTACGGCCCATCAACAGGGTCTGATAATAGAGCTGCAGATCGGCTGGCGGCACCACGCGGGCCAGTTCACGCAGTCGGATCGCATTGCTTTCTTCGTCATCGTTGAGCGAGGCCGGCAGCAGTTGCACCATCGCAATCTGGTGCAGCAGGCGCAGCATCTCGACCAGCAGCGCCTCCCATTCCACCCCACGTGACGCGGCCTGGCTCAGCAGGTTCATTACCTGCTGACCGTTACCGTCAACCAGCGCTTCCAGCAGACCCAGCGGCTGTTCATCATCCAGCGTGCCGAGCATAACGCTGACCGTGCTGCTGGTCACCGCGCCCTGCCCCATGGCAATCGCCTGGTCGGTGAGGCTCAGCGCATCACGCATACTGCCATCGGCGGCACGCGCCAGCAGCTGCAGCGCCCGGGTTTCGCTCTCAATCTGTTCCTGCTTCAGCACATGCTCAAGCTGCTGACGGATTTGATCAACATCCAGCGCTTTGAGGTGGAACTGCAGGCAGCGCGAAAGAATGGTCACCGGCAGTTTCTGCGGATCGGTGGTCGCAAGCAGGAATTTAACGTGTGAAGGTGGCTCTTCCAGCGTCTTTAACAGCGCATTGAAGCTGTGACGCGACAGCATGTGCACTTCATCGATCAGATAAACTTTGAAGCGGCCACGCGCCGGGGCGTACTGCACGTTGTCGAGCAGATCGCGGGTGTCTTCAACTTTGGTGCGTGAGGCGGCGTCAATCTCAATCAGATCGACAAAGCGGCCCTGCTCAATTTCACGGCAATTATCGCACTGACCACAGGGCGTGGCGGTGATGCCGGTTTCGCAGTTAAGGCCTTTGGCCAGCAGACGCGCAATGGTGGTTTTCCCTACGCCGCGGGTGCCGGAGAAGAGATAAGCATGATGGATGCGTCCCAGAGACAATCCATTCGCCAGCGCCGTCAGAACATGTTCCTGACCGACAACATCAGCAAAAGCCTGGGGACGCCATTTTCGCGCAAGTACCTGATAGCTCATGTGGAGTTCGACGAAGTTGGATGGAAAGATGAGCGCAGACGCTCTGCAACCCCTGTATAAGATTGCAGTAGTCTATCAGCTACGCTTTTGGCTGGCACTCGTTATCTTGACGCCGGAGGCGTGACGGCCTCGCCGGGTAGCGAGACCGAAAGCGTGGCTTAGTGGCCGGGGAATTTGACCAGGCTGTAGCTCTCAACGCCCAGGGCATTGAGACGCGATTCACCGGTCAGATCGAACAGGTTGATAATGAAGGCTGCGTCTTTCACTTCACCACCAGCACGGCGAATCAGTTTAACGGTCGCTTCGATGGTGCCGCCGGTCGCCAGCAGATCGTCAACCACCAGCACCAGATCGCCTGGCTGGATGGCATCTTTGTGCAATTCCAGCTTATCGGTGCCGTATTCCAGTTCATAGGACTCGCTGTAAACCTCACGCGGCAGTTTGCCAGGCTTACGAACCGGAACAAAACCGACACCGAGACCTAATGCCACAGGTGCACCAAACAGAAAACCGCGCGCTTCCGTACCCACCACTTTGGTGATGCCTTTATTACGGTAACGCTCAACCAGCAGCGCAATCGACGCGGCGTAGGCTTTCGGATCTTCCAGCAGGCTGGTGACATCGCGGAACAGGATGCCTGGTTTAGGATAATTGGGGATACTTTTAATGCTGTTTTTAATGAATTCAAGCTGCTGCGCAGTGTCGGTCATAATGATACGCCTGGTAAAAAATTCTGTTTCGCGCAGCTTCAAAAGCGCTAATACCTGGTAAAAGGCTCAGCGGAAGTCAATTCACAAAGGGAAGCCACGCACGAAGACGCCCAAATCTAAGCAAATGACCGGCTAAATGCAACTTTATCGCGGCGGCGGCGGTGCGTCCGCTGTTTCTGCCACCACCGGAATACGCCACATAAACAGCAGCAGCGCCGCCAGCATGATTAGCAGCATGATGCGAACCCAGAGCTGATGCACCAGGAAAAGTGAGAGACTAAAGGTGGCGACAATCAGGCAGATAGCGCGCAATTTGGCACCCGGTGGCATGGCGCGATGCTGTTGCCAGTGACGCAGATAGCGGCCAAACGGTGATTTCCACAACAGCCAGTGATGGAATCGCGGCGATGAACGGGCAAAACACCAGGCCGCCAGCAGCATGAATGGCGTGGTGGGTAATAAAGGTAATACAATGCCCAGCGTCCCCAGCACAATCGCCAGCCAGCCGAGGGTTAATAACAGAATGCGTTGCATGAATCTCGCCCAGCTCTTTCCTCATCAGCGTACGTTAGCACAACTCAGGGCCAGACGATGAGTGCGATCGCTGTGCAACAGCGCCTGCACCAGCTCCTTATCGCCCTGCGTCAGGAGATTGCCCGCCATCCCGATGGCGTTTGCCGTCTGCCACGTTTTGATACTCAGCTATTCCAGACCAAAGGTACGCGACTGGCAGATTATCTGCAGGAGGTGGAACAGAACTTCGCCCGATTATGCGATGTTAGCCATGACCTTGCCCGCAGTGCCTGGCTGGCTGAACGCCTGGTCGATCAGATTGCCGCCCTGCAACGCGAGGCGAGTACCCAGCAGTTGCGTACCCGACGCGAACAACCAGTAAAGAACCCACGCGCGACTAAATATCAGGAGTACCGTGAATTTGAACGGCGTTTACTGGCGATGATCGATCAGCGTGAGCAGCGGCTGGCACTGGCTGAAACCCTGGCGGTACAGCATCAGCTGAAGCAGGATCTGGAAACGCTGGAGGGACGACTGGCACGCTGTCGACAGGCGATTCGCTCGGTTGAGTGGGCCTCGTCATTGCGCGGCAGTGAAGACGGCGAATAAAGCGCAGCGTGATAAAAGCGCTTCTATACTGGGTGTAATTCTGCGTGGAGAAGAACCATGGGTTTACTGACCTGGCTGCTATGCGGGCTGCTGCTGGGATTGCTGAAGCGTCTGCTGATGCCGGGACGACCCGGCGGCCTGATGGCGACCCTGACGCTATCGATGATCGGCGCACTGATTGGCGGCTATATCGCCACCTATTTTGAACTGGGCTCGCTGGCAACGTTGCACGCTGGCGCGCTGGGCATGGCGATTCTCGGCGCAGTGCTGATGCTGCTGGTCGCGGCCCGCTTACGTATTTAGGAGAAAAGATGTCACTGGAAAACGCCCCTGACGACGTCAAACTGGCAGTGGATCTGATTCAGCTTCTGGAAGAGCATCAATTGCCGGTTGAAACGGTGCTTTCAGCGCTGGCCATGGTGCAGCGCGATTTCGAGAACAAGCGCGATGGGCAGCCTGCTTAGCGCTGAGCAGTCAGCGTCGGACTAAGACGCAGCATATCAATAAAGGCATTGACCAGCGTTGGCGCGTCAGCGGCTAAATCAAAACTTTCGGGCGCAAACAGCCAGCTTTCCATCATGCCATTAACGTAACCACGCAGGATTAGTGCGGCCTGACGCGTACTGAGACTGCCCGGAAGTTGTCCGGCTTCAATGCACTGACGCAGAACATCTTCTATTTTGTCGTAGCACTCCAGCAGCAGGCTTTGCTGAATATTTTTCAGCGCCGACATTTCGCCTACAAATTCACATTTATGGAAAATGATCTCCATTAGAGCGCGGCGCTGCGGATCCTTTGCTGTTGCATCAAAGATATAGACCAGCATTGCGCGCAACACAGAGAGTGGATCACCAGGGTATTTTGTCTGATACTCAAGTTCCACATCGTCCAGACCAGCATCACAACGAAGCCATATTTCATGTAATACATCGGCTTTATTTTTGAAGTGCCAGTAGATAGCCCCACGCGTGACACTGGCGGCGGTGGCGATCTCTGCAAGAGAAGTGGCTGAGACGCCCTGCTGCGAAAACAGAACAATGGCGGCATCAAGAATTTGATGTCGCGTTTCAAGTGCTTGCGCTTTGGTTTTTCGTGCCATAGGGGGCTTTTTTTACAAACAGGTAAGTTTACATACATTTGTGAATGTATGTACCATAGCATGACCTGCGACTTGACACAGCAATGGGTTTTTCAGTTTGTGATCCATTGACCAATTGATATCGGACACTAGAGGTTTATTTATGAATAAAATCAGAGGATTATCGCCTCTGGCGGCCGTCCTGATGCTATCAGGCAGCTTTTTGTTAACAGGATGTGACAACAATAAATCCGAACAAGCTGCCCAGCAACCGCCAGCAGTGGGTGTTGTGACACTTAAAACTGAACCCCTGAAAATTTCGACTGAATTACCTGGCCGCACCTCAGCATATCGTGTGGCTGAAGTCCGTCCGCAGGTTTCCGGTATCATTCTGAAGCGTAACTTCATTGAAGGCAGCGATGTCAAAGCAGGTCAGTCTCTTTATCAGATCGATCCGGCGACTTATCAGGCCGCTTACGACAGTGCTAAAGGCGATTTGACTCAGGCTCAGGCGAATGCACGCATCGCTCAGCTGACCGTCAAGCGCTATAAACCGTTGCTCGGCACCAAATATATCAGTCAGCAGGATTATGACACCGCCGTTGCTACTGCCGCGCAAAACGATGCTGCCGTGCAGGTGGCAAAAGCCAATGTTGAAACGGCCCGTATTAACCTGGCATATACCAAAGTGACCTCGCCTATCAGTGGCCGCATCGGTAAATCCTCTGTTACCGAAGGTGCACTGGTACAGAGCGCACAAACCACCGCGCTGGCTACCGTGCAGCAGCTTGATCCCATGTATGTCGACGTGACCCAGTCGAGCGAAGATTTCATGCGCTTACGTTCAGAACTGGAATCGGGTCAGCTGAAGCAGAATGATGGCAAAGCCAACGTGACGCTGCTGATGCAGAATGGCAGCAGCTATGCACAGACCGGTACGCTGGAGTTCTCTGACGTGACCGTTGATGAAACCACCGGCTCCATCACCCTGCGCGCCATTGTCCCGAACCCTAACCACACGCTGTTACCGGGCATGTTTGTTCGTGCGCGTCTGGATGAGGGGATCAACCCGAATGCAATGCTGGTGCCGCAACAGGCTGTCACCCGCACGCCAACGGGTCAGGCAACCGTGATGGTTGTGGGTGCAGATAACAAAGTCGAATCACGTCAGGTCACCACCTCTCAGGCGATCGGTGACAAGTGGTTAGTGACCGACGGCGTTAAAGCAGGCGAACGTGTGATCAGCACCGGTCTGCAGCGTGCCAAGCCAGGCGCACAGGTTACTCCACAAGAAGTTTCAGACGATGCGAAAGCGGCACCCGATTCAAAGCCGCAGTCTGATAAGTCATCGTCATAACAGGAGCCGTTGATTCATGGCTAAGTTCTTTATCGATCGCCCCATCTTTGCGTGGGTGCTCGCCATCATCATCATGCTGGTCGGTGCGCTATCGATTCTCAAACTTCCGATCGAGCAATATCCTAATGTTGCGCCGCCGGCGATTGAGATTCAGGCGACCTACCCTGGTGCGGATGCAAAAACGCTGCAGGACTCGGTGACGCAGGTCATTGAGCAGAACATGAACGGTATCGATGGACTGATGTATATGTCCTCGAGCAGCGACTCATCCGGTACGCTGACCCTGACTATTTCCTTTGAGTCAGGAACAGATGCGGATATCGCGCAGGTTCAGGTGCAGAACAAACTGCAGCTGGCGACGCCGCTGCTGCCGCAGGAAGTGCAGCAACAGGGGATTCAGGTTAAAAAATCCTCCAGCAGCTTCCTGATGGTTGCGGGCTTCATCAGCGACGATGACAATATGACGCAGAATGATATTTCTGATTTCATTTCATCGTCCATCAAAGATCCTATCAGCCGTACCAAAGGTGTGGGTGATACCCAGGTATTTGGTGCGCAGTACGCGATGCGTATCTGGATGGATCCGCACAAGCTGAACAACTACAACCTGACCCCGGTCGATGTGATCAGCGCGCTGAACACTCAAAACACCCAGGTCGCTGCCGGTCAGTTGGGCGGTACGCCTCCGGTTCCGGGCCAGCAGCTTAACGCCTCCATCATTGCGCAAACCCGTCTGACCTCAACGGATGAGTTCGGTAAAATTCTGCTCAAAGTAAACGAGGATGGTTCTCAGGTTCGTCTGCGTGATGTGGCCAGAATTGAGCTCGGCGCAGAAAACTACGAGATCGTTGCCCGTTATAACGGCAAGCCTGCATCCGGTATCGGTATCAAGCTGGCCACCGGTGCGAATGCGCTGGATACCGCCAATGCGGTAAAAGCCGAGCTGGCCAAACTGCAGCCAACGTTCCCTGCCGGGTTAAAAGTGGTTTATCCGTATGACACCACCCCGTTCGTTAAGATCTCAATTTTCGAAGTCGTGAAAACGCTGATCGAAGCGATTGTGCTGGTGTTCCTGGTCATGTACCTGTTCCTGCAGAACTTCCGCGCCACGCTGATTCCTACCATCGCCGTACCTGTGGTATTGCTGGGTACGTTTGCCGTTATCAGCGCGTTTGGTTATTCGATAAATACCCTGACGATGTTCGGGATGGTGCTGGCCATCGGCTTGCTGGTGGATGACGCTATCGTGGTGGTCGAGAACGTCGAGCGCGTCATGGCGGAAGAAGGATTGCCGCCAAAAGAAGCGACCAAGCGTTCCATGGAGCAAATTCAGGGCGCACTGGTCGGTATCGCGCTGGTGCTTGCCGCCGTATTTATTCCGATGGCGTTCTTTGGTGGGTCGACCGGCGTTATTTATCGTCAGTTCTCAATCACTATCGTTTCAGCGATGGCGCTGTCGGTGCTGGTCGCCTTTATTCTGACGCCGGCACTCTGTGCCACCATGCTGAAGCCGGTTAAAAAAGGCGAGCACGGTAAAACCACCGGTTTCTTCGGCTGGTTCAACCGCATGTTCGACAAAAGCACCCACCACTATGTCGACAGCGTCGGTCACATGATCCGCAGTACGGGTCGCTATATGGTGATCTACCTGCTGATCGTGGTCGGTATGGCGTTTCTGTTTATGCGACTGCCCTCTTCATTCTTACCGGAAGAGGATCAGGGTCTGCTGCTCGCTCAGGCTCAGCTGCCAGCGGGTGCAACTCAGGAACGTACCCAGAAAGTGCTGGATCAGGTGACGGATTACTTCCTGACGCAAGAGAAAGATACGGTTAAATCCGTGTTCACCGTTAACGGCTTCGGCTTTGCTGGTCGTGGACAGAACACCGGTATCGCTTTTGTCAGTCTCAAGCCGTGGGATGAGCGTGCCGGTAGCGACATGAAAGTTCCGGCGATTGCTGGCCGTGCCATGCAGGCGCTGGGCGCGATCAAAGATGCGATGGTCATCCCCTTCAACCTGCCAGCGATTATCGAGCTGGGTAACGCGACCGGCTTTGACTTTGAGCTGATCGATCAGAACAACCTCGGCCACGATAAGCTGACGGAAGCACGTAATCAGCTGTTCGGTATGATTGCGCAGCATCCTGATACGCTGGTGGGTGTTCGCCCTAACGGGATGGAAGATACACCGCAGTACAAACTGACTATCGATCAGGAAAAAGCGCAGGCGCTGGGCGTATCACTGAGTGATATCAATACCACGCTGGCAGCCTCCTGGGGCGGCTCCTACGTAAATGACTTTATCGACCGCGGTCGTGTGAAGAAAGTTTATGTCATGGGTAATGCGGATTCCCGTATGCTGCCGGACGACATTGGTAAATGGTACGTGCGTAACAGCAGTGGAACCATGGTGCCCTTCTCTGCCTTCTCGTCAGCGAAGTGGCAATATGGTTCACCGCGTCTTGAGCGCTACAACGGTCTGCCAGCCATGGAAATTCTGGGCCAGGCCGCACCAGGCAAAAGCTCCGGTGCAGCAATGGACCTGATGGAAGAGCTGGCGGCGAAGCTGCCTGCTGGCATCGGCTATGACTGGACCGGTATGTCCTATCAGGAACGTCTGTCAGGCAACCAGGCACCTGCGCTCTATGCCATCTCGCTGATTGTGGTCTTCCTGTGTCTTGCCGCACTGTACGAGAGCTGGTCGATTCCATTCTCGGTCATGCTGGTTGTTCCACTCGGGGTCATCGGTGCGCTGATCTTTACCACGCTGCGTGGCCTGAGTAACGACGTCTACTTCGTGGTGGGGTTACTGACAACCATCGGCCTCTCGACCAAGAACGCCATCCTTATCGTCGAATTTGCCAAGGATTTGATGGATAAAGAGGGTAAAGGGCTGATTGAAGCAGCGCTGGAAGCCTGTCGTATGCGTCTGCGTCCTATCCTGATGACGTCACTGGCGTTTATTCTCGGGGTGCTGCCGCTGGCGATCAGTACGGGTGCTGGCTCCGGTTCACAAAACGCCGTAGGTACTGGCGTTATCGGGGGCATGGTCACCGCGACCATACTGGCGATCTTCTTCGTTCCTGTGTTCTTTGTGGTGGTACGCCGCCGCTTTGGCAAGAAAAAAGAAGAATCAGCGAACAGTCATCCGGTTGAGCACAACCAGACTCACTAAGCTGTAAATCATCTGAGGCCGCGCAAGCGGCCTTTTTTTTGCCTGCGATTCTGCCCTTCTCCCTTCCTGACACTTCACGCGAGCTGACATTCTGGCAGTTGCAATCCTGAACGGTGCGGCGCATAATAATGTTATATTATAACATTACAAAGGCGGGCATTATGAAAGCGAATATTCATCCTCACTATCGTCATGTGGTCTTCCATGACACATCAGCTGACGTTTATTTCAAAATCGGTTCAACCATCAAAACCGATCGCACCGTAGAGTTTGAAGGTGAAACGCTGCCCTACGTCACGCTGGATGTGTCGTCGGCCTCGCACGTTTTCTATACCGGCAAACAGAAAGATTTCGCCAAAGAGGGCAGCACCGCGCGCTTTAATCAGCGTTTCGGGCGCTTTCTTGGCCGTAAATAAGGAAAAGATTCATGCAGGTATTGAGTTCGCTGCGCTCAGCAAAAAATCGCCATCGGGATTGCAGGGTAGTGCGCCGCAAGGGACGGATTTACGTGATCTGTAAAACGAATCCACGCTTTAAAGCCGTACAGGGAAGGAAGAAAAAACGCTAGTGTGTGTCGTGATGACTGGCCGGGCTTGCCCGGCCTTTTTTATGCTTAGCGCATGCTCTTCAGCATCGCATTCACGTTATGTTTAAAGGCCGCCTGATAAGTGGCTGCCGGGCCAGAGGCGGTGGACAACGCTTCCGGATAGAGTTCGCCACCCGGTTCAGCGCCGGTGGCACTGGCAATCTGTTTAACCAGGCGCGGGTCGGTCTGATTCTCGATGAAATAGCGGTTGATATGCTGCTGCTTGAGTTGGGTGATTAAACTACCCACGTCACTGGCACTCGCTTCCGCTTCAGTAGAGAACCCTACCGGCGCAAGAAACGTCACGCCATAGCGCTGTCCAAAATACCCAAACGCATCATGACTGGTCAGCACTTTCCGCTTGTCGACAGGCACAGCATCAAAGGCCATTTTTGCCCAGCTATCCAGCGCCTCCAGTTGCTGAATGTAATTCTGACCGCGCTGACGAATGGCTGCGGCATCTTCAGGATCGGCTTTGACCAGCGCATTCATCACATTGGTCGCGTAAATCACACCGTTCTGCATGCTGTTCCAGGCGTGCGGATCGGTAACGGTTTTGCCGTCCTCCTCCATGCTGCGGGTCGTAACGCCGGTGGAGGCGACAACCGGCTGGCCGCGATATCCGGAGGCGCTGACCAGCCGATCCATCCACCCTTCCAGTCCCAGTCCACTGACAAAAACCAGATCGGCCTTTGCCAGTGCCTGACTGTCCTGTGGCGTCGGTTCAAACGTATGAGGATCGCCATTCGGCCCCACCAGGCTTTTCACGTTGACATGGTCGCCGCCGACCTGCTTAACGATGTCTGCCAGCACGGTAAAGCTGGCCACCACATCCACTGTTTTTGCCATCGCAAAAGGCGTGGCAAACAGCGCCGCGAGCGCCAGGCTAACCGGTAATTTCTTCATAGATAGATACCCCTTAAGATTAATGGCGGCGCAAAATCCCGCCGCACGGCCCTGCAAGAATGGAGAGAAAAAACAGCATGGCGGCGCTCAGCACCACAGCGGGGCCGGCCGGCAATGAAAAGTGCCAGGAGAGCATCAGCCCCGCCAGCGCTGAAATCATTGCCAGGAAAATGGCAATCACCAGCATTGCGGCAAGATGACGGCTCCAGAAACGGGCGCTGGCGGCGGGCAGCATCATCAGTCCCACCGACATCAGCGTGCCCAGAACCTGAAAGCCCGCGACCAGGTTCAGCACCACCAGCATTAAAAACAGACCATGCACCAGCGGCGCGCTCCATTTCCCCTGCGCCCGCAGAAAGTCACCGTCAAATGCGTCGATGACAAGCGGACGATAGATGATCGCCAGCACAATCAGCGTAAAGGCAGCGATGCCGCCGACCAGCAGCAGCGCGGCATTATCCACCGCCAGCAGCGAGCCAAACAGAACGTGCAGCAGATCCACGCTTGACCCGCGTAATGAGACCAACGTGACGCCCAGCGCGAGGGAGCCAAGATAGAATCCGGCAAAACTGGCATCCTCTTTCAGGGGCGTATAACGACTGACCGCGCCAGAAAGCAGCGCCACGGCTAAACCGGCGATCAGGCCGCCGATACCCATCGCAACCAGTGACAGGCCGGAAATCAGATAGCCAATAGCGGCACCGGGCAGCACTGCATGTGATAAGGCATCACCAATCAGGCTCATCCGGCGCAGTGAAAGGAACACGCCGAGCGGCGTAGCGCTGACCGCCAGTGCAAAGCAGGCCACCAGCGCGCGCCGCATAAAACCGAACTCAATAAAAGGCTGCATCAGGGTCACGGCGCACAACTCCGCAAAGGGATAGCAGGCTGGCTGGTGCAGTTGACCTCACTATCATCCATCGACATCACGTTACTGAAGTAGCGCGCCACCAGCGGGCGATTGTGCAGCACCACCAGCAGGGTTGTGCCGGCCTGCTGTTGCTGTTCAAGGATCGACATCAGTAATGTCACGGTCTGGCTGTCAATGCCGTTGAAAGGCTCATCCAGCAGCCAGAGCTGGCTGCGCTGCAACATCAGCCGCGCAAACAATACGCGCTGAAGTTGTCCGCCTGATAAAGTCGCGGGCTGCGCATCTGCATAATCACCCATCTGAACGGCCTCCAGCGCTTGCCAGATTTCCCGGCGTAGTACCCGGTTAATACCGCCGAACCAGCCGCAGCGCGGCCAGCAGCCTATGGAGACCAGTTCAAATACTGTCAGGGGAAAACGGGTTTCAAGTTCTGTACGCTGCGGCATCCAGCCGATATCCCGACGCGAAACCTGCAATTCACAACGTCCGGCTATCGGTGGCAACAAACCCGCAATGGTTTTGAGCAGGGTTGATTTGCCACTGCCATTAGCACCGACCAAGGCTGTCATTGAGCCAGCTGCAAGCTGCCCGGTAACCGGCGGGGTTACGCTCTGTCCCTGATAGCCAGCACGAAGCGTATTGAACCGGATCATGCGCTGATCCCCCATTTTATGGCCACGGCAAGCAGCGCGATGAATAGCACCGCTACACTCAGCCGCCCACCCAATGACATAAGTAATCCACTCTGACGCATCGTCTCACCAATATGTTATAACATAACAATCAAGATACCGGATATTCCCGTCAGGGAAACGCGTGATTGTGTATCAAAAGATAAACAGCGATGGGACTTACGGCAGGAGGCTGGCAGGCACAGTCGCCTGCTGACGCGCAGATGCTGACAGTTTTGTGCTCTGCTGGCTTGCAAACCAGTTGCAGAAAACCAATGATAGGTTTATTAACGGTTATTAGTGGATCAGATATGCTGTCACGTATTGAATGTGATATTGCCCCGGGCGAATCAGACTGCGCAAAAATAGCAGAGATTGTTCAGCGGAATATTCTCAAAATAACAGATTTGCTGGTGGGCGATTTACGCTGGTACTCACAGAATGCACAGTTAGTTCCAGGCAGTTTAAAAATTGTTTCGGTTGAATACCTGGATATGAATAGTTTTAAATTACTTTACGATTTTGACTGGAATTTATTTAGTCCCTGTCTGGATCTAAATGAAACCGTGACGCAATCTGAGCAGGTAAATTTTCACATTAAGCCCGGAGCACTTGAGTTTGATGTGATCGACAATCAGCAGCCCTCCCCTGGCGATGAATTGTAATATTTAGTAATGGAGGTGAGCAGAACTAATGGTTCTACACTATCTTTAAGGTATCCCGTTTAATAACTGCCCGAATAATCGCTTCCTGGCCGCGTTATCCAATATCGCCGCCCTGCGGCAACTGTGCTAGCTATGGAGGGGAAAAAGATGGACGAATACTCACCGAAACGGCATGATATTGCCCAGCTTAAATATCTGTGTGAGAGCCTGTTTGACGACAGCATGGCAACATTAACCGACAGCCATCACGGCTGGGTGAACGACCCCACTTCTGAAAGCAATCTGCAGCTTAACGATTTGATTGAACACATTGCCTCTTTCACCATGAATTACAAAATTAAGCACGTTGAAGATGAAGCGCTGATTTCGCAAATCGATGAATATCTTGATGATACTTTTATGCTATTCAGCAACTATGGTATCAATAGTCCGGATCTTCAACGGTGGCAACGTTCAGCAAAACGCTTATTTAATCTGTTCACTGAAGAGTGCGCTTTTCTCCAGCAACCAAGCCATTCATTATAGTACAGACATGAGAACGGTTTATTTATGAACAAAACCCTGACTAAAACCGATTATTTGATGCGACTGCGGCGTTGCCGCTCTCTGGATACCCTGGAAAGGGTCATTGAAAAAAATAAGTATGAATTACCCGAGGATGAATTAGCGGTATTTTACTCTGCAGCTGACCATCGCCTGGCGGAACTGACGATGAACAAGCTTTATGATAAAGTCCCAGGTTCAGTATGGAAATTTGTCCGCTAATCTGACGGATTGCTGCTACGTTTAATCTCCTCTTTAGTACCAGATATTCCTGCCTGCCGGCAAAGGATCGGCCCAGGCGGGTTTTGCCTGTCTGCAGTTTATGGAGAGGAGATATTCAGAGGGAGAAAATGGTGGGGGCCCTGCCAGCTACATCCCGGCACACGCGTCACCTGCTGCGGCTGCTTCCTTCCGGATCTGACCGAGTTCACAAGCTAGCATTGCGGGAGAACCAACAGGGCCCCCATTGACAAGCCCTCTTTACGAGAGCGGGGGCATTATCTGGGAAGGAGGTGGCAATTGCAAGCGTAGTCGGGACAACCGTTGTTTTCTTGAACAACCAACGTGCTGGCACTGTCTCTTCATCCTCGCCATGCTAAAGTTAAAACCCTATTCCTGATGAAAAAAGCAGAAGAAATAAGCACATGGATCAGCCTGACTCTTTCCGGCAACGCATCTGGCAAATTGTTGCCGCCATTCCCTATGGCCACGTCGCGACCTATGGCGACGTTGCGCGACTGGCGGGTTCCCCGCGCGCGGCACGTCAGGTGGGCGGCGTGCTGAGCCGGTTACCAGAAGGCACCACGCTTCCCTGGCATCGTGTCGTCAATCGTCACGGTACTATCTCACTGCAGGGCGACAGTCTGTTGCGGCAGCGGGATGCGCTGGAAGCGGAAGGTATAGAGGTCAGTAATGAGGGACAGCTCGATCTTAAAACTTATCGCTGGGATTTCAGGCAGGAAAAAGGGGCGACAACGTCGCCCCGATAAATTAAATATGGGTTGGTGCCGGAACAGCAGCCGATGGCGTCACCTGAGTGGGTGACGTCGACGGAACAGTCGTCGCTGCGCCTGGCTGAGTTGGCATCGCTACTGACGGTACCGGTACCAGCAGCAGTTCAGCTTTAGTGCCGCCCTGGTTGATGACCGGCTTCACGCCTTCAGTGACAAAGGCCAGCTTGCCATCAATTGAGATGGCTGCGCTTAACAGAATGCGCGCGTTGGGCTGAATGTCGGCCGGGTTAAACGGTAATACAAACTGGAACGGTGCCTGTTTGCCTTCAGTACGCACCACGCGCTGCGACAGCACTTTTGATGGCGCGTCGGATACAGAGGCATCAGAAAGCGTCACGGTTAATACCGCATCCGGCGGCAGCGCAATGCGCTGGCGGATAAAGACTGAACCACTTACGTTTGGCTGCGCAATCGCGGCCGTCTGTCCTGCAACTGCAGAACCCAGCGTTGGTGTTGGCACTGGTTTACTCTTGTCGGCACATCCCGCAACAGCAACCGCAATAACTACCCCACTGAACACATGCCTGAGTTTCATTGATGTCGTCTCCATTTGATCAAAATGATTGTCGGCAGCGAATCCTGCTTACAGCGCTTCACTCGCCGTATGTGCTTAATATTGGCACAAAAATGAAATTTTGCCTGGCACAGGCAAAGCGGAAAGTCTGATTGACGTCAACTGGTCCGATCTTTCACACTGAGCGAGTCACTATATTGAGGAATGCGCCATGAGTCAGGCACTGCAAAATCTGCTGAATTTATTGAATCTGGAAAAACTGGAAGAGGGTTTATATCGCGGCCAGAGCGAAGATCTGGGACTGCGCCAGGTGTTTGGCGGTCAGGTGGTGGGTCAGGCACTGTATGCCGCGAAGCAAACCGTCGCGGAAGATCGCATTATTCACTCATTTCACAGCTATTTTTTGCGGCCCGGCGATAGCCAGAAAGCGATTATCTATGATGTTGAAACTCTGCGTGATGGCAAAAGTTTCAGCGCACGCAGGGTCAGCGCCATTCAGAATGGCCAGCCGATTTTTTATATGACGGCCTCTTTCCAGTCACCGGAAAGCGGATTTGAGCATCAGAATCCGATGCCCCAGGTGGCGGGGCCAGAAAACCTGCTAACCGAACAGGCGATGGCGCAGAAAATGGCGCATCTGCTGCCAGAAAAGTTACGTGAAAAATTTATTGCTGAACGTCCGCTGGAGATTCGCCCGGTGCAGATCCATAACCCGCTTCGTGGACATGTGGATAAACCGGAGCGTCAGGTCTGGATCCGTGCCACCGGCCCCCTGCCCGATGACCTGCGTATCCATCAGTACCTGCTCGGCTATGCCTCTGACCTCAACTTCCTGCCGGTCGCGCTGCAGCCGCATGGCAAAGGCTTTTTAGAGCCGGATATGCAGGTCGCCACAATCGACCACTCTATGTGGTTCCATCGCCCGTTCGACTTCACTGAATGGCTGCTCTACAGCGTGGTCAGTACCTCAGCTTCTGGCGCACGCGGTTTTGTCCGCGGCGAGTTCTACAATCAGCAGGGTGTGCTGGTAGCCTCAACCGTTCAGGAAGGGGTAATGCGCCAGCGCAGCGAATGAAGAGAATAAAAAAAGGGGCGATTGCTCGCCCCCGATTGTTCATTTCAGTGCCTGTCCATTACTGGTTGTAAGCATTCTCGCCGTGGCTGTTTACATCCAGGCCTTCGCGTTCATGCTCTTCCGGTACGCGCAGTCCGACAATCAGATCGGCCAGCTTGAAGCCGATGAAAGCGACAACGCCGGACCAGACAATCGTCAGACCCACGCTGAAGAGCTGCACCCAGACCTGATGGCCCATGGTGACGCCCTGCGCATAGCCGACGCCGCCCAGTGAAGAGGAAGCAAACACGCCGGTCAGGATACAGCCGACAATACCGCAGACGCCATGCACACCGAATACATCGCACGGGTCATCGACGCGCAGCCATTTTTTCAGAGTGGTGACGCCCCACAGTCCCGCGAGGCCGCCGACCAGACCGATGATTAATGCACCGCCAACGCCGACATAACCACAGGCCGGTGTAATCGCGACCAGACCCGCAATAAAGCCTGAGCAGGCACCCAGCAGTGAAGGCTTACCGCGTACCGCCCACTCGCCAAAGGTCCATGCCAGTACGGCACCCGCTGTTGCCACCACGGTGTTCAGGAAAGCCAGTGCGGCGATTTCGTTTGCTGCTGAAGCTGAACCGGCATTAAAGCCAAACCAGCCAACATAAAGAATAGCGGTGCCGGTGAAGACCATCGGCAGGTTATGTGGCTTGAACGCCTCTTTACCAAAGCCCGCACGTTTGCCCACCAGATAAGCACCCACCAGACCTGCGACAGCCGCGTTGATGTGCACCACGGTACCGCCAGCGAAGTCCAGAGCGCCATCCTGAGCCAGGAAACCGCCCGCCCAGACCATGTGTGCGATAGGTAAATATGAAAGCGTCAGCCAGACACCGACGAAGATCAGTACGGCAGAGAAACGGATGCGTTCTGCAATGGCACCAACAATCAGGCCCACGGTAATACAGGCAAACGAGGCCTGGAATGCTACGTGGATATACTGATAGAAACTGCCCATAACGGCGGTGAGCTGAATGTTTTTCAGCATGGCCCAGCCAAAGCCGCCAAAGAAGGCATTGCCTTCACTGAAGGCCAGTGAATAGCCGTAGACCACCCACAGCACGCAGACCAGCGAGAAGGTCACAGCAACCTGCGTCAGCATCGACAGAACGTTTTTGCCACGAATCAGACCGCCGTAAAACAGCGCAATACCTGGAATTGACATAAAGAGCACCAGCGCGGTGCAAATCATCATAAATGCGTTATCAGCCTTGTCCGCAACGGCAGGCGCAGCCATTGCGAGTGAGGGTAACAGTGCCAGGCTGGTGAGACCCAGCTTCGTGAAAATTTTATTCATTTTTATTCCATCCCATCACAGTACTGAGTCTTAATTACAGAGCGGCTTCGTCGGTCTCGCCGGTACGAATACGGATGACGCGCTGCAGTTCAGCCACGAAAATTTTACCGTCGCCAATTTTGCCGGTGTAGGCCGCTTTACTGATGACATCCACCACTTCGTCTAACTGATCGTCGGCAATCGCGATATCAATTTTGACCTTCGGCAGGAAGTTAACGCTGTACTCTGCGCCACGATAGAGCTCTGCATGGCCTTTCTGACGACCAAAACCTTTCACTTCGGAGACGGTCAGTCCTTGAATGCCGATAGAGGATAAAGCTTCACGTACATCCTCCAGTTTGAATGGCTTAATTACGACGGTAACCAGCTTCATTGGATCCCCTCCAGCGAGTAAATAGGTAACGTTTATGGACACGCAGGGATATAAGCAAAGCCTGTGCCAGAGTGTAAAAGTGCCCTTAATCAGTGAGTCAGGCGAGACGGAGCAAGGGATGCTTCAAGGAAGATATGAATGAGAATGGGTGTGTGACAGGGATCGCAGCCTGAGACTGCACTCCTTTGGTGCTCCAGGCGTCAAAGGAGTGCATTTATACAGATTATTCCGATAAAGCTGCGCAAAAAAGGTGCAAGTCAGCTTTCAGATGTTACAGGTACGCCCGACGCCAGATCTTCCCCTGCCTGTTGCAGCTGATACATCTGCCAGTAACGTCCCTGTAGCGCCAGCAGTTGCTGATGAGTGCCCTGCTCAACCACACGACCACGATGCAGCACCAGAATCTTATCCGCATCGATAATCGTTGAGAGGCGGTGAGCGATCACCACCAGCGTGCTGTGTTGCCGTAGCGTCGCAAGCGTATGCTGAATGGCCTGCTCGGTGCCGGAGTCGATGTTAGCGGTCGCCTCGTCGAGGATCAGGATCTGCGGCAGATCAACCAGTACCCGGGCCAGCGCCAGCAGCTGCTTCTGCCCGACCGACAGATTATTGCCCTGCTCGCCCAGCCGGGTGTGAATCCCCTCCGGCAGGGCATGCGCCAGCAGTGCCAGCTGCACCTGTTCCAGCACGGTCCAGACGGCCTCTTCGCTGATGTCGCGGCCCAGCCGCACATTGGCCAGCAGCGTATCGGCCACCACCACCGGATCCTGCTGCACCATCGCGATACCGCGTCGCAGCACGGCATGGCTCAGGTCGCCAATCGGACGATCATCAATACGGATTTCGCCGCGCGTCACCGGGTAATAACCCATCAACAGGTTAGCGAGGGTACTTTTGCCACTGCCGGTATGGCCCACCAGCGCCACAAACTCACGCGGTGCGACGTCAAGATTGATATCACTCAGCACATCGCGGTTTTCACGGTAGGCAAAACTGAGGTTGTTCAGGGCAATACGACCTGAAGCCAGTGGCTGCTGATCGGCACCATACTGCTGCTGGGCGGCATCCATCAGCTCGAAGATACGCTCGCCAGACACCACCGCCTGCTGCAGCATCGACTGCTGGGTGGTCAGCTCAATCAGTGGCTCATTCAGACGGCCCAGGTAAGTAATGAAGGCATAGAGCACCCCCACTTCAAACACGCCAGGCACCGAAAAACTGAACAGAATCAGCAGCCCGCACAACACCATCGCTGAAAACAGGCTCAGCAATGGACGCAGCAGAAAGCCATCGAGACGCAGCGTCTCCATTCGCGCCAGATAGTGAGAGCGGCTCGCTTCGCCCATACGCTCACCAAATCGCGCCTGCTGACGAAACTGCTGAATCACACTCATGCCGCTGATCACTTCGTTGAAGCCATTGTTGATGTCAGCCAGATAGCTGCGAACCCGTCGGGCAATCGGCGTGCTGTAACGCTGATAGATGAGCATCACTATCAGTACCAGCGGGAAGATCATCATTGCTACCAGCGCCATGCGCCAGTCAAGACTGAACATCGCCACCATCATGGCGCCGACCAGCGCAGCGCTGCGCAGTACGGTTGAAACTACCGTGACATAAAGATCGCGGATCACTTCGGTGTCATTCGTCACGCGCGAAATAATCTGCCCGACCGGCTGAGTATCAAAAGCGCTCAGCGGCTGACAGAGCGCGGCATTCATCACGTCACTGCGTAACCGCTGCACCACACCAATGGCGGCGCGATTGAACAGCAGCGCCTGCCAGTAGTGCAGCCCGGCGGCCAGTAGCTGAAGCAGGACAAAGCTGATGACCAGACCGGCCACCAGCCCCCAGGGCATCTGATGTTTCGCCACCAGGTTATCGATAAAATAGCTGACCAGCACCGGACCGGTTACTTCCGCCGCGGCAGCGATCCACAGCATGCCTACCGCCAGCGACAGGGATTTACGCCAGGGCTTACCGTAGCTCAGCAGGCGCTTCAGGGTGGGCCACAAGCGGGCAGATTTAGCCATGCGGCACTCCTTTCTCATTTTCATCATCATCCAGCGCCGCTTCCAGTTGCTGGTAACGGTACATGTCACGATACCAGCCAGCGCTGGTGGTCAGCGCGTCATGATCGCCACGCTGTGCCACGCTGCCCTGTTGTAACACCAGGATTTCACTGGCTTCCGTCAGCGCCGACAGGCGATGCGCGCTGATAATCAGTGTTTTTCCCTGCCCCCAGATGCGCAGGTTATGCAGGATTTCGTGCTCGGTACGACCATCCACCGCAGAGAGCGCATCGTCCAGAATCAGGATTTCTGCGTTCAGCAGCAGTGCCCGGGCAATTGAAAGACGCTGCTTCTGTCCACCCGACAGCATCACACCTCGCTCCCCGACTTCGGTTTCATAACCCTGCGGCAGCCGCAGAATATCGTCATGCACGCAGGCCAGCGTGGCGGCCTGTTCAATCTCCTGCCGGGTTGCGCCCGGTTTCCCCAGCGCAATATTGTTCGCTACGCTGTCCGAAAACAGGAATGGTGTCTGGCTGACCACGGCGAGACGACTGCGCCAGCTGTCCAGCCGCAACTGCGTCAGCGGGATCTGGTGATAACGGATGTCGCCCTGCTGAATATCAAAATGGCGCTGGATCAGGCTCAGTAAGGTACTTTTTCCGCTGCCAGTTGGCCCACACAGTCCCAGCATTTCGCCGGGCTTCAGCTGGAAGCTGACATCACTTAACACCGGAGCCGCGCTGGCCGGATAGTGAAAGGCGCGAATCGCGACCTGCAGCGTGCCCGGTTCAGGTGGCAGAGACTTATCGCCATCTTCCACCGCGGGCGCTTCCGCCAGCAATGCACCGATGCGGCTCCAGGCGGCGCTGCCGCGTTCGACGATATTGAACATCCACGCCAGGGCGAGCATCGGCCAGATCATCAGGCCGAGATACATCACAAAGCTGGTCAGCTGCCCCAGCGTCATCTGGTCATGCCACACCAGCCAGCTGCCGCCGCCAATCGCCAGCAGGTTTGAGAAACCAATAGCGATGTAGATTGTGGGATCGAAACGGGCATCGACCCGCGCCACGCGCAGGTTCTTATCACCTGTATCGCGGGCGATATCGGAGAATTGCTGCGACTGATGCTGTTCAAGACCGAAGGATTTAATCATCCGGATGCTGGTCAGGCTCTCCTGTGTCTGATCGTTAAGGCTGGAGAAGGCCGCCTGGGCCAGTTTGAACCGATGATGAAGCTGATTACCGTAGCGATGGATGACGATTGCCATAATGGGCATCGGCACCAGCGCCAGCAGGGTCAGCTGCCAGCTGATCTGCGTACTCATCACCAGCAGCACCACACAGCCCATCACCAGCGAATCGACCAGCGTCAGCACCCCTTCCCCGGCCGCAAACACCACCCGATCCACGTCGTTAGTGGCACGCGCAATCAGGTCACCGGTACGGTGACGCAGATAAAATGCCGGTTGCTGCCGACTCAGCTGGCGATAGAAATCTTCGCGCAGCTCAACCGCCAGCTGGTAGGAGGCACCAAAGAGCAGCACGCGCCAGACATAACGCAGCAGATAGACCACCACTGCGGTTGCCAGCATGATACCAATCCACATCATGATGCGGCTGGTACTCATGTTGTCACGTGTGACACCATCAACAATGACACCGACGACATGCGGCGGCAGTAATTGCAGAACAGCAATAACAATCAGCAGGATGACCGCGCCCAGATAGCGCCGCCACTCCCGCAGAAAATACCAACTTAATTGACTGAATAATCGCACAACGCTGCTCTCAATCTCAGGCCCTCAGGGGGCGACAGGTAAAGCCGTGGTGTATTTAATCTCTTCCATGGCGAAGCTGGATGTCACATCAATCAGGCCGGGCACACCGTTCACTAATCGCTTGTAGAACGCATCATAGCTCTTCATGTCCGCCACCTGAATGCGCAGCAGGTAATCATACTCACCTGCCATCCGGTAAAAGGCCATCACCTCGGGCATGCTGCTGACCACCGAGACAAAAGCCTGATACCAGTCGCGGCTGTGCTGCTGGGTCTTCACAAACATAAACGCCGTCAGTGACAGTCCGATTTTATCCCCATCCAGCAGCGCCACCCGGGCGCGAATAATGCCATCATCTTCCAGCTTTTTCAGGCGCTTCCAGCAGGGTGTGGTAGTGAGGTTGACGGCATCCGCCAGCGCCTGCAGTGACAGCGTGCAATCCTGCTGCAGCAGTGAGAGCAGTTTAAGGTCAGTTTTATCTAACATACGGGACTCCGGGAGAATCATTTTCTCCATTACCGCGATTTTAGCGGTATTTTTGCAATCTCTTTTTCCTGCACGTGCCATAAAATAGCCGCATCACTTCTTTACCGGATGCCTGAGATGCAGACCTGCTGGATTCGCCACGCTATCAACGAAATTAACGCTGATTTTCAACGATCGGCTGAAACCCATTTGATCCGTTTCGATCTGGCGGATTTTCCCGGCATCTGGTTCTACCTGAAAGATGAGAGTACCCATCCCAGTGGCAGTCTGAAACATCGGCTGGCACGATCCCTGTTTCTCTACGGTCTCTCCAACGGCTGGATTAAAGAGAATACGCCGATTATCGAAGCCTCATCAGGCAGCACGGCCGTTTCTGAGGCGTACTTCGCAAGGTTGCTAGGCCTGCCCTTTATTGCGGTGATGCCCGCCAGTACGGCGAAACGTAAAATTGAGCAGATCACCTTTTATGGCGGACAGTGCCATTTTGTCGAGGATCCCTGCCAGCTTTACGCAGAATCTGAACGGCTGGCACGTGAGCTGAATGGCCATTTTATGGATCAGTTTACCTATGCTGAACGCGCTACCGACTGGCGCGGTAATAATAATATTGCTGAAAGCATATTCCGTCAGATGCAGCATGAGCCCTATCCGATTCCCCATACGGTGATTATGAGCGCGGGTACCGGCGGCACCTCGGCGACGCTGGGCCGCTATATCCGTTATCAGGGCCTGGATACGAAACTGCTGGTGGTGGATCCGCAGCATTCGGTGTTTTTCGATTACTGGCAACAGCGTGATGCAACGCTGACCAGCACACGTGGCAGCATGGTCGAGGGAATTGGCCGTCCGCGCGTGGAGCCGTCGTTCATGCCTGACGTGATTGATGAAATGATCAAAGTACCGGATGGTGCAACGCTGGCCGCCATGCTGAAGCTGGAAAAGATTCTGGGACGCAAGCCTGGGGCCTCTACCGGCACCAATTTCTGGGGCATGATGCAGGTGGCGAAACGCTTACGGGCAGCGAATCAGCAGGGATCCGTGGTGACACTGCTGTGCGACAGTGGCGAACGTTATCCCGATAGCTACTATCAGCCGGAATGGGTGGCAAAACATATTGGCGATATCACGCCGTGGCAGCGCGAACTCGAATAAAAAACCGGACATCCTGTCCGGTTCACGGCAATCCTCAGCATTCGGGGGAATACGCGAGGTCGGGTGTAGCCAGCCAGTGATTTAAATAGTGAGACACCGCCTGTGTCTCGCAATGCCCTAATACCGGCAGATGCGGTAGCGCGGCTTTCAGCTGCGCCATCGCATTGCCCATGATGAAACCCCGTCCAACCTGCGACAGCATCTCTCTGTCATTCATTGCATCCCCGAACGCCATGCACTCCGCCAGCGTCAGTGACAGATGGTCGCACAACAGTGCCAGCGCGCTGCCTTTGTTGCAGCTGGCGGGCAACACTTCCAGACAGTCCACCGCAGAGAAACAGATATTTGCCTGCTCACCCAGCGCCGCATCCAGCTCTGTTTTCAGCTGACACAGACGCTGATGCTGATCGATAAAGCAGATTTTTGTTACCTGATGCGCGGGCAGCCTTTTCAGATCGCACAGCTGATAGCCAAATCCGCTCATCTGATGGGCCACCAGCAGCTCAGGCTGGGGTCGATCGGTAAACCATCCCTGATCGTTGAAAACGTGGATCGACGCGGGTGTTTCCCAATGGCGATGAATGACCTCTTCAGCTACCGCAGAGGGCAGATCGCGGGCAAAGATCAGATTGCCAGACCGATCGTGTACGCGGGTGCCATTCCCGGTAATCAGCCACGCGGGCAGCGTTAATTTCTCCCGCAGAATCTGCATCTCCAGCAGATGGCGGCCCGTCGCCAGCGCCAGATTAACGCCGCGCAGATGCAGCGCCTGCAGACTGTCCAGCGTCTGCTGACCCAGTTGATGATCCGGCAGTAATAATGTGCCATCCATATCGAATGCGGCTAAACGCATTATGGTTACCCTCCTGCTGAAAAGATGAGCTTACTATTGCCTGTTAATTACGGAAGTAATAGTGAATACTTTTAAAAAACTGTTCCGGGTTTATCATGCGTCAGCTTAACCGCCTTAATCAGTTTCAGCGCCTGTGGCAGCAGAGCCAGGGCATCCCTCAGCAGACCTGCGTGGCAGAGATGGCGCGCCACTGCATCTGCAGTGAGCGTCATCTGCGCACGTTACTGTCACAGTGGCAGCACGCTGGCTGGCTTAGCTGGCACGGTGAACCGGGCCGTGGCAAACAGGGTCGGTTAGTGTTTCTGCGCACGCCTGAACAGTTACGGCAGCAGTTGCTGCAAAAACAGCTTGATGCCGGAGAGGCAGCTGACGCTTTACAGCTGCTGGATCTGCCGCCGGAAAGGCTGATTAATATGCTGCGGCCGTTAATGGGTGGACAGTGGCAGAACGACACGCCGGTTCTGCGCATCCCCTACTATCGTCCCATGGAGAGTACCGAGCCACGCCAGATTACCGGGCGGGCTGAACAGCATCTGGTTCGTCAGATCTATTCCGGTCTGATCCGTTTTGAGCAGGATGAACCGGTCGGCGATCTGGCGCATCACTGGCAGCACGATGAAGCGTCCTGTAGCTGGTTATTCTGGTTGCGGCCTCAGCTGATGTGGCATAACGACGAGCCGGTGCAGGCCGCGCAACTGGTGGTGCAGTTCCGCCAGCTGCTGCAGGATACGCGTGTCAGGATATTGCTTGCCGATGTGGTCAGCGTGGATGCGCCTCACCCGCTGGCGGTGCGGTTTAACCTGCGACGACCTGATTTCTGGCTGCCTCACCGGCTTGCCCATCTTTTGTGCCTGTTGCCCCATCCCGATTATCCCGCCACAGGCAGCGGGCCATGGAAACTCAGGCATTTCAGCGCTGAGCTGGTCAGGATTGAAAGCCATGCGCGCTGGCATCTGCAGCGTCCGCTGTTGCAGGCGGTAGAGTACTGGATTACTCCTCAGCTGTTTGATGCCGCACTCGGCAGCAGCTGTCGCCATCCGGTGCAGATTGCCATTGGCGATGCCGCTGAACTCAGGACATTAAAGCCGGTAAGCAGTAGCATCAGTCTCGGCTTCTGTTATCTGGTCTGCCGCCCGCGAGCCGGATTTACACCCGCGCAGGCGCGCACGCTTTTCCAGCTCATCCAGCAAAGCGGCATCGTCAGCCGGTTGCCACTGGATGAGGGATTGATTACCCCCAGCAAAGAGCTGTTACCCGGCTGGGAAGTACCGCTGATTGATAGTGTTCCGGTCCCCTTGCCCCCCACCCTGACGCTGCATTATCAGTTGCCGGTTGAGCTGCATCAGATGTCACAGGCACTGGTCGCCCTGTTAAAACAGCACGGCTGTACTCTGAACGTCGTTTTTCATCCGGTCAAAAGCTGGCATCATATCGCCCCGCCTGATGAGGCGGATATCGTGATGGGCGATCGGTTGATTGGCGATGCGCCGGTCTTCACACTGGCGAGCTGGTTACAGATTGACCCGCTATGGCGTCGGCTGTGGCCCACACCGCAGGGCGAAGAAGTCCAGGCGCAACTGCTGGCTATCCAGCAGATATCAGACGGCAATAGTCGTACCCGTGCGCTGCAGCAGCTTTATCATCAACTGATGACGGACGGCATCCTGCTGCCCCTGTTCAATTATCGCTACCAGATTTATGCCCCCCCTGCCGTTGAAGGGATAGAGCTGAACACGCTGGGCTGGTTTGATTTCAGCCGCGCATGGATTCCGCCGCCTATTGATCCGCCTTGCAGCTGTTCAGCGGCGGACTGAGGCATTACCATAAGCGCAAAATTAATTATCAGGGAAACACCATGAAACGCGCGGTTGTAGTTTTCAGCGGTGGACAAGACTCCACTACCTGCCTGATTCAGGCTGTACAGCTTTATGATGAAGTTCACTGCGTCACTTTCGACTATGGACAACGCCACCGGGAAGAGATCGAGGTCGCCCGCGATCTGGCGATGACACTGGGTGCGCGCGCACACAAAGTGCTGGACGTGACCATGCTGAACGAACTCGCCGTCAGCAGCCTGACGCGGGATAACATTCCGGTGCCGGCTTATAATCCTGAGGCCAGTGGCTTACCCAGTACGTTCGTGCCGGGCCGCAATATTCTCTTTCTGACGCTGGCCTCGGTTTACGCGTATCAGGTCGAAGCAGAAGCGGTCATCACCGGCGTCTGTGAAACCGATTTTTCCGGCTATCCCGACTGCCGCGATGAGTTTGTCAAAGCGCTGAACCATGCGGTGTCGCTTGGCATGGCGCGCGAGGTGCGTTTTGAGACGCCGCTGATGTGGCTCAATAAAGCGGAAACCTGGGCGCTTGCAGATTACTGGCAGCAGCTTGCGCTGGTACGCGAGCAGACGCTGACCTGCTATAACGGTGTGAAAGGCGACGGATGTGGTGAGTGTGCTGCCTGTCATTTACGGGCTAATGGCCTCCAGGGTTATCTCAACGATCGTGCTGGCGTCATGGCAGCAATGAAAGCAAAGAGCGGCCTTAACTAAGGCTGTCTGGCGTGGCGGCAAAGCAGTTCGGTTTGCCGCTTTTTATCGGCTCATGCCATCAGACGCATCAGTCGCTCGCGTAACTCCCCTTCCAGCGCAACCGCCTTTTGGGTCCGCAAATCAATACAGACAAACGTGAGTACGGCATCCGCCACCACGGTCTCCTGACCTGCCAGCAACACCCGCTGGGCAATAATGCCGCTTTTGCCATTTAACTGCGTAATCTCACTGTCGATAACCAGTACGTCGCCCAGCACGGCCGGGCGACGATAGTTGATGTTGATATTGACCACCACAAAAGCCAGTTTCTGTTCCTGCAACCAGTGGAACGCTTCAGCCTCTTCCAGCCATTGCCAGCGCGCCTCCTCAAGAAACTCAAGATAGCGCGCATTGTTGACGTGCTGATAGACATCCAGATGATAGCCACGCACTTTTATGGTGGTCTGCATGATCATGCTCTCCTGCTACTGTGAGTTAACTGGTTGGACCTGTTCACTTTAGCAGAGTCGTCTGGTTAGCGTGGATTAAGCATCACAGATGTGTACTGCCTCACAATTTCAGCCGGGCCGCATTTCGCTCTATCAGCGCGTTACCGATACCCGGTACTTCACTGAGTTGCTGAATCGCGCTAAAGGGTCCGTACTGTTCGCGATAGTTCACAATCGCCTGCGCTTTCTTCAGCCCCACACCATTCATAGCGGCAGAGAGCTGTTCCGCTGTCGCTTCATTGATGCTGACCTGCTCCTGCTTTGGCTGCAGCTGCGCGGCTGTCTCCGGCTTCGGTGCAGGATGTGTGTTCTGCGAGACCGCCGGACTGGCAGGTTCAGGTGCCGCAGAGACGCTGCCGTGACAGAGTACACCGCCCAGTGCGAGTGAGAGATAAAAGGCAACAAGTTTAGATTTAGCCATGCTGTGTTTCTCCTTGTGTGTAAACAGCAGCGACAGAGTGGCACTACGCTGCACAAGGCTCAAAAGCGGAATATCAGAAATGGAAAAGGCCGCGAATGCGGCCTTTGATTGTTACAGTCGTTGCGTAATTTTTGCGAGGCTTACTGCATTTGTGCGGCAGCGCCGTACTTGATTTTGGCCTCTTTACGCAGATTTTGCAGTAGGGCTTCAAACGTCAGCTGCGCATTATTCTGCGTAACGCCTTTGACCATTTCGTCAATCTGCGCCTGCGGCATGCTGCCGGTTTTAACTTTATCTACCGCCACCAGCACCACATTGCCCTGCATATCTTCGCTGACACCCCATGAAGGCTTATTATCAGCAGGCTGAGGCAGGTTAAAGGCGGCCTGTGCCACCGGATCCTGTGCATTGCGATCAACGGTTTTGCTGGCGCTAAGGGTCAGGCCTGCTGCAGTCAGTGCGTCCAGCTTGCCCGCTTTGAGGTCGGTCAGCAGTTTATCGGCCTGGGCTTTAGCCTGCTGTGTCGCTTTGTCATGCTTAAGCGTATCCGTAATCTGCGCCTTCACCTGCTCCAGCGGTTTTACCGCTTCCGGTTTGTGCTCGCTGATACGCAGTACAAAGGCACGGTCGCCATCGACGGTGATAATATCGGAGTTGTTACCCGGCGCACCGTTCTGACCCACCAGACCACCGTTAAAGATCGCCTGCTTCACCGCATCGAAGTTAAGTGCGTCTGGCAGTGTGTCCTGACTGAACCAGCCGGTCTCTTTCGCTTTCAGACCCGAAGCCTGCTCGGCACCCGCCAGTGACTCATTGTCATTGCTGGCTGCTTCACTGACTTTCTGCTGCAGTTTGTAGAAGGCATCAACGCCCTTCTCCTGCTTCACTTTCGCTGCAACAGCGCTGCGAACCTCATCCAGTGGTTTAACCTGCTCTGGCTGAATATCGTCAAGACGAACCACCAGGAAGCCCACTGACGATTTGATCACGCCTGACATCTGGCCTTTCTCAGTCAGACCCGCATTTTTCAGCTCATCCGGGGTGGTTGACGGTTCCAGCCAGCCCATATCACCGCCCTTACGCGCAGAGATGGGGTCGATTGATTTGGCTTTCGCCACATCCGCGAAGTTAGCGCCACCTTTCAGCTGAGCCAGTACCGCATTGGCATCCGCTTCCGTTTTGGTCTGAATAACGCTGTAGCGATTACGCTGTGGTTGCGAATAGTCTGCTTTATGTTGGTCGTACCAGGCCTGAATATCTGCTTCGCTGGCATCCTGCTGCATGCTGGCGGCATCCATCAGGATGTAGCTGACGCGGAACTGTTCCGGCGCCATAAAGCTGGTTTTATGCTGCTGATAGTACTGACTGATTTCGTCGTCGGTGACGGTTTGTTTCGCCATCAGGGCATTAACGTCCAGCGTCGCCTGACGAATATCACGTTGCTGTGAAACCAGGTCCACCAGTTTGCTGGCTTCGCCTTTCAGCGTGAAATCTGTGTTCGCCACGGCATTGATCAACTGCTGATTGGAGAGTTGCTTGCGCAGCGCTTCAGCATACTGGTCGGCGCTGAAACCCATGTTGCCGATCAGCGCCAGATATTTAGCATTGTCGAATTTTCCGTTGGTCTGGAAAGCCTGCTGATTGAAGATAGCCTGCTTAACCTGATCGTCACTGATGCTGAGATGAAGCTCTTTGATGTAGCTGTCGAGCAGCGCCTGGTCGATCAACTGCGACAGCGCCTGCTGACGCATCTGCTGCATGAAGCCATCGTTGCTGGCCAGCTGCGAGAACTGGTCACCCAGCATCTGTTGCTGGCGACTGCGTTCGCTGTTAAACGCCTGCTCCAGCTGTCCCCGGCTTATC
Source organism: Pantoea sp. S62 (assembly GCF_016658625.1). Taxonomy (NCBI): domain Bacteria; kingdom Pseudomonadati; phylum Pseudomonadota; class Gammaproteobacteria; order Enterobacterales; family Erwiniaceae; genus Pantoea; species Pantoea sp. S62. The sequence goes on along the minus strand of NZ_JACVVI010000005.1, from coordinate 151,928 downwards.
TCCTGACCGTTAACTTTGGCCGCATAGTCGTTATTGCCGCCAATCAGATAGTTGCCAACGCCTGTCAGCACAAAAGAGACGATAATCAGTCCCAGAATAATCTTGAGCACGACATGGTTCGACGCCGCGCGTAAATTGTCCATCATGGTATGGCAACACTCCGCTGTAGTGTGAATGTAAAGCTCGGTCGCAATTCGCCACTGGCTGGCGACTCACGCAACTGCTGGCTTAGCTGGCAGTCTCAATCCGGTCCAGGTCCATCTTACGGCCCGATTCTCACCGGTTAAAACAAAAAAGGCACATCTCATTGATGTGCCCGTATGTTACATGAGAACGGGTTAATCGTCCTCTAATCCACTGAAGAAAATGCGTCAATGAATCTATTCGTTATTATTAATTGACAGCGTCTTTCAATGCTTTACCAGCACGGAAACCGGGTACTTTACCAGCCGGGATGGTGATCTCTTTACCGGTTTGCGGATTGCGGCCGGTGCGTGCAGCGCGGTCACGCACAGAGAATGTGCCGAAACCCACCAGAGCCACTTCATCCCCCTCTTTCAGCGCATCTGAAACTGAGCCCATAAATGCATCTAAAACACGTCCTGCTGCAGCTTTAGAAATATCAGCATCGGCAGCAATTTTGTCGATCAATTGTGACTTATTCACTCTCTTCATCCCCTCTTTTATTATTTCACATCGTACCGGGCTTCCGGCCGGGTACGAACGCGCAGCAAGTTATATCAAGCCTGTGGAGCCGAAACAACGGAATTTCTCTGAGAACGTCGCCCCGACAGTCACCTAAATTAGCGGCACAAAAAAAAGCTGGCAAGCGCCAATTGCCTTGCCAGCTCCGCTTTTTAACGGTTTATGCCGTTAATCACTATTTTGCTGTTGCGACCTGCATGCCGTAAGGCGCATTTTCCAGTGCCAGATTCAGCACCTCTTCAATGCGTTTCACCGGATGGATCTCCAGATCGGCAATCACGTTCTGTGGAATCTCTTCCAAATCACGCTTGTTGTCGTCCGGGATCAGCACGGTTTTAATGCCACCACGGTGTGCTGCCAGCAGTTTCTCTTTCAGACCGCCAATCGGCAGAACCTGACCACGCAGGGTAATCTCACCGGTCATAGCGACATCCGCACGCACCGGGTTACCGGTCAGACAGGAGACCAGCGCGGTACACATTGCGATACCTGCACTTGGACCATCTTTGGGTGTGGCGCCTTCTGGCACGTGAACGTGAATATCGCGTTTTTCGTAGAAGTCACCATTAATGCCCAGCTTCTCGGCACGGGCACGCACCACGGTCAGCGCAGCCTGAATAGACTCCTGCATTACTTCACCCAGAGAACCGGTGTAAGTGAGCTTACCTTTACCTGGTACGCACGCAGTTTCGATAGTCAGCAGATCGCCGCCCACTTCCGTCCACGCCAGGCCAGTGACCTGCCCCACACGGTTTTCACTGTCAGCACGGCCATAGTCGAAGCGCTGTACGCCCAGGAAGTCCTTGAGGTTTTCACCATTGATGGTGATGTGCTTTTTCGTCTTGTCCATCAGCAGTGATTTCACCGCTTTACGGCACAATTTCGACAGCTCACGCTCAAGGCTACGCACGCCGGCTTCACGGGTGTAGTAACGGATAATGCCGACAATCGCGCTATCTTCAACCGTAATTTCACTGGCTTTCAGGGCGTTGCGTTCAATCTGCTTGGTCAGCAGATGCTGCTTAGCGATATTCAGTTTCTCATCTTCGGTGTAACCCGACAGACGAATCACTTCCATACGGTCCAGCAGCGGTGCCGGGATATTCATTGAGTTCGATGTTGCCACGAACATCACATCAGAGAGGTCGTAGTCGACTTCCAGATAGTGGTCGTTGAACGCAATGTTCTGCTCTGGATCAAGCACTTCCAGCAGCGCTGAAGCCGGGTCGCCGCGCATGTCCGAAGACATTTTGTCGATCTCATCCAGCAGGAACAGCGGGTTTTTAACCCCGACTTTCGCCATTTTCTGGATGAGTTTACCCGGCATGGAGCCGATGTAGGTACGACGGTGACCACGGATTTCCGCTTCATCACGCACGCCACCCAGCGCCATACGGACATATTTACGTCCGGTCGCTTTGGCGATCGACTGACCGAGGGACGTTTTACCTACCCCTGGCGGTCCGACCAGGCACAGAATCGGCCCTTTGATCTTGCTGACGCGACTCTGAACCGCAAGATACTCAAGAATACGATCCTTCACGCGCTCCAGGCCGTAATGGTCAGTATCCAGGGTCTCCTGCGCTTTACGCAGATCTTTCTTCACTTTGCTGCGCGCGTTCCACGGAACCTGCACCATCCAGTCGATGTAGCCGCGAACCACGGTCGCTTCAGCGGACATCGGGGACATCATTTTCAGCTTCTGCAGCTCAGCTTCTGCTTTTTCACGCGCTTCTTCCGGCATTTTTGCCGCGTCGATTTTGCGTTTTAACGCTTCATACTCGTCAGGCGCATCGTCCATCTCGCCCAGCTCTTTCTGAATTGCCTTCATCTGCTCATTCAGATAGTACTCGCGCTGGCTCTTCTCCATCTGCTTCTTAACACGGTTGCGAATACGCTTCTCAACCTGCAGCAGATCGATCTCAGATTCCATCATCGCCATCAGATATTCCAGACGCTCATTGACGTCGGACATCTCCAGCACAGACTGTTTGTCTGCCAGTTTCAGTGGCATATGTGCTGCAACGGTGTCGGCAAGGCGGGCCGCATCGTCAATATTATTCAGTGAGGTTAAAACCTCAGGTGGGATCTTTTTATTAAGTTTGATGTAGCCTTCAAACTGATTGATCGCCGTACGCACCAGCACTTCCTGCTCGCGCTCTTCAATCTCTGGCGAAACCAGATATTCAGCTTGAGCCACAAAATGGTCACCGTTGTCGGCCAGCGTCGTAATATGGGCGCGCTGTAAACCTTCCACCAGGACTTTGACCGTGCCATCCGGCAGTTTCAGCATTTGCAATACTGAGGCAACGGTCCCTACTGAAAAGAGATCGTTAATGCCAGGTTCATCCGTTGAAGCCTCTTTCTGTGCGACCAGCATGATTTTTTTATCATGATCCATTGCGGCTTCAAGGCACCGAATTGATTTTTCCCGGCCAACAAACAACGGAATTACCATGTGCGGATAAACCACCACGTCGCGCAGCGGCAACACGGGGATTTCAATGCGTTCAGAACGCTCAGGATTCATAGAGCTCTCTCTTTGTTTAATGTCCGCCAGGTGATGGGAACCGCATCAGGCAGGTATGCAGTTAAACCCACAGGTATCTGAGTATATGGGGATGATTGTCCGACATTCAACGTCACAGAGGCGAGAAAAGCAAAAGGGGAAACATTTTCCCCTTTTTTAATAGAACAACATGGACGATCTGTTTAATTATTCGCCAGATGCCTGCGCTTCATGCTTGCCGTAGATCAGCATGGGCTCAGACTGACCTTCAATAACTGATTCATCAATCACTACTTTTTCCACGTCATCCATGGAAGGCAGGTCGTACATGGTTTCCAGCAACGCGCCTTCAACAATAGAACGCAGACCACGCGCACCGGTTTTACGTGACATCGCTTTCTTAGCAATGGCGGTTAATGCCTCGTCACGGAACTCCAGCTCAACGCCTTCTAGGTTAAACAGCGCCTGGTACTGTTTTGTCAGGGCGTTTTTCGGCTCACGCAGAATCTGAATCAGTGCTTCTTCGCTCAGTTCACTCAACGTTGCGACCACAGGCAGACGACCGATAAACTCAGGGATCAGACCAAACTTGATCAAATCTTCAGGTTCACACTGTGACAGCAGTTCGCCTTCGCTGGCTTTCTGCGACTTCCCTTTTACGGTAGCGCCGAAGCCAATACCGGATCCGGTTTCCACACGCTGGGAGATCACTTTATCCAGGCCGGCAAATGCGCCGCCGCAGATAAACAGAATTTTCGAGGTATCAACCTGCAAAAATTCCTGCTGCGGATGCTTACGTCCACCCTGCGGCGGAACAGCAGCCACGGTGCCTTCAATCAGTTTAAGCAGAGCCTGCTGTACACCTTCGCCTGACACATCACGTGTAATCGACGGGTTATCTGACTTACGTGAGATTTTGTCGATTTCATCGATGTAGACGATGCCGCGCTGTGCTTTCTGTACGTCGTAGTCACATTTCTGCAGCAGTTTCTGGATGATGTTTTCAACGTCTTCACCCACGTAACCGGCTTCAGTCAGCGTGGTGGCGTCAGCCATAGTGAATGGCACATCCAGCAGGCGCGCCAGCGTTTCTGCCAGCAGCGTTTTACCACTACCGGTCGGGCCGATCAGCAGAATGTTACTTTTGCCCAGTTCGATGCCATTGCTGGTATCGCCGTTACGCAGACGCTTGTAGTGGTTATAAACCGCAACCGCCAGCACTTTCTTCGCTCTTTCCTGACCGATAACATAATCATCGAGGTGATGGCGAATTTCATGTGGGGTTGGCAACGCACTGCGTTCACGATGCGGGGCAACTTCTTTAATCTCTTCGCGAATGATGTCGTTGCACAGGTCAACACACTCATCGCAGATATACACTGACGGCCCGGCAATCAGCTTACGCACTTCATGCTGGCTTTTGCCGCAAAAAGAGCAGTACAGCAACTTTCCTGAACCGTCTTTGCGCTTATCTGTCATCAGTTAACCTCTTCTTGTTCTCAGGCCATACCCGCGTACGGCTCAGGCCGTACAGGGACGGCCGAAATTCATTCAACCCATAATAGTACCGTTGTCCTGTTAACTATAGACCAGGGACAACGGTAAGTCGGGGTCTTATTGGCGATGCGTCAGAATTGAATCGACTAATCCATACTCTACCGCTTCATTTGCAGAGAGGAAACGGTCACGCTCGGTATCACGCTCAATCTCTTCCAGCGTTTTACCGGTGTGCTCAGCCATCAGCTCATTCATACGCTGTTTAACTTTGAGGATTTCACGCGCATGGATTTCAATGTCTGACGCCTGGCCCTGATAGCCGCCCAGCGGCTGGTGGATCATCACGCGCGAGTTTGGCAGACAGAAACGCTTGCCTTTGGTGCCCGCTGTCAGCAGGAACGCACCCATTGAACAGGCCTGTCCCATACAGATAGTGCTGACATCCGGTTTGATAAATTTCATGGTGTCGTAAATCGACATACCGGCCGTGATCACACCGCCTGGCGAGTTGATGTAAAGATAGATATCTTTTTCCGGGTTCTCAGCTTCCAGAAACAGCATCTGCGCCACGATCAGATTCGCCATGTGGTCTTCAACCTGGCCAGTCAGAAAGATAACGCGCTCTTTAAGCAGACGGGAGTAGATGTCGTAAGAACGCTCACCACGCGAAGTTTGTTCAACCACCATTGGCACCAGCGCATTGTGCGGTGCAGTATATTCACGATCGCCACTGTATGACATTACCGTCTCCTGGATAAATTTCATTGGCAACATTCTGTACCGATTCTACGTAAGACGCGCGGGAAACTCCACGTCGCACCTTTTCCGACACCTTCAGGACGGTTAATCAGCCAGCCTCACTCTTCATTCTGCATACTCCCACTATCTGGGGATGCTGCACGCATGTTTCAAGCATAACAATCTTTTCCCTGTTCGCTAACCCGGAAAAAGCGATGCGTGAATAATTTGCCGATTAATTAAGCAAATAGCGGCGAAGAGTCGCGTTCTGTACGCAAAACACAAAAAAGCCCGCGACTTTTCAGTCACGGGCTTAGCACAGACGGTTAACTGCGTGATCAGGCCTGAGCGGCCTGATTCATCAGTTCCTGGAAGTTGGTCTCTTTCTCGGTCACTTTAGCTTTCGCCAGGACCGCTTCAACCGCTTGCTCTTCCAGCGCGACGTTGCGCATGTTGTTCATCAGCTCGTTATTCTTGCTGTAGAACTCGATAACTTCTTTCGGATCTTCATACGCAGAAGCCATCTCTTCGATCATGGTGTTAACGCGCGCTTCGTCAGCTTTCAGTTCGTGGGTACGAATCACTTCGCCCAGCAGCAGACCGACAACAACACGGCGTTTAGCCTGCTCTTCAAACAGTTCGCGTGGCAGTTCCAGCGCCTGCTGTTCGTTGCCGCCGAAACGCTGTGCAGCCTGACGACGCAGAACGTCGATTTCGCTGTCAACCAGCGCAGCTGGCACGTCGATTTCGTTCGCTTCAACCAGGCCGTCGATCGCCTGAGTTTTGATGCGGTTACGGATAGCGCCTTTCAGCTCGCGATCCATGTTCTTACGCACTTCAGTACGCAGACCGGCAACTGAACCATCTTCAACGCCGAAACGTTTGATGAACTCTTCAGTCAGCTCTGGCAGCTCACGCGTTTCAACTTTCTTCAGCACGATCTCGAATTTCGCATCTTTCCCTTTCAGGGTTTCTGCGTGATAGTCGTCCGGGAATTTCACGTCGATAGTGAACGTTTCGCCCGCTTTGTGGCCCACAACGCCTTCTTCAAAGCCTGGGATCATGCGGCCCTGGCCCATGGCCAGAACGAAATCAGTGGCTTTGCCGCCTTCGAACTCTTCGCCGTCAACAGAACCGTTGAAATCGATAGTTGCACGATCTTCCGGGCCTGCAGCTGCGTCGCTTTCGATCCAGTTGGCCTGCTGCTTACGCAGGGTATCCAGCATGGTATCAACGTCAGCATCAGTCACTTCAACGACAGGTTTTTCAACTTCGATGTTTTCCAGGCCTTTCAGCTCAACTTCCGGATAAACTTCGAATTCAACCGCGTAGGTAAAATCCTGACCTTCTTTGTATTCGCCTGGCACGTAGTTTGGTGCGCCAGCCGGATTAATTTTTTCTTTGATGATGGCGTCAACAAAGTTGCGCGTCATCAGCTCGCCCAGCACGTCCTGACGGACAGAAGCGCCGTAACGCTGCGCTACGATGTTCATCGGCACTTTGCCTTTACGGAAACCATCGATGCGAACTTTCCTGGCAACGTCAACCAGTTCTTTTTTTACTGCGCTTTCGATGCTGTCAGCTGCAACAGTAATCGTAATGCGACGGCCCAGGCCCTGAGTGGTCTCTACAGAAACTTGCATCTTGTTACCTCAAAAAATCACGTGCTCGGTCAACTTCAGACACCACACATCGTGAAATGCGCCGTATCCAACAACCGGGACGGCTTCCGTGAAGAGAACCTGATCCCTGTTACCAGAAGCGTCCCGAAGACATTCCGGAAAAATAGACGCAGCATTATAGCGGCATCGCTGGAATGAGTCGAGGACGCTAACTCACCACTTTTCAGCAGGTTTGCTGCTTTTTTGAGCCAGGGATCGCGTTTTTCGCTAAATCACAGAAAAAACGGCCAGCAGGCCGTTTCAGAGAAGGGAGATCAGGCGAGACTTCCGGCACCACGACAGTTAGGTGAAGCCAGAACGGTATCCTGCAACCCTTCCCACTCTTTCAGGGTGTAAGTATGCAGGGCTAAGGCATGGACACTGCCCGCTAATTCAGCCGCCAGTTCACTATAAATCAGACGATGACGCGCCAGGAAGCGCTGGCCTGCAAAGCAGTCGCTGACAATAACCACTTTGAAGTGACTTTCCGATCCGGCAGGCACGTTGTGCCGGTAACTTTCGTCATGCACTTCCAGATGAGCTGGCTGAAACGCCACACGCAGCTTTTCTTCTATTTGTTCGCGGATCATGGCTATTACTCCTCAATGGCGAGCGCGGTGCCCCATCTTATTCAATCTTAGTCGCTTTTAGTGCGCTTACCCGCCGGCGGACGCTAAATATTGCATTTTATGTCAGCCCGCTTCCGGCAGGCATCATAACGCAGTCGAAACCATCAGCAAACCAGCCTGTCAGAGAAGAGGCTTAAAACGGTTTCAGAGACAATTTCACCCGTAACAGGGCTTTTTTCACTGCCGGGCAATGCTATGATGGCCGCAGTTTTTGCAAACCAACCCCCTGACACCCACGAGAAAAAGTATGTTGAAAAAACTGTTATTCCCACTGTTGGCTGCGTTCATTTTAGCCGGCTGTGCAACCAGCAATAATACCCTCACTATCCAGCCTAAAATTCAGCTGCCGCAGCAGGATCCGGGCCTGATGGGCGTGACTGTGAGCATCAATGGTGCCGACCAGCGTAAAGATCAGGCGCTGGCAAAAGTTAACCGTGATGGTCAGTTAGTGACCCTGACGCCATCGCGCGATCTCCGTTTCCTGCTGCAGGAAGTGCTGGAGAAGCAGATGACCGCACGTGGTTATATGATTGGTCCTGATGGCGCGGTCGATCTGCAGATTGTGGTTAACAATCTCTACGCTGACGTGACGCAGGGCAATGTGCGCTACAGCATCACCACCAAAGCGGACATCTCTATCATCGCGACCGCCAAAAACGGCAACAAGCAGGTTAAAAACTACCGCCAGACTTACAGCGTAGAAGGCGCGTTCAACGCTAATAACCAGAAGATCACTAACGCGGTCAACGCCACCATGAGCGATGTAATCGCGGATATGGCACAGGACACCAGCGTTAACGACTTCATCAAGCAGAACACCCGTTAATACCGTCTCACCTCTGCCCTGCCTCGTGCAGGGCATTTTGTTATCTGCAGGATCCGCATGAACCACTATCTTCGCCTCTTCAGCCAGAAAAACGCCGCTGTACTGTTGCTCCTTGGTTTTGCTTCCGGACTGCCACTGGCACTGACTTCGGGTACGTTGCAGGCATGGATGACGGTGGAAAATGTCGATCTGAAAACCATCGGCTTCTTTTCACTGGTCGGCCAGGCCTATGTCTTTAAATTTCTCTGGTCGCCGATGATGGACCGCTATACGCCGCCGTTTCTCGGCCGGCGTCGCGGCTGGTTACTGCTGAGTCAGCTGGCGCTGGTGGGCGGGATTGTCGCGATGGGATTTCTGCAGCCAGGCCGCGATCTGACCCTGATGGCGGCGCTGGCAGTACTGATCGCCTTCTGCTCCGCCTCACAGGACATCGTTTTTGACGCCTGGAAAACCGATATTCTGCCACCTGAAGAGCGCGGCAGCGGCGCAGCGATTACCGTGCTGGGCTATCGGCTGGCGATGCTGATTTCAGGCGGGCTGGCGCTGTGGCTGGCTGACCGCTATCTGGGCTGGCAGGCGACCTACTGGCTGATGGCACTGATGATGGTGCCAGGCATTATTGCCACGCTGATGGCGAGCGAGCCGGACACGCGCACTTCCACCCCGCATTCACTGCGAGAGGCAGTTGTCGACCCGTTGAAAGATTTCTTTCAGCGCAACAACGCCTGGCTACTCATTACGCTGATTATTCTCTACAAGCTGGGCGATGCCTTTGCCGCCTCGCTGACCACCACTTTTCTGATCCGCGGCGTCGGGTTCAATGCCGGTGACGTCGGCCTGGTTAACAAGACGCTGGGTCTGCTGGCGACCATTATCGGGGCGCTTTATGGCGGCGTACTGATGCAGCGCCTGAGTCTGTTCCGGGCGCTGCTGATTTTCGGCGTGCTGCAGGCGGTTTCAAACTTTGGTTACTGGCTACTGGCGGTGACCGACAAACAGTTGTGGAGCATGGCCAGCGCAGTCTTTGTCGAAAACCTCTGCGGCGGCATGGGCACCGCGGCCTTTGTCGCGTTGTTAATGACGCTGTGCAATAAATCGTTCTCAGCTACCCAGTTTGCCCTGTTATCGGCGCTCTCCGCAGTGGGCCGGGTCTATGTCGGCCCCGCAGCGGGGTGGCTGGTAGAACTCTGGGGCTGGCCAACTTTTTATGCTTTCACGGTGATCGCGGGTGTGCCGGGCCTGGTGCTGCTGGCTTTTTGCCGCCAGACGCTTAATCAGGTCGAGCAGAGTGGCAATTTCCTCACACGGAGCTACTATCCTCATGGCTATCGCTGGACTAATCGTCTGTTTGCAGCCGGTTGCGGCGTGCTGGCTCTCTGGCTGCTCGCGCTGGCACTGAATGCACTGGGGCTGATTGCGCTGGCACCGCTATTGACCCGCCTGTTTGAGCTGGGCATGAGCCTCTCTCTGCTGGCGGTGCTTGCCGGGGTGTTGCTGGATTACAAGGCACTGAAGAGAACGCCGGTGTTGCCCGCGTCAGATGCTTAAGTGAAATCGATAGGTTAACGGGCTGCGGCTTATTTTGTGACGTCCGGATAAGTCGCCGTCATTTATCATCGCGTGTTATTTTTAAAAAATAAGAATAGATCCTGAGGAGGCGTAGCGGAAATACTAAAAACCGGTTAGCAATTACTTTAGTTAAATTTCATCGCGCAAATGATGCAGACTTGTTAAATATTTGGGAGTTAAAAGTAAGGGTTATTCCTTTCCCTGATTTTTTTACGGTTACTTCCATCGGTTTTTGTTATATTGATGCCAACTGCTTGTCTGCGTTAATTATTTGTCACCTGGCGCAACATCTGTGACACCCTTAGCAAAAGGTGTCAACACGTATCTGACACATCCTTAAGCTGGTTTACACTGCATAAACCTTCCCGTAAAATGCGCGCACACTTAAACGACAATAGAGCCCTTTGTCATTGAGGTCGTTAAATGAGACTCAGTAAATACAATAAAAGTTTGGGGATTTTGTCATTAATTGCAGGCACTTTATTAATGAGTGGCTGCGATAGTGCATTGTTAAATCCCAAAGGACAGATTGCACTGGAGCAACGTTCGCTGATACTGACTGCCTTTGGCCTGATGTTGATCGTCGTGATTCCCGCAGTCCTGATGGCCGTGGTGTTTGCCTGGAAGTATCGGGCGTCCAACACGAATGCGAAGTACAGCCCTAACTGGTCACACTCTAACAAGGTTGAAGCCGTGGTCTGGACCATTCCGATCCTGATCATTCTCTTCCTCAGCGTACTGACCTGGAAATCAACCCACGCACTGGAGCCCAGCAAACCGCTGCAATCTGATGTGAAACCGGTTGAGATCGATGTGGTTGCACTGGACTGGAAATGGTTGTTCATTTATCCGGAACAGGGTATTGCGACCGTGAACCAGATTGCCTTCCCGGCAAATACTCCGGTGAACTTTAAAATCACCTCTAACTCCGTCATGAACTCTTTCTTCATTCCAACACTCGGCAGCCAGATTTATGCGATGGCGGGTATGCAGACCAAACTGCATCTGATTGCGAATGAACCAGGCACTTTCGACGGTATCTCTGCGAACTTCAGTGGTCGCGGTTTCTCTGGCATGAAGTTTAAAGCCATTGCAACCAAAGACGATGCGGAATTCCAGCAGTGGGTGGCTAAAGTCAAAGCAGCCCCTAACACGCTGACCACCATGGAAGATTTCGAGAAAGTGGCTGTGCCAAGCGAAAATCATCCGGTGGAATATTTCTCTTCAGCTGATCCGAAACTGTTCATGCAGGTTATGGACAAGTTCAGGATGAGCCACGGGAAAATGGACATGCCACAGCATGAAGGTATGGACATGAGTCACGCCGCTTCCGCGGGAGCCGAGGAATAATACGATGTTAGGAAAATTAACACTTGATGCAGTGCCGTATCATGAGCCGATTATCATGGTTACGGTTGCCGCTATCCTGATAGGTGGTGCTGCGCTGGTCGCTGCGCTCACCTATTTTGGTAAGTGGAAATATCTGTGGTCTGAATGGCTGACGTCAGTTGACCACAAACGCCTGGGTATCATGTATATCATCATGGCGTTCGTCATGCTGATTCGTGGCTTCGCAGATGCCATTATGATGCGTACCCAGCAGGTGATGGCTTCGGCCGGTGAAGCGGGAATTCTGCCACCGCACCACTACGACCAGATCTTTACCGCGCACGGCGTGATTATGATCTTCTTCGTGGCGATGCCTTTCGTGGTTGGCCTGATGAACATCGCCGTTCCGTTGCAGATTGGTGCACGTGACGTTGCGTTCCCGTTCCTGAACAACCTGAGCTTCTGGTTTACCGCGGTCGGTGTGATCCTGGTTAACCTGTCTCTGGGTGTGGGCGAGTTCGCACAGACCGGCTGGCTGGCTTATCCGCCGCTCTCCGGCGCGGAGTACAGTCCCGGCGTCGGGGTCGATTACTGGATCTGGAGCCTTCAGCTCTCAGGTATTGGTACGACCTTAACCGGTATTAACTTCTTCGTGACCATCCTGAAGATGCGCGCACCGGGCATGAGCCTGTTCAAAATGCCGGTCTTTACCTGGACCGCGCTGTGCACCAACGTCCTGATCATCGCTGCGTTCCCGGTTCTGACCGTGACCCTGGCGCTGTTGACCCTTGATCGTTATCTCGGCTTCCATTTCTTCACCAATGAAATGGGCGGGAACATGATGATGTACGTCAACCTGATCTGGGTCTGGGGCCATCCGGAAGTGTATATCCTGGTACTGCCGGTGTTTGGTGTGTTCGCAGAAATTACCGCGACCTTCTCCAAAAAACGTCTGTTTGGTTATACCTCGCTGGTATGGGCGACTATCGCCATTACCGTGCTGTCGTTCATCGTCTGGTTGCACCACTTCTTCACCATGGGTGCGGGTGCCAACGTTAACGCCTTCTTCGGTATCATGACGATGATCATCGCGATTCCGACCGGGGTTAAAATCTTTAACTGGCTGTTCACCATGTATCAGGGCCGCATTCAGATGCACTCTGCCATGCTGTGGACCGTTGGCTTCCTGGTAACCTTCTCTGTAGGGGGTATGACCGGCGTACTGCTGGCCGTTCCGGGCGCTGACTTTATTCTGCACAACAGCCTGTTCCTGATTGCACACTTCCACAACGTAATCATCGGTGGTGTGGTCTTCGGTTGTATGGCGGGCGTGACCTACTGGTTCCCGAAAGCATTCGGCTTCACCCTGAACGAAACCTGGGGTAAGCGCGCATTCTGGTTCTGGATCATTGGCTTCTTCGTTGCCTTTATGCCGCTGTACGCACTGGGCTTCATGGGTATGACCCGTCGTCTGAGCCAGGATATCGATCCACAGTTCCACCCTCTTCTGGTGGTTGCTGCGGTCGGTGCAGGTCTGATTGCACTGGGTATCCTGTGTCAGCTGACCATGTTCTACGTCTCCGTACGTGATCGCGACCAGAACCGTGATGTGACAGGTGACCCGTGGGGCGGTCGTACGCTGGAGTGGGCAACCTCTTCACCACCTCCGTTCTATAACTTTGCTGTGATCCCACATGTCCATGAGCGTGATGCGTTCTGGGAAATGAAAGAGAAAGGCGAAGCGTACAAACAGCCGGCATCGTATGAAGAAATTCATATGCCGAAAAACAGTGGTGCGGCAATCGTCATCTGCGCATTCGCTACTGTGATGGGCTTCGCGCTGATCTGGCATATCTGGTGGATGGCGGGTCTTTCATTCCTCGGCATGATCGTTACCTGGATCGTGAAGAGCTTCGACGAAGACGTGGATTACTACGTTCCGGTTGCCGAAGTTCAGAAGATTGAGAACCAGCACTTTGACGAAATCAGCAAAGCAGGTCTGAAATAATGTCAACTGAAACTCTGATTAAACATCACCACGACGCCCATGCGGAGCATGGGCATCACGATGCAGGAGCCAATAAAGTCTTTGGCTTCTGGATCTACCTGATGAGTGACTGCATTATCTTCGCAACCCTGTTTGCGACCTATGCCGTCATGGTCAACAACACTGCCGGTGGCCCGGCAGGTAAAGATATCTTTGAGCTGCCGTTTGTTCTGGTAGAAACCGCCCTGCTGCTGTTGAGTTCGATCACTTACGGCATGGCTGTTATCTCCATGAACAAGGAGCAAAAAGGTGCCGTTATCGGCTGGCTGGCGCTGACCTTCCTGTTTGGTCTGGGCTTCATCGGTATGGAAATCTATGAATTCCATCACCTGATTGCTGAAGGCTTTGGTCCGGATCGCAGTGGCTTCCTGTCAGGCTTCTTTACGCTGGTCGGTACCCACGGTCTGCACGTGACCTCCGGTCTGATCTGGATGCTGGTTCTGATGTTCCAGATTTCCAAACGTGGCCTGAACGCGACTAACCGCACCCGTATCATGTGTCTGAGCCTGTTCTGGCACTTCCTGGACGTGGTCTGGATTTGCGTCTTCACCGTTGTTTACCTGATGGGAGCCATGTAATGAGTCATTCTGTTAACGAACATGGCGCTTCACACGGTAGCGTGAAGTCCTACATGATCGGCTTCATCCTCTCTATCATCCTGACGGCAATCCCGTTCTGGATGGTGATGGATGGCAGTGCATCTCACGGTACTATCCTCGGTGTTGTTCTGGTGTGTGCGGTCATTCAGGTGCTGGTTCACCTGGTGTACTTCCTGCATTTAGACAGCAAATCTGAGGGTGGCTGGAACATGGTAGCCATTGTTTTCTCGGCCATCATCATCCTGATTGTCGTAGTAGGCTCACTGTGGATCATGTGGAACCTCAACTACAACATGATGCCTCACTAAAGAGTCACGCGTAATGTTTAAGCAATACCTGCAAGTTACAAAACCAGGAATTATTTTCGGGAATTTAATTTCTGTGATCGGCGGATTCCTGTTGGCCTCCAAAGGCAACACGGATTACGCCCTGTTTCTCATCACCCTGGTGGGCGTGTCACTGGTGGTTGCATCGGGTTGTGTTTTCAACAACGTGATTGACCGCGACATCGACATCAAGATGGAGAGAACCAGGAATCGGGTGCTGGTAAAAGGCCTTATCTCCGCGAAAGTAAGCCTGGTTTATGCCACTGTGCTGGGTATTGCTGGCTTTGCGTTGCTCTACTTCGGTGCTAATCCGCTGGCCATGTGGCTGGCGGTGATGGGCTTCGTGGTGTACGTGGGCATCTACAGTCTGTATATGAAGCGTCATTCCGTTTACGGAACGCTGATTGGCAGTCTGTCGGGTGCTGCGCCGCCGGTTATCGGCTACTGCGCCGTCTCTAACCAGTTTGATGCTGGCGCGTTGATCCTGCTGGCTATCTTTAGCCTGTGGCAGATGCCGCATTCGTACGCGATTGCTATCTTCCGCTTTAAAGATTACCAGGCAGCGAACATCCCGGTTCTGCCGGTGGTGAAAGGCATTTCCGTCGCGAAGAATCATATTACGCTCTATATCCTGGCGTTTATGATTGCCACGCTGATGCTGACGCTGGGCGGTTACGCGGGCTACAAATATCTGGTGGTGGCCGCTGCGGTCAGCGTCTGGTGGCTGGGCATGGCGTTATCGGGTTACAAAACCGCAGATGACCGTGTCTGGGCGCGTAAGCTGTTTGTCTTCTCTATCGTAACCATCACCGCGCTGAGCGTGATGATGTCGGTAGATTCGATGGCTCCGGCTTCGAAGGACCTGCTGACCTACGTCTGGTAACCGGCACCGATACAGCATGAAAAGGGCGCGATTTTCGCGCCCTTTCTTTTTGTTACCACTGCTTAAAAACTATTGTTTTACCCGCCCTGCCCCGCCCCCTAGAATAAATGCAGCACATTAACAGAGGTTGGAATGAACGATAATAAAATGACTCCGGTGGAGCTGCGCGCCACATGGGGCCTCGGTACGGTCTTTTCCCTGCGTATGCTTGGGATGTTTATGGTCCTGCCGGTACTGACCACTTATGGCATGGCATTACAGGGCGCGAGTGAAACCTTAATCGGTCTGGCGATTGGCATCTATGGCCTTGCCCAGGCGATATTTCAGATTCCTTTTGGTCTGCTCTCTGATCGCATCGGCCGCAAGCCGTTGATCGTCGGCGGACTGCTGCTGTTTGTTCTGGGCAGCGTTATCGCAGCCTGCACCGACTCCATCTGGGGCATTATTCTGGGCCGTGCACTGCAGGGTTCGGGCGCGATTGCGGCTGCGGTGATGGCGCTGTTATCCGACTTAACCCGTGAGCAGAACCGTACCAAAGCGATGGCGTTTATCGGCATCAGTTTTGGCGTGACCTTCGCGATTGCGATGGTGGTCGGTCCGGTTGTGACTCATGCATTGGGTCTGCATGCGCTGTTCTGGATGATTGCAATTCTGGCGTCGCTGGGAATCGTGATCACCCTGCTGGTAGTGCCATCGGCCTCCCATCATGTCCTGAACCGTGAATCAGGCATGGTGAAAGGCAGCTTCCGCAAAGTGATGGCTAACCCGCGTCTGGTAAAGCTCAACATCGGGATTTTCTGCCTGCACGTTCTGCTGATGTCGAGCTTTGTTGCGTTGCCTGGGCAGTTTGAACAGGCTGGATTCCCGGCCCCCGAGCACTGGAAAGTCTATCTCTCTACCATGCTGATCGCCTTTGCGGGCGTGGTGCCGTTCATCATTTATGCCGAAGTGAAGCGCCGTATGAAGCGCGTGTTTGTCGGTTGCGTCGGAATGATTGTCATTGCGGAGATCGTGCTCTGGGGTGCAGAAGGCCACTTCTGGACGCTGGTAGTGGGTGTTCAGCTCTTCTTCTTCGCCTTTAATCTGATGGAAGCCATTCTGCCTTCGCTGATCAGTAAAGAGTCACCCGCAGGTTACAAAGGTACGGCGATGGGGATTTATTCCACCAGCCAGTTCCTGGGCGTGGCCGTTGGCGGCAGCATGGGTGGCTGGGTGTTTGGTCATTTCGATGCACAGACCGTGTTCCTGGTGGGCGCGATGGTGGCAGCGGCCTGGCTGTTTGTCAGCATGACGATGCAGGAGCCGCCTTATGTCAGCAGCCTGCGCATTGTGCTGAGTGATGCGGCACTGGCTGTGCCGAATCTGGAGCAGCGTCTGAAGGCGCAGAAGGGCGTTAATTCCGTGTTTATCGTGCCGGAAGAGAAAAGCGCGTATATCAAAATTGATAGTAAGGTCACCAGCCGCCCTGAGCTGGAAGCGCTGCTGGGGAGTTGCTAGTTTAAGAAAATTTTCGCGACAACTTCCGCTCGTTTCGCTTCAGGATCGAGCTGGCTCAGGGAACAGGGTCAGATCGGAAAGTCGCAAAAGCCGCCATCCATGGCACGCTCGGCCCGCGCCGTCCTGGCGCGGGACGCTTTCCTCCTCTGACCCTGTTCCCTGCGGCCCTGAGCTTTTGCGCTGCTGCCAGGTCACCCGCATTTAAGTTTCTGAATAAATATCAACCCGCGCAATCCTTCTTACAGACCACTAACCAGCTTAAAGCGATGGGAGCCTGTGCCTGTAGCAAAGCATCGCGGGCAGGGACAAAAACGCCGGGAGCGTTTTTGAACAACGCAACGCGTTGGCCCGGCTACGGGCGCACCTCAGGGATGAGGTACGTACTAAAAACGCCAGGCGTTTTTGAACAATGCAAAGCGTTGGCCCGGCAACGGGCGCACCTCAGGGATGAGGTGCGTAATCGCCCGCGCTGAGCCAGCCATGGATGGCGCTGTTGCGTCTTTGCGTAAGGCACTGGCTCCCTGAGCCGGTACACGATCTCGCAGACGCCGCAACTCCTAACCTGCTCTATACGCTAGACATTTTCAAAGTAATATCCCCTATTAATAACAAAAAACCCGGCCTGAGCCGGGTTTTTTATCACTGCATTCATGCTGAAAATTCAGCCTCTCCCACTTAATCGCGGAAGTTTTTAAACTGGAACGGCTGGCCCAGATTGCTGCCGCGCACGATCGCCATCGCACCCTGCAAATCATCACGCGCCTTGCCGGTCACACGCAATGCTTCACCCTGAATCTGGGTCTGCACTTTAAGCTTGCTGTCTTTAATCAGCTTCACCAGCTTCTTCGCCACGTCGCTCTCAATGCCTTTCTTCAGTTTGGCATCGACCGCCCAGCTTTTGCCGCTGTGCTCGATCTCTTCCGGCACCTCTAAAGCTCCGCCTTCAATTCCGCGCTTCAGCAACTTCTCACGTAAAATATCGACCAGCTGCTTAACCTGGAAATCAGACTCGCTGGTGATCTTGATGGTTTCATTCTTTTCGTTGAGCTCGAACTCGGCGTTCACGTTGCGGAAATCGAAGCGGGTAGACACTTCACGGTTAGCATTCTCCACCGCATTGCGAATTTCCTGCAGATCGACTTCTGAAACGATATCGAAAGATGGCATCTCTTCTTCTCCTGACGCTAAAGTGACATGCATAATACGCGTCTTAAGGTGCTAAATAAAATCAGGCTGCACACAACGCTATAATGTAGGTGTGACAGTAAATAACAGATGGATAGCCCGCCAGCGGGAGGCAGCATGAAAATTACCGTGTTAGGTTGCGGTGCATTGGGTCAGGTCTGGCTGACAGCGCTTGCCCGCCAGGGACATGAAGTACAGGGATGGCTGCGCGTGCCGCAGCCTTACTGCTCAGCCAATGTGATCGATCCACAGGGCAACATCTCGAATCGTACGTTTATCGCCAACGATCCGCTGTTCCTGGCGGAAAGCCAGCTGCTGCTGGTCACACTCAAAGCGCCACAGGTCTCACCCGCCGTGAAGAATCTGGAAAGTGTGCTGCCAGAAAACTGCCCGGTGCTGCTGCTGCACAACGGCATGGGTACGCTGGAGGAACTCAAAGGGCTGACTCAGCCACTCCTGCGTGGCGTCACCACCCATGCAGCGATGCGTGATGGCACCGTTATCAAGCACATCGCCAGTGGCATCACCCACATTGGTCCCGGTAACCGCAAAAGCGCCGCTTACAGTGACCTTGCCGACATCCTGCACCCTGCCCTGCCCGACGTTGCCTGGCATGACAATATCCGGGCGGCCTGCTGGCGCAAACTGGCCGTCAACTGCGTCATCAACCCGCTCAGCGTGGAGTATGAATGCCAGAACGGCGCACTACGCGCGTATCCGGAGCAGATCGCGCAACTGTGCGAAGAGATCAGCTGGGTTATGGATCGTGAAGGCCAGAACGTCGCCAGTGACAGCCTGCAGGACATCATCTTCGACGTGATCGAAAGCACGGCGGCCAATATCTCATCGATGCTGCAGGACGTTCGCGCCCAGCGGCTCACCGAAATCGACTATATCAGCGGCTTTCTGCTGCGCCGCGCCCGGACGCACGGCCTGGTGCTGACGGAGAACACCCGTCTGTATGACATTGTAAAACGCAAGGAGTCCCATTATGACCGCGAACGCATCGGTGCTGGTTTGCCTGGCACATGGCAGTGAAGAAACCGAAGCTGTCACCACCATCGACCTGCTGGTTCGGGCGGGCCTGAAGGTTGTCACCGCCAGCGTCGAAAGCGATGGCAGCCGTGAGATCGTCTGCTCACGCGGTGTTCGTCTGCTGGCTGACGTCACGCTGGTTGAAGTCGCCGACAACGATTTCGCCGCCATCGTCCTGCCCGGCGGCCTGAAAGGCGCGGAGACCTTCCGTGACAGTCCGCTGCTGGTCGAAACGGTGCGTCAGTTTCACCTCAATGAGAAAATTGTCGCCGCGATATGCGCAGCCGCAGGCACGGTACTGATCCCTCACGATCTCTTCCCGGTCGGTAACATGACCGGCTTTCCTGGCCTGAAAGAGACGATTCCTGAGGAAAAGTGGATGGAGCGACGTGTCGTCTGGGATCCCCGCGTTAATCTGCTGACCAGCCAGGGACCTGGCACGGCAATGGATTTTGCGCTGAAGCTGATCGATCTGCTGGTGGGAAAAGAGATGGCGCGTGAGGTCGCTGCACAACTGGTGCTGGCTCCCGGCATTTATGACTATCAGGCGTAAAGACTCAGGCTTAAAACGAGAAAGCCAGTCAGACCTGAACAGGCACTGACTGGCTCAGAGCGATGACTACGGGCGGTAGACTTTAACGTTCTTAAAGCCCTGCTCATGCAGATAGAGCGCCTGCAGACGGCTCATCACACCACGATCGCAGTAGAGCAACCAGGTGCGGTTCTGATCGAGATCGCCAAACTGCGTACTGAGTTTGTAGAATGGCAGCGACTTCACTTCCGTGGCGTTCAGCGTCAGGGGCTTCTCTTCCTGCTCATCAATAGAGCGGATATCCAGCACCACATCGTTGTCACTCAGAAGCGCGACGGTCTCAACTTCCACCACCTCCTCTTCCGTTTGCTCAGCAATAGTACGGATATCGACATTGGTCGCTTCTTCGATGACCCGATCCAGAATCGAGAAGTCGAAATTCTGCTCTTCCGCTTCGATCTTCGCCTTCACCGCCTTCACCGTCGGGCTTTTTGAGATCACGCCGCAATATTCCGGCATGGTGCTGGCGAAATCTTCGGTGCCGATCTCCCGGGCAACTCTGATGATGTGCTCTTTGTCATGAGAGATCAGCGGACGCAGAATCAGCGTATCCGACGCGTTATCAATCAGGCGCAGGTTGGTCAGCGTCTGGCTCGACACCTGCCCTACCGCTTCACCCGTGACCAGCGCCTGCACGCCGTAGCGCTCAGCAACCGTCGAGGCAGCACGTACCATCATGCGCTTCAGCACCACGCCCATCTGGCCGTCATCCACTTTTTCGAGGATCTCACCGACGACCGGCTCAAAATTGATCGCCACGAAGCGCACGCGGTGTGAACGACCAAAACGATTCCACAGATAGTGCGCAACCTGACGCACGCCAATCTCATGCGCGGCACCGCCAAGGTTAAAGAAGCAGTAATGCACGCGGCTGCCGCGGCGCAGCAGCATATAGCTGGAGACACCGGAGTCGAAACCGCCGGAAATCAGCGACAGCACATCTTCCTGCGTGCCGATCGGGAAACCGCCCAGACCTTCATAGCGCGCCGTCACCAGCGTCAGGCGATTCTCTTCAACTTCAAGGTTCACCGTCACGTCAGGATTTTTAAGCTGCACGCGGGCGCTTTCAATATGCTGATTCAGACCACCACCCACATAGCGCTCTACATCCTGCGAACTGAAGCTGTGCTTACCGCGACGTTTCACACGCACGCAGAAGCTCTTGCCCTCAAGACTGTCGCGATACTGCGCTAACGTCTGTTCAAAGATGTGATGAATATCGGTGTACTCGCGATCTTCAACCGCTAAAACGTGATGGATACCGGGAATGCGGGAAAGCTCATCGGGAATAATGTCCGCCAGCGCAGCATTTTTTGACCGCACTTCAATGTGATCCCAGTAGCGCACAACGGCGATGTCGTCGCTGACGGTTTTCAGGACGTTGCGGATATTGCTGGCAAGAATCTTGATAAAGCGCAAACGCACCGACGGACTCTTGATGGTGATTTCAGGAAATAACTTGATGATAAACTTCATGGCGACACAGCTTCGTTGGGCAAATAAGTGCTAAAACAGGCGGCACTTAGCTGGTAAAATCACAAAATTGCGGGCTGCAAGGCGCAACCGCATCCGAGGCGCGGGAGTATATCACCTTTGTCAGGTGACTGCTTCTTCATCAGCCGCCGCATTGATTATTTTGCTAATCATAGGGTCTCAGCTACCATGACCGATTGCGAGATAATGTCCCAACCGTGAGTCGACACGAAATATGCCGAAAAAAGCCGAACAGCCAGCCAGCTTTGAAACGTCATTGCAGCAGCTGGAGCAGATTGTCAGCCGTCTGGAAAGTGGTGAACTGCCGCTGGAAGAAGCCCTGAACGAATTTGAGCGCGGCGTGCAGCTGGCGCGGAATGGCCAGCAGACGCTGCAGCAGGCTGAACAGCGGGTCCGCATTCTGCTGAACGATGATAAAGATGCCGACCTCACTGCTTTCACGCCGGAAAATGACTAATGGATTTTGCCCGCTTACTCGACGTTTATCAGCAGCAGGTGAACGCCGCGCTGACGCGTTTTATAGAGCCACTTCCTTTTCAGAGTTCTCCTCTGGTGAATGCCATGCATTATGGGGCATTATTAGGCGGTAAACGTCTGCGTCCTTTTCTGGTCTACGCGACCGGCGAAATGCTCCACGCCAATCCGGCGAGTCTGGATGCTCCTGCCGCCGCAGTTGAATGCATTCATGCGTACTCTCTGATTCATGACGATCTCCCTGCGATGGACGATGATGCACTGCGTCGCGGGCAGCCAACCTGTCATATTAAATATGGCGAAGATACCGCGATTCTGGCGGGCGACGCCCTGCAGACGCTGGCCTTTTCCATTCTGGCCGATGAAGCAATGCCCGGTGTCAGCGCCGAATATCGATTGATGATGCTCTCCGAACTGGCAAAAGCCAGTGGCGTAGCCGGAATGTGTGGCGGGCAGGCACTGGATTTAGCGGCGGAAGGCAAATCCGTCGATCTCGATCAGCTGGAACAGATCCATCGCCATAAAACCGGCGCCCTGATCCGCTCAGCGGTACGGCTAGGCGCATTAACGGTAGGCGATGCGGGTCGTGAAGCGCTGCCGCTGCTCGACCGCTATGCAGAGGCGATTGGTCTCGCGTTTCAGGTGCAGGACGACATTCTGGATGTGATCGGCGACACAGCCGTGATCGGAAAACGTCAGGGTGCCGATCAGGATCTGGGGAAAAGCACCTATCCTTCACTGTTAGGCCTTGAAAGTGCCCGTGCCAAAGCGCGGGATTTGTATCAGGAAGCTCTTGATGCTTTAGAATTGCTCGCTGCGCACTCTTATAACACTACAGCACTACAGGCGCTGGCGAGCTTCATAATTGAACGCGACAAATAACTTCCATAATGAGTCTCTGATGAGTTTTGATATTGCTAAATACCCGACACTGGCGCTGGCAGACACGGTTCAGGCGCTGCGCGCCCTGCCAAAAGAGAAGTTGCCTGCGCTGTGTGATGAACTGCGTCAGTATCTGTTAGACAGTGTGAGCCGCTCCAGCGGCCATTTTGCATCGGGTCTGGGCGTGGTTGAACTGACGGTCGCGCTGCATTATGTCTATAACACCCCGTTTGACCATCTGGTCTGGGATGTGGGTCATCAGGCTTATCCGCATAAAATTCTGACGGGTCGCCGCGATCGCATCGGCACTATCCGTCAGAAAAACGGCATACACCCGTTTCCATGGCGCGGAGAAAGTGAATATGACGTCCTGAGCGTCGGTCACTCATCGACCTCTATCAGTGCCGGTCTCGGCATGGCAGCGGCGGCAGAACGTGAAGGTCAGGGCCGTCGCACTGCCTGTATTATTGGCGATGGTGCGATTACCGCAGGTATGGCGTTTGAAGCGATGAACCATGCTGGTGATATCAAGCCGGACATGCTGGTCATCCTCAATGATAACGAGATGTCGATTTCCGAAAATGTCGGCGCGCTGAATAATCGCCTGGCGCAGATCCTGTCGGGGAAAACCTACGCACGACTGCGCGAAGGCAGTAAGCGCGTGCTGACAAATCTGCCGCCAATCAAAGAGCTGGTCAAACGCACCGAAGAGCATCTCAAAGGCATGGTCGTGCCGGGCACGCTGTTTGAAGAGCTGGGCTTTAACTATATTGGCCCGGTTGACGGTCACGATGTGCTGACGCTGGTCAATACGCTGAGCAACATGCGCAGCCTGAAAGGCCCGCAGTTCCTGCATATCATGACGAAGAAAGGTAAAGGCTACGCCCCGGCAGAGGAAGATCCGATTGCCTGGCACGCCGTTCCTAAATTTGACCCGGCGATTGGCGAACTGCCGAAAAGCGCAGAGGGTCTGCCGAGCTACTCTAAAATCTTCGGCAACTGGCTGTGCGAAATGGCTGCCGACGATCCGAAGCTGATGGCGATTACCCCGGCGATGCGTGAAGGCTCCGGCATGGTGGCTTTCTCTCGCGAATTCCCGAAACAATATTTTGACGTAGCGATCGCCGAGCAGCATGCGGTGACCTTCGCGGCCGGTATGGCGATTGGCGGCTATAAGCCCATTGTTGCCATCTATTCCACTTTCCTGCAACGCGCCTACGATCAGCTGATTCACGACGTCGCCATCCAGAAACTGCCGGTCCTGTTTGCTATCGATCGCGGTGGTATTGTTGGCGCGGATGGTCAGACCCACCAGGGCGCGTTTGATCTCGCCTATCTGCGCTGCGTGCCGGATATGGTGATCATGACGCCGAGCGATGAAAATGAGTGTCGGCAGATGCTCTATACCGGCTATCACCATCAGGCTGGCCCGAGTGCGGTGCGCTATCCGCGCGGCACCGGTGTCGGTACCCCGCTGGCTCCACTACAGAGTCTGCCGCTGGGTAAAGCAGTCGTGAAACGTCAGGGTGAAAAGCTGGCGATTCTGAACTTCGGTACCCTGCTGCCGGAAGCCGCCGCCACGGCGGAAGCGCTGAACGCGACACTGGTCGATATGCGCTTTGTGAAGCCGCTGGATGAAGCGCTGATCGCCGAGCTCGCTAACACCCACGACTCGCTGATAACGCTGGAAGAAGGCGCCATCAAAGGCGGTGCGGGCAGTGGCGTAAATGAGTTTGTGATGGCGAAACGCCTGGGCATTCCGGTACTGAACATCGGCCTGCCCGATGAGTTCATCCCGCAGGGCACGCAGGATGAAGTGCGTCATGACTATCTGCTGGACGCGGAGGGCATTCAGCAACAGATCGCCCGCTGGCTGGCGCAGTAACCTCTCCTCTCTGCGCTCCCCCCTGGGGAGCGCAACATCCTGCTATGCTGTAACCTTTGCACTTTCGCAGGAGCCTCCACCATGAAAACGATTCAACTGGGTACCACCGATCTGCAGGTTTCGCGTCTCTGTCTCGGCTGTATGACCTATGGCGAGCCAACGCGCGGTAATCATGCCTGGACGCTGCCGGAAGCAAGCAGCCGTCCGCTGATCCAGCAGGCGCTGAACGCGGGCATC
Organism: Pantoea sp. S62; assembly: GCF_016658625.1. Taxonomy (NCBI): domain Bacteria; kingdom Pseudomonadati; phylum Pseudomonadota; class Gammaproteobacteria; order Enterobacterales; family Erwiniaceae; genus Pantoea; species Pantoea sp. S62. The sequence continues at coordinate 127,329 of NZ_JACVVI010000005.1, read as the reverse complement.
AACTTCTTTGATACCGCCAACAGCTATTCCGATGGCAGCAGTGAAGAGATTCTGGGCCGGGCGCTGAAAGAATTTGCCCGCCGCGAAGAGATCGTGGTCGCCACCAAAGTCTATTTCCCGCTGACCAATCTCTCACAGGGACTGTCGCGCAAAAATATCCTGCAATCCATTGATGACAGCCTGCAGCGTCTCGGCATGGAGTATGTCGACCTGCTGCAGATTCACCGCTGGGACTACGAGACACCGCTGGAAGAGACGCTGGAAGCGCTGCATGACGTAGTGCAGTCCGGCAAAGCCCGCTATATCGGCGCCTCATCCATGCACGCCAGTCAGTTTGCGCAGGCGTTGCAGCTGCAGTCAGATCAGGGCTGGCATCGCTTTGTCAGCATGCAGGATCAGTACAACCTGATTCAGCGTGAAGAGGAGCGTGAAATGCATCCGCTCTGCCTGAAAGAGCAGATCGCCGTGCTGCCATGGAGTCCCCTGGCGCGCGGTAAGCTGACCCGCCCGTGGGGGGAAAACACCGCACGTTCCGCCTCCGATCAGGTGATGGCAAAGCTCTATGACAACACCGAAGAGAACGATGCCGTGATTGCAGAGCGGCTGGCACAGGTGGCGGAAAGTAAAGGTGTGACGCGAGCGCAGGTGGCGCTGGCCTGGCTGCTGAGCAAGCCTGCCGTTACGGCACCGATTATTGGCGCGTCGCGCGCTGAGCAGTTTGAGGATCTGGTGAAGGCGGTGGATGTCACGCTGAGTGACGACGAGATTACCCTGCTGGAAGAAACCTATCAGCCGCATCAGGCGGTGGGATTCGAATAAATCAGAATGTGACGCCCTGGCCGGGCGTCACCTCTTATTCAGGCGTTCAGCCTCGGCAATTAACCCGCCAGCCAGACCCCAAAGCCATAAAGCATGGCCGCAGAAATCACGCCAGCAATGATGTCATCCACCATAATGCCCATACCGCCATGCACATTGCGGTCAAACCAGCGAATCGGCCATGGTTTCCACATATCAAGAATACGGAACAGCACAAAGCCGCCCAGCACCCATTGCCAGCTGTTGACCGGGATCGCCATCAGCGTAATCCACATGCCGATAAATTCATCCCAGACAATACTGCCGTGATCGTGTACGCCCATATCTTTGGCGGTGCGATGGCAGAGATAGACACCGACGCAGATTCCAACCAGCACAACCAGCGAATAGAGATCCTGCGGCAGAAAGGTCATCAGCCACCAGAATGGGATGGCCGCCAGCGATCCCATGGTACCAGGCACGACCGGGCTTAATCCGCTGCCGAAACCGGTGGCCAGCAGATGCCAGGGATTGCTCATCCGCAGGCGTCTCTTCGCCACGTCGTTATTTAGTATCAAAGTGATCAAACCCTTTATGATGGAATGTGGCAGGTTTGCCATTATCCAGCAGCGTTAAGCCTTCTGATTCCGGTGCTATCTGTCCGATGCAGGTATAAGGCACGCCCAGATGCCCCAGCGCCACATCAAGCGCGCCGCGATTCACTTCCGGCACGGTGAAGCAGAGTTCGTAATCTTCTCCGCCACTCAGCGCCCAGCGCAATACCTGCTCAGGGTCAAAATGGTCGCGCAGCGCCGGCGACAGCGGCAACGCATCCAGGTTAAGCCGTGCACCACAGCCGCTGGCTTTCAGCACGTGGCCGAGGTCGGAAATCAGGCCATCAGAAAGGTCCACCGCTGAAGAGGCCAGCGAACGCAGTGCCTGGCCCTGCAGAATACGCGGCATCGGACGCAGATGCCGTTTAATCAGCGCCTCATGCACCGCCGGATCGCTGATGCGGCAGTGATGCTGCAATAGCGCCAGACCCGCTGCGCTGTCACCCAGCGTGCCGGTCACGTAGATCCAGTCGCCCGGCTTCGCTCCGGAGCGTTTCAGGGCGCGGCCCTGCGGCACCAGACCGTGAATCGCCAGCGTCAGGCTCAGCGGGCCACGGGTCGTGTCACCGCCCACCAGCTGCATGTCGTAATATTCCAGCAGTTCAAACAGGCTTTCGCTAAAGGCAGAGAGCCAGCTCTCATCGACCTGCGGCAGCGTTAAGGCCAGCGTCAGCCACGCGGGATCGGCGCCCATGGCAGCGAGGTCGCTAAGATTAACAGCCAGGGCTTTGTAACCCAGATCGGCGGGATGAATATCCCGTAAGAAGTGCACACCCGCGACCAGGGTATCGGTGCTAATCGCCAGCGTCTGTTTTTCCGGCACGCTAAGTAACGCACAATCGTCACCGATGCCGAGTTCGACATCACGGCGGCTGCGTGTTCTGCGGTTGAAGTAGCGTGCGATGAGTTCAAATTCACCACAAGACATAATTACGTTCCGCTTAACTCTTCATGAAAAAAGGCCGGCAAGCCGGCCTTTTTGTTTATTTGCGATTGGGTCGAATTTGTGGACCGGCTTTATCCAGCACGCCGTTAACAAATTTATGACTGTCTTCGGCACCGAAGACTTTCGCCAGCTCAATCCCTTCGTTGATGGCCACTTTATAGGGCACATCATCACGTTTGCTCAACTCATACAGCGAGATGCGCAGGATAGCTTTTTCTACCTGGCCCAGCTCTTCGAGCTGACGCGACAGATAGGGCTTCATCAGTCCATCCAGATACGCACTGTTGGTCGCCACACCGGACAGCAGTTCGCGGAAGTAAGTAATGTCGACGTCTTTGACGTCCTGTTCCGCCAGAAACTGGTATTCCACATCGGCAATGTCGTTATTCGACAACTGCCAGGAGTAAAGCGCCTGAACAGCGCACTCACGGGCGCGACGACGAGCAGCAGGTTTCACAAAATTCCCCTTACAAAAATCAGGCTTTAATGGCTTTCAATACGTTGATCATTTCGAGCGCAGTCAGCGCCGCTTCAGCACCTTTGTTACCCGCTTTGGTGCCGGCACGCTCAATGGCCTGCTCGATGCTTTCAGTGGTCAGCACGCCGAACGCGACAGGAATGTCGCTGTTCATGGCAACGCTGGCGATACCAGAGCTGGCTTCACCCGCCACATATTCGAAGTGCGCAGTGCCACCACGAATAACGGTGCCGAGTGCGATAATCGCATCATGCTTGCCGGAGTTCGCCAGCGCACGTGCTGCCAGCGGCAGTTCGTAAGCACCCGGCACCCAGACAACGGTGATATTTTCATCTTTGACCTGGCCGATACGTTTCAGGGCATCAACTGCGCCATCCAGCAGGCTGTCATTAATGAAGTTGTTAAAACGCGCGATGACGATGGCAACATTGGCCTCAGGCGTTGCAACAGCAGCTTCGATAACTTTCATACTTATCCTTTCAGGGGTTTGGTTGGCCCCGCGCAGGGGGGCGGATTCTATCATACTCTTAGGCGGCGTGCTCTCGCTTTTCCGGGCATGCTATTGCGGTGTCAGGGTCAGACGTAAATCGTCACCGACCTGCCGGACATCGCTGAAACGGAACGCAGGTGCGTCAGCCAGTTGGCTGAGCCCCGGCAGCTGACACAGGCCGCGTCCTTCATGACCTAACAGCTTAGGTGCCAGATAAACGATCAGTTCATCCACCAGCCCGGCCTGTAACAGGGCACCGGCGAGCGTCGCACCCGCTTCAACCCAGACGCTGTTAATCTGTCGCTGTCCCAGCAGCATCATCATCGCCACCAGATCCAGCTGCTGTTCGCGCAGCGGCACGGCGATTTGCGTGACGTCAGCGGGCCAGAGCTGCTGATCCGGCTGATGGCGCATCAGCCAGGTTTCGCCCGGCTGTGAGATAAGCCGATGCTGCGGCGTCACGCGATTCTGGCTGTCGATAATCACACGTACCGGCTGACGCAGTTGCTGCTCATCAACCAGAGCCTGGCTGTCGGTATTGAGTTCAGACCAGCGCACGGTCAGAGAGGGATCGTCCGCCAGCACCGTAGCGCTACTGCTGAGAATGGCGGCGCTTTGCGCCCGCAGACGCTGCACATCACGGCGGGCAGCCTCAGAGGTGATCCACTGGCTCTCGCCACTGGCCATGGCCGTGCGGCCATCCAGTGACGCGCCCAGCTTGAGCTGAATCCAGGGAAAGCCGGTGCGCATGCGCTTGAGGAAGCCGCGATTCAGTGCTTCGGCTTCCGGCATCATCAGACCATGGCTGACGTCGATGCCCGCCTGATGCAGACGGTGCAGTCCGCGCCCCGCGACCTGCGGATTCGGGTCCTGCATGGCGGCGACGACACGGATCACACCTGCGGCGATCAGCGCATCACAGCAGGGCGGCGTGCGGCCATGATGGCTGCACGGCTCCAGCGTGACATAGGCCGTTGCGCCACGCGCTTTCTCGCCAGCCATGCGCAGAGCGTGGACTTCGGCATGGGGTTCACCAGCACGCTGATGCCAGCCCTCACCCACGACTTCACCATCGCGCACAATCACACAGCCGACATTCGGGTTCGGCATGGTCGTAAAACGGCCGCGTCGCGCCAGTTCCAGCGCACGCGCCATGTAGCGTTCGTCCATACTCTAATCCTGTAACCGGGCGATCTCTTCGCCAAAATCGCGAATATCTTCAAAGCTGCGGTAAACCGAGGCGAAGCGAATATAGGCGACTTTATCGAGCTTTTTCAGCTCATCCATCACCAGATTGCCAATCAGCTTACTGGGGATCTCACGTTCGCCGGTGGCGCGCAGCTGCGTTTTAATATGGTTTACGGCGCTTTCTACCGCGTCGGCGCTGACCGGACGCTTCTCAAGCGCTTTCATCATCCCGCTGGCCATTTTGTCTTCATTGAAAGGCTCGCGCACATCATTGCTTTTCACCACGCGGGGCATCACCAGTTCCGCCACCTCAAAGGTGGTGAAGCGTTCATGACACATCAGACACTGGCGGCGGCGTCGCACCGAGGAGCCTTCACTAACCAGACGAGAATCAATCACTTTGGTGTCCACAGCGGAGCAGAATGGGCAATGCATGACGTTTCCTGACGCGAGAGTGATGGGCCATACAGTGTAGCGCGAACTGCGAATCAACAAAATCTCTTCCGTGTCTTTCGCGGGCTTCTCATCGCAGGATAAACGATGCTAAATTTCGTCTGCGGCAAAAGGGACTACGCTTTAAGAGCTGCAATTAAAATTTTCCACTAACACATTGGAGGTTGTATGGGTCTGTTTAACTTTGTGAAAGAAGCCGGTGAAAAACTCTGGGACGCCGTAAACGGCGGTGACGATCAGAATAAAAAGCTGCAGGATCACATCAACAAGCTCGGTTTGCCAGACAGCGACAAGGTGGACGTAAAGGTCAATGGCGATACCGTCACCGTGACCGGCGATGGCCTTTCTCAGGAGCTGAAAGAGAAGATTCTGATCGCGGCAGGTAACGTGGCAGGCATCACAAAAGTGGAAGACAAGGTCACCGTGACAGACAGCGCGGCCGAGTCAGAGCTTTACACCGTGAAGAAAGGCGACACGCTGAGCGCTATTTCTAAACAGGTTTACGGTAACGCTAACGAATATAACAAGATTTTCGAAGCGAATAAGCCAATGCTCACCCATCCTGATAAGATCTATCCTGGCCAGGTTTTACGTATTCCAAAATAACGGACAAGGATAACTTATGAGCAGGATGGTTTGGGTTCCGGTGGCGTTCTCACTGGTGGCGCTGAGCGGCTGCAGTAGCAGTGCAGGTAACCCGCAGGTCAGAGAGCTGCATCAGGAAGTGAGTCAGCTCAATCAGCAGATGCAGCATCTGACCACGCAGGCCAGCGCGCTGGAGATTCAGGGGCAGCTTAACAGCCAGTTGCAGCAGGGTGCCTGGCTGGTGCCACAGGCGAATACGCCAGTGGCGCTGCAGACTCAGCTCGGCACGTTGCGACTGACGCTGTCCCCTGTCACTGCGGAAGCCAGCGGTTCGCGGGCAACCCTGACCGTACGCTCAATGGACGATCGGCCTTTGCCCGCCCTCCACGCGACGGTGATCTGGGGTGAACTCGACCCGGCGACCGGTAAACCGCTGAGCAGTGACAGTCTGACGCAGACGGTGGCGGTGCCTGCCTCGCTGCTGCCGCAGCATTCGGCGAGCATTCCGCTGCGTCTCAGCGGCCTGACGCCGGAGCAACTGGGTTATGTCCGCGTGCATAACGTGACCGCTGACGCACCGCCCCCGACCTCCCCTGCGGCACCCGCTAATCCTTAGCCGTGGTGCAAAAAAAACGGGCAGCCAAAAGGCTGCCCGTTTTTATTTCTGATGCGCGATTAAGGCAGGATAGAAGGCTGATCGGCGCCCTCTTTCTCGACTTTCTGCACCATCATATGTTCACGCTTCATACCCAGCTTCAGCGCCAGCGCTGAAGAGACATAAATCGATGAAATCGTACCAATCGTCACACCAATCAGCATGGTCAGTGAGAAGCCTTTCAGCAGCGCACCACCAAATATGAACAGGATGAGGATCATCGCCAGCGTCGTCAGCGAGGTAATCAGGGTACGGCTTAACGTCTGGGTCAGTGACACGTTGGTAATATCGTAAGAGCTGCCGCGACGGATCTTGCGGAAGTTTTCACGAATACGGTCAGAGACCACGATTTTATCGTTAAGCGAGTAGCCAATCACCGACATCAGCGAAGCAACAATCGTCAGGTCGATTTCAATGCGGAACAGCGCCAGCAGGCCGCAAGTGATGATCACGTCATGCGCCAGCGCCAGCACGGTGCCCAGCGCCAGACGCCACTCAAAGCGAAAACCGATATAGATCAGAATCGCAATCAGCGCCGACAGCAGCGCCATCGCACCCGCCTGCGCCAGGTCGCTGCCCACACTCGGCCCCACGAACTCAATGCGCTTAACGGTCGCGTTTTGCTGCGTGGTCTGGTTGATCACCGACACCACTTTATTGCCTAACTCGGTACCTGCCGGGCCGGTAACCGGTGCCATACGCACCATCACGTCACGGCTGCTGCCAAAGTTCTGCACCAGCGGCTCGTCAAAGCCCGCTTTCACCAGTTCGCTACGCAGCGTGTCGAGGTCGGCCGGTTTCTCCAGCGCGATCTCAATCACCGTACCACCGGTGAAATCGAGGCCCCAGTTAAAACCACGCACGCCCACGATCACAATCGCGGCCACAATCAGCAGTCCCGAAATGATGAAGGCCAGCTTATCCCAGCGCATAAAGTCGACGACTTTACGCCCGTGGTTCAACTGCTCAATGTTATATTCCTGTGCCACAACGCACTCCTCAGATAGACAGCTTGTTGATGCGTTTGCCACCGTAAACCAGGTTAACAATGGCACGGGTACCGATAATCGCGGTGAACATTGAGGTCGCGATACCAATTGCAGTGGTAATCGCAAAGCCTTTGATCGAACCGGTGCCGACCGCGTAAAGAATGATAACTTTGATCAGGGTGGTCACGTTCGCATCGACAATACTGGAGAAGGCACCTTTATAGCCTTCATGAATTGCCTGCTGAACCGAGCGCCCGTTGCGCAGCTCTTCTTTAATACGTTCGTTAATCAGTACGTTGGCATCGACTGCCACCGCCAGCGTTAACACGATACCGGCAATACCCGGCATGGTCAGGGTCGCGCCCGGCAGCAGGGACATGATGCCGACAATCAGCACCAGGTTCACCAGCAGTGCACTCGTCGCAATCAGACCAAACTTCTTATAGAACACCACCATAAACAGGATCGAGGCAAGCAGACCCCACAGGCAGGCTTCCAGACCCTGAGTAATGTTCTGCTGACCCATGGTCGGCCCGATAGTACGCTCTTCCACAATCTGGATCGGCGCAATCAACGCACCGGCACGCAGCAGCAGCGACAGCTGACGCGCTTCGTTCGGGTTGTTGATACCGGTGATGCGGAAGCTGTTCCCCAGGCGAGACTGGATATTGGCGACGTTAATCACCTCTTCCTGCTTCACCAGAATGGAACGGCCATTGGCATCTTTCTTACCGCTGTCCTTGTACTCCACAAACAGGGTCGCCATCGGCTTGCCGATATTGTCCTTGGTGAAGTTGGACATGATGTTACCGCCTGCGCCATCCAGTGAAATGTTCACCTGTGGCTGGTTGTACTCATCCATGCTGGAGGTTGAGTCGGTGATATGGTCACCGGTCAGGATCACCCGCTTGTAAAGCACGACCGGCTGGCCATCACGCATGTCTTTAACTTCAGAGTCACCCGGTACACGGCCACTGGCCGCCGCAGTCGGATCCACGCTGGTGTTCACCAGACGGAATTCCAGCGTCGCGGTGGCACCCAGAATCTCTTTGGCGCGCGCCGTATCCTGAATACCCGGCAGCTCAACCACGATACGATCGGAACCCTGACGCTGAACCAGCGGTTCAGCTACGCCCAGCTGGTTTACACGGTTACGCAGAATCGTAATGTTCTGCTGAACCGCATATTCACGTGCTTCGCTGAGACGGGCATCGCTCATGGTGGCACGCAGCGCATCGCTGCCGCTGCTGTTGATCACCAGATCCTGATGACGGGAACTCAGCCAGGAGATCGCCGCGTCGCGGCTGGCAGCGTCACGGAAACGAATTTCCACGCCGTAGTTCGCGATTTTATTGACGTTGGTGTAGGGGATATTTTTGGTGCGCAGGTCGCTACGCAGCGTGTCAGCATTCTGCTCCTGCAGCTTGCTGAGCGCGGTGTCCATGTCCACTTCCATCAGGAAGTGCACACCACCACGCAGATCGAGACCGAGTTTCATCGGCTCTGCTGACAGCATCGTCAGCCAGCGCGGCGTGGCAGGCGCAAGGTTCAGCGCGACAACGTAGTTTTCACCCAGCGCTTTCATGATCGCTTCACGGGCGCGTAACTGCACATCCGTATTAGCGAAACGCGCGGTAATCGCACCATTTTCCAGCGCAACAGATTTGCTCTGGATATGGTCTTGTTTTAATGCGGACTGAATTTGATCCAACGTCTGCTCACTGGCGGCGCTTCCGCGCGCACCAGTGATTTGAACGGCCGGATCCTCACCATACAGGTTGGGAAGCGCATAGAGCAGGCCGACGAGAATCACGACGACCAGCATTACGTACTTCCACAAAGGATAACGATTTAACACGGCAGTTCCCTTAGGGAAGAAAGAATTACAGCGCCTTGATAGTGCCTTTCGGCAGCACGGCGGCGACGAAATCACGTTTAATGACGACTTCATTGGTGTCATTCAGCGCGATAGCTACGTAGCCCGTGTCAGAGACTTTCGTTACGCGGCCTACGAGGCCACCGCTGGTCAGCACTTCATCACCCTTAGAGATGGAATCCATCAGCTTCTTGTGCTCTTTCGCACGTTTCTGCTGCGGACGCAGGATCATGAAATAGAAAATCAGACCAAACACCACCAGCATGATCACCAGAGAATACGGACTTCCCTGAGACGGAGCGCCTGCTGCGGCCACGGCGTCAGAAATGAATAAGCTCATTAAATTTCCCTCATTGATGAATTATCAGACGTTAATGGCGGAACTTCTTTGCCCGTCCGTTGGTAAAACTCAGTTACAAAGCGCTCTAATTTACCCTCTTCGATGGCCTGGCGTAAACCTGCCATCAGACGCTGGTAGTAGCGCAAATTGTGGATAGTATTCAGACGCGCGCCCAGTATTTCGTTACAACGGTCGAGATGATACAAGTAGGCACGGCTATAATTGCGACAGGTGTAACAATCACACTCCGCATCCAGCGGCGCAGTGTCATCTTTGTAGCGGGCGTTGCGAATCTTCACCACACCTTCGGTGACAAACAGGTGACCATTTCGCGCATTACGGGTTGGCATCACGCAGTCAAACATATCAACGCCGCGACGGACGCCTTCAACCAGATCTTCTGGCTTGCCGACACCCATCAGATAACGCGGTTTATCCTGCGGAAGCTGCGGACAGACGTGCTCAAGAATACGGTGCATGTCCTGCTTAGGCTCACCCACCGCCAGGCCGCCCACAGCGTACCCATCAAAGCCAATCTCTACCAGACCTTTCACCGAGACATCTCGTAAATCTTCGTAAACCGAGCCCTGAATAATGCCAAATAAGGCATTTTTATTCCCGAGGCTGTCGAAACGGTCACGGCTGCGTTGCGCCCAGCGCAGTGACATCTCCATGGAGCGTTTGGCGTAGTCCCAATCCGCCGGGTACGGCGTACATTCATCGAAAATCATCACGATGTCGGAACCCAGGTCGTACTGGATCTCCATCGATTTTTCCGGATCGAGGAAGATCGGGTCGCCATTGATCGGGTTACGGAAATGCACGCCCGCTTCGGTGATTTTACGGATGTCGCCCAGACTGAAGACCTGGAAACCGCCGGAGTCGGTCAGGATCGGCCCTTTCCACTGCATGAAGTCATGCAGATCGCCATGCAGTTTCATAATCTCCTGGCCGGGACGCAGCCAGAGGTGGAAAGTATTGCCCAGAATGATCTGCGCGCCGGTTTCCTGCACTTCTTCCGGCGTCATGCCTTTCACGGTGCCGTAGGTGCCAACGGGCATAAACGCCGGGGTTTCCACCACGCCGCGATCAAAAATCAGACGGCCACGGCGTGCGCGCCCATCTGTGGTATCAAGTTCAAATTTCACAAAGCCTCCATCGGAGAAACAGTCCGATGCAGATAACCTTCGTCACGTAACAGGCGATTCCGGCTATCGGTTAATAAATCAGTCGCCCACTTTTTCCAGCGGCGCCTGCGGATTTTTGCTGATAAACATCGCATCTCCATAACTGAAGAAACGATATTGCTCAGCCACGGCTGCGTGATACGCCGCCATGGTGTGCTGATAACCGGCAAACGCCGAGACCAGCATAATCAGAGTCGATTCGGGCAGGTGGAAGTTGGTGATCAGCGCATCGATCACCTGATACTCATAGCCCGGATAGATGAAAATCTGCGTATCGTCGAAGAACGGCGCAATCAGGGCATCCTGACTTGCTTTGGCGGCGCTCTCCAGCGAACGGACAGAGGTGGTGCCGACGGCGACCACTTTATTGCCACGCGCTTTACAGGCCAGCACCGCGTCGACAACCTCCTGCGGCACTTCGGCATACTCCGCGTGCATGTGATGCTCTTCGATGGTTTCGACACGCACCGGCTGGAAGGTGCCTGCACCGACATGCAGCGTCACAAAGGCCATCTCGATGCCCTTCTCTTTCAGCGCCTGCAGCAGCGGTTCATCGAAGTGCAGACCAGCTGTCGGAGCCGCGACGGCACCCGGACGGGCGCTGTAAACCGTCTGATAAAGCTCGCGATCCGCCTCTTCATCAGGACGGTCGATATACGGCGGCAGTGGCATGTGACCGACGCTGTTGAGGATATCGAGCACCGCGCGCTCATCATCAAACGCGATCTCAAACAGCGCATCGTGGCGTGCCACCATGGTCGCTTTCACACTCTCATCTTCGCCCAGCAGCAGTTCTGCCCCCGGCTTCGGCGCTTTTGAGGCGCGCACATGTGCCAGCACGCGCTTGTCGTCGAGCATCCGCTCCACCAGCATCTCGATTTTGCCGCCGCTGGCTTTACGGCCAAAGACGCGCGCCGGAATCACACGGGTGTTGTTGAACACCAGCAGATCGCCTGGATTCAGCTTATCCAGCACGTCGGTGAAAACACCGTGCGACAGCGCACCGCTGGGACCGTCGAGCGACAGCAGACGACAGCCGCTGCGCTGCGCCTGGGGATAGTGAGCAATCAGGGATTCGGGCAGTTCAAAAGCAAAATCGGCGACACGCATTGAAATGTTCTTTCTCAGGCAAAAACAGGCGGCACAGTTTAGCGGAAAACCGACCAATTCTGAACAACTGGCTGCGCAAAGGCAGTTCAGCCTATAATGCGGCATGAACTTTCTTGCGCATCTCCATCTGGCTAAGCTGGCCGACAGCTCCTTACTCGGCAATCTAATGGCCGACTTTGTGCGGGGCAACCCGCACCAGCACTGGTCCGCGCCTGTCGCAGACGGCATTCTGATGCATCGTCGTCTGGATGTGATGACGGATGCGCTGCCGGAAGTGCGCAGCGCCCGTCAGCTGTTCCGTGCGGAAACCTATCGCGTCGCCCCCATTACGCTGGACGTCATCTGGGACCATTTTCTGGCCCGTCACTGGCAGCAATTTACGCCCGACCAGACGCTGGTGCAGTTTTCTGCCACCGCCGAGCGCGAAATCCTGCCGCAGCTGGCCGACACGCCTCCTGAATTTCAGGCACTCAACGCGGTGATGTGGCGCGAGCGCTGGTTTGAGCATTATGCCCAGCCTGCGCGGCTGGAGCGGGTGCTGCACGGCATGGCCAGCCGCCGTCCACGCCTGGCGGCACTGCGCGACTCCTACCACGATTTCACGCAACATTATGATCAGCTGGAAGCGCTGTTTTTTGTTTTTTATCCGCGTTTAATGGCGCTGGCGACCAGCAGAACCCTGTAAAACCCGATCCTCTGCTACCGGGCTGACGGACATGCGCTTTTGCCTGATGAAAAAAGCCAGCAGCCCGGCTCAGCACCATCTTGCCATTGCTGCTTATCTGCGGCTTAATGAAGCCTTTCTTAACAATAGTGAAGTAAACATCATAGCCAGACCGCCTGTTCAGGCGCGCCTTCCGTTCGTTATGGCAAAAAAATCATAAGAGGAAAAGATGTCATCCGCTTCGCATTCTGAAATAGACGCGCGTTACCGTTACGCCTGCGACATCGCCCGTGCAGCGGGCAGCCGGGCCCTGTCATGGTATCAGCAGCGTCAGACACTGGTCGTGGAACACAAAAGGGATTTGCAGGACGTAGTCAGCGAGGCTGATCGTAACGTTGAGGCATTAATTAAGACCTTAATCGCTGAACGTTTTCCTGAGGATATCGTCTATGGCGAAGAGAGCGGCGGCGAGGTTGAGGGTGCGCCCTTTATCTGGGTTGTCGATCCAATCGATGGCACCGCCTGTTTCGTCAACGGCCTGCCTAACTGGTGCGTTTCACTGGCGGTGGTCTGCGAAGGGGAACCGGTGATCGGCGTAGTCTGCGATCCCAATCATCAGGAGCTGTTCCACGCACGGGCAGGCCAGGGGGCATGGCTGAATGAAAGTCGCCTGCAGGTTCATGGCGCTACGCATCTCAACGAGGGTTTACTTGGCATCAGTAACTCCAGCCGGACGCCGGGCGAAAGCGTCTCACGCCTGATCAGCGGCTTAATTGAACAGGGTGGTATGTTTATTCGCATCGGTTCGGGTGCGCTGACCAGCGCCTGGGCAGCAGCCGGTCGGCTGATTGGTTACTACGAAGCGCATATGCATCCGTGGGATAGTCTGCCGGGCATCGTTCTTATGCGCGAAGCAGGCGGTGTTACCAATGATTATCTGCGTAATGAAGGCCTGAAAAACGGTAACCCGGTGTTGCTGGCCAATGCGGCTCTGTATCCAAAAATTAAAGCGCTGACCGGCAACGGCGCACTGGAAGAGTAAATGACGCTGCCAACCCTGTGCCGCTGTGCGCTAATCCTCGGTTCTCTCTGGCTGTTAAGCCCGGCGACACAGGCGGCGGATTACCAGCTGGAGAAAGTGGTTGAACTGAGCCGTCACGGCGTACGTCCACCCACGCCAGGCAATCGTAAAGAGATGGAAGCCGCCAGCCAGCAACCCTGGACACAGTGGACCACTGCCGATGGCGAGCTGACGGGTCACGGCTACAGTGCCGTAGTGAATAAAGGACGCTGGGAAGGCGAGCACTATCGCCAGCTTGGCCTGCTGGGCACGGGCTGTCCGGATGCCGCTCAGGTCTACGTGCGCGCCAGCCCGCTGCAGCGCACCCGCGCCACGGCTGCGGCGCTGACGGACGGCGCGTTTCCCGGCTGCGGCGTAACCGTACATCACGTCGCGGGCGATGTTGATCCCCTGTTTCAGGGTGAAAAGCTGACGGTCACCCGGACCGATCCCGCGCAGGAACTGGCTGCTAAACAGCAGAAAGCGGGCGATCTGGCACACCTGCAACAGCAACTGCAACCGGCGATTCAGCAGCTGAAAGCCACCGTCTGCCCCCCCGCAACGGATTGTCCCCTGTTTGAGGCGCCCTGGACGTTCCGGCAAACCCGCAACGGGAATAGTTACGTTTACGGGCTGAGCGTGATGGCGAGCATGGTGGAGACGCTGCGACTGGGCTACAGCGAAAATCTGCCGTTTGATCAGCTCGCCTGGGGGCATATCACTTCGGCCGCGCAGATCACCTCCCTGCTGCCGCTGCTGACCGCCAACTACGATCTCAGCAACGACGTACTCTACCTGGCACAGCGCCGTGGCTCGATACTGCTCAACACGATGCTGGAGGCGATCGCTGCCGACAGCTCGCCGGGCCGCTGGCTGGTTCTCGTCGCGCATGACACCAACATTGCGATGGTGCGCACCCTGATGGACTTTAACTGGCAGTTACCCGGCTATTCTCGCGGTAACATTCCGCCGGGCAGCAGTCTGGTGCTGGAGCGCTGGCGCGACACCCGTAGCGGCGAGCGTTTTTTGCGGCTCTATTTTCAGGCGCAGAGTCTGGATGGCATCCGCCAGCTGCAACCGATTGATGATAAACATCCGTTATTACGGCAGGAATGGCATCAGCCCGACTGCAGAGTTACCGCTGTCGGCCTGCTCTGCCCTTATCAATCCACACTGACTCATCTGCGTAAAAACCTGGATAACAGCGCTGTGCTGCCGGTTTCGGTTATATTGCCCTGAGTCTGTGGCTAATCAAATTAAGGCCGCAGCCGCAATGTGGCCTTAATAATGTTAACCGCTGTTAATTAACGCCACTCCGACCTTTTCTTATTTAATTCGCCTGACTATCAGCGCCACGCATTTTGATTTACGATAGTCCTGTCAATCATCCCTTTATTATCTATTTTCCTGTAATTCTTGCGTATTTCGGCGACTGGTTTCGCCGTTTTTTATTTCCGCCTCTCTGCTTTTTTAGCGGGTCAGTGCCCATATAGCGGCACATTCCTGCGCATGAAGCCCTTCAACAATTTTTCCCGCCTGTAATCTTCAGCGATATTCACTGTCCGTTTGAATAATCTTTTCGGGATACATTGGCCGTAATAAACCGGCGCAGAGTCTTATTTCGATAACAGTGGTTCAACGCGTAATAAAAGAATTCAGCGTTGTGGCGAAGATCACACAAATAAATAGCGATGGGAGGAAATAAATGAGGGAAACAGCGGGTTCTGCTCCCCCATAAATCGGGAGAGCAGAACAGGAGATTAGCGTGGTTTACGCACCAGCTTATAGCCCAGCAGCAGCACCACAATCCACACCATGCCAACATAGAGTGAAATGCGGGTATCGGGGAAATAACCAATCAGCCCGATAATAAAGCAGAGGAACGCCACGCCGACGCCAGCCGTCCAGCTGCCACCTGGCAGTGCAAACTGCAGCTTACTCGCTGCCTCTTTGCCAATTTTGCGACGGAAGGCAATCTGCGACAGCAGAATCATGATCCAGACCCACACCGTTGCAAAGGTCGCCAGCGAGGCGATGACCAGGAAGACTTTTTCCGGCATCAGGTAGTTGAGATAAACCGCAATCAGCATGGCGAACATCATCACCACCACCGTCACCCAAGGAATGCCGCGCGACGAGACCTTCATAAAGACTTTCGGCGCATGACCCTGCTGCGCCATCCCGTGCAGCATACGGCCCACGCCAAACACATCGCTGTTAATCGCCGAGAGCGACGCGGTCAGCACGACGAAATTGAGGATAGAGGCGGCTGCCGCGATCCCCAGATGCTGGAAGGTCAGCACAAACGGGCTGCCCGAGGTTCCTACCTGATTCCACGGGTAGATCGACATAATCACAAACAGCGTGCCAACGTAGAACACCAGAATGCGCCACGGCACCGAGTTAATCGCGCGCGGAATCGACTTCTCCGGATCTTTCGCTTCACCCGCAGTGATACCGATGATTTCGATGCCGCCATAGGCGAACATTACCATCTGCAGCGACAGCAGCATGCCGACGACGCCGTGGGCGAAGAAGCCGCCGTTGGTCCACAGGTTATGGATACCGGTCGGCTGACCGCCGTTGCCAATCCCCCAGATAATCATGCCGAAACCAGCCAGAATCATCACGATGATGGTGGCGACTTTGAAGAAGGAGAACCAGAACTCCACTTCGCCGAACACTTTCACGCTCATCAGATTGACGGCACCGATGATCAGCACCACGCTCAGCACCCAAATCCAGTGCGGCACCTCAGGGAACCAGACGCCCATATAGATGCCGAACGCGGTAACGTCCGCTATCGCCACAATCAGGATTTCAAAACAGTAGGTCCAGCCGGTGATATAGCCCGCCATCGGCCCAAGATAGTCCTGCGCGTAGCGGGAGAAAGAGCTGGCCTGAGGATTGTTAACGGACATCTCACCCAGCGCGCGCATGATGATATACGCCACTGCCCCGCCGATGATGTAGGCGAGCAGCACGCTCGGTCCGGCCATTTTTATCGCGTCAGCGGAACCGTAAAACAGCCCGGTGCCAATCGCCGATCCCAGCGCCATAAAACGGATGTGGCGCGTGCTCAGTCCGCGTTTGAGCTTGTTGGTTTCTTGCATAACAACCTGTACCTGTGAAATGAAAAAACCACGGGCAAGCCCGTGGTTAAAGAAGAATCAGTGCGCTCTGTTACGAGTGAACCGTCACCTGTTCCGGTCCTTTCACCCGATCCACAACAGCGGCAATCAGCAGCATTACCAGTGACGGTGGCAACCAGGCAAGACCCTGGTCAGCCAGCGGCAGGTGCTGACTGAATGCCGGCAGCAAATCTTTAAACCCGGTGGTTTTAATCGCATCAACAATGCCAAACAGCAGGCTGACCAGCATCGCTGGCGCGATAATCCGGCTGCTCTTATTCCACCAGTTAAGGGTGAAACTCAGCACCACCAGCACGATACAGGGCGGATAGATCGCCGTCAGTACCGGGATGGAGATCTGAATCAGGTGGCTCAGGCCGAGATTCGACACCACCATCGAGAACAGACCCAGAATAAACACCAGCGTTTTATACGACAACGGCAGGTATTGCGCAAAAAATTCCGCACAGGCACAGGTCAGGCCGACGGCGGTCACCATACAGGCGACGAAGATCAGCGCGGCCAGGAAGAAGCTGCCCATGCTGCCAAAGGTATGCTGAACATACGCGTGCAGAATCGCTGCGCCGTTAGCATTTTGATCCACCAGCGCCCCGCTGCCTGCGCCCAGTTTAAACAGGCAGAGGTAGACCAGCGTCAGGCCCAGACCGGCAATCAGTCCTGCCAGCACGGTATAACGGGTCAGCAGCGCGGCATTATCAACACCACGTGAACGGGCGGCGTTAACGATCACGATGCCGAACACCAGCGCGCCCAGCGTATCCATGGTCAGATAGCCATTAACGAAACCGCTGGAGAACGCCGCACGCTGATAGTCCGCGGTCGCCGGAATGGTGCCGCCTGCGGGCCACACCAGTGCAGCCACGCCCAGCACGGTCAGCGCGATAATTTTTAGTGGCGCCAGGAAGTGCCCTACCGTGTCGAGCAGCTTGCCCGGATAGAGCGACACGCCAATCACCAGCGCGAAGTAGATCAGGCTATAGATGAACAGCGGCAGCGCGCCATCGCCGGTCAGCGGTGCAATGCCCATCTCAAACGAGACGGTTGCCGTGCGCGGCGTAGCAAACAGCGGCCCGACAGCCAGATAGCACACGGTGGCCAGCACGATGCCAGCGACCTTGCCAATCGGGGTGCTGAGCGCATCCACGCCGCCGCCGACGCGGGCCAGGGCGATCACGGTCATAACGGGCAGACCAACAGCGGTAATCAGAAAGCCGATGGCGGCTGTCCAGACGTGTTCGCCAGACTGAATACCGACCATGGGCGGGAAAATGATGTTGCCCGCGCCAACAAACAGGGCAAATGTCATAAAGCCCAGCGCGAGAATGTCCTTCGAAGTTAAACGATGTGTCATACGGCCTGTCACTGATGTTGCGGTGGAAGTTGGGTTAGTGTTGTCCCCTCGCTGCGTGCAAACCGCGATCTGGCTGACAATGTCAGCGCATTATGCTCGTCGCAGGGTAAA
Source organism: Pantoea sp. S62 (assembly GCF_016658625.1). Taxonomy (NCBI): domain Bacteria; kingdom Pseudomonadati; phylum Pseudomonadota; class Gammaproteobacteria; order Enterobacterales; family Erwiniaceae; genus Pantoea; species Pantoea sp. S62. The sequence continues at coordinate 109,282 of NZ_JACVVI010000005.1, read as the reverse complement.
GCGCAGGTGATTTAAGCTGCTTTTATTCTGTTCACAGAGGGATGGATCGACAACGGCGCTAAGTAAAACGTTTATAGCGGTGAAAGGCAATACGGGATCGGAAAACCAGAAGGTTATGCCGCCATTTTTTCAAAAGGCAGTGGATAGCGTTAATTTTTGCCGCAGGCACACAAGATGATGTGCTTAAATAACAGACAGAGCGTGAGAAAACCCCGCATAAACGGGCCAGAAGATACACAAAAGGCGCGTTTTACGCGCCTGTCTGCGCAACGTTACAGCATTACCATACCTGATTAGCGATATCGACCACTAAACGAATCTTCTGCCATTGCTCGGCTTCGCTCAGGCTGTTGCCCTCTTCGGTAGAGGCAAAGCCGCACTGCGGGCTGAGGCAGATCTGGTCCAGGCTGACATACTGCGTCGCCTCTTCCAGCCGGGCTTTCACCTGCGCCGGATCTTCCAGCTCACCCACTTTGGTGGTGATCAGCCCCAGAACGACCTGCTGATGGCCCGGCTTAACGTAACGCAGTGGCTCAAAGCCGCCGGAACGGGCGTTGTCATACTCCAGGAAGAATGCATCCACGTTGACGCTGCCGAACAGGATTTCGGCCACCGGGCCATAGCCGCCTTCAGAGATCCAGGTTGAGCGGAAATTCCCGCGGCAGACATGCAGACCCACGGTCAGATCGGCAGGTTTATCTTCCAGCGCTTTATTCAGCACCTGAGCATACGTCTGTGCCAGCTGGTCCGGATCATCGCCACGAGCGCGGATATCGCGCTTCTGATCTTCAGAACAGAGGTACGCCCAGACGGTGTCATCCAGCTGCAGATAGCGGCAGCCCGCGTCGTAAAACGCCTTGATCGCCTGTTTGTACGTCTGCGCCAGATCGTCGAAGTAGTCCGCCAGATCGGGATAGACTTCCGAATCAATCACTTTGCGGCCACCGCGGAAGTGCAGCACGCTGGGGCTGGGAATGGTCATCTTCGGTACCGCATCACCGGCAATACTCTGCAGGAAGCGGAAATGGTCGAGCATCGGGTGATCCGCCGGGAAACCGAGTTTGCTCACCACTTTCACGCCATGCGCTTTAGTCTGCACGCCATTAAACTGGATGCCCTGTTCCGCTTCATAGCTCTCAACGCCGTCAAGACCATAGAAGAAGTCGAAGTGCCACCAGCCGCGACGGAACTCGCCGTCTGTCACCACTTTCAGGCCATTTTCACGCTGTTTCGCGACCACATCGCGGATTGCCGCATCTTCAACCTGACGCAGGGCGGCGGCATCAATCTCTCCGGCTGAAAACTGTTCGCGTGCCTGCTTAATTGCAGCGGGACGCAGGAAGCTGCCAACGGTGTCGGCGCGGAACGGGGCGGTTTCTCTTTGCATGATCACTCCTGTCCTTCCTGCAAATGATTACGGCAGGAAATAATTACATTCTGATATAAATAGCCATCTGGATGGCTATATGTCTGAATGCAGAGTGACACGAGTAACCTCTGTCTGCAACTGAAGAAAATTCAGCAATGATGAAAAAAATTCATGCTGGAAGATTATTGCAGCGCTGCGCGCGCCTGCGCCATCTGGCTGTCAGAGAGCGGCAGGTAGCCCGCTTCGCTGACGCGCCGCTGTCCCTGCACGGAAAGCACCTGCTGCAGAAACGCGGCTACCAGCGGTGGCAGCGGTTTGCCGGGCGCTTTGTTGACATAGAGATAAAGCGGACGCGCCCAGGGATAGCGGCCGCTGCGGATCGCATCGGCATCCGGAGCAATCGCCTGGCCCTGGTCATTCACCACCGCCAGCATTTTTACGCCGCTGAGGTGAAAGCCGAAACTGGCATAGCCGATGCTGCGCGAATTACCAGCCACCGCCTGCACCACCGCCGCCGAGCCGGGAAACTCCGCTACGTCACTGCGGAAATCGCCTTTACACAGCACCTGCTGTTTGAAGAACCCCCAGGTGCCGGAGGCGGAGTTGCGCCCATAACGCTGAATCGGCCGTTCGCGCCACTGGTCGCCGGTTAAACCAAGATCGCCCCAGCGCAGCGGCACACTGTGCGCGCCACACAGGCGGGTAATGGAGAAAATCGCGTCGAGCTGGCGCGGTTCAATATGCTGCAGCGGATTGCGCTGATTGACCACCACCACCAGCGCATCCATTGCCACCGGCACCGCCAGCGGTGGATAGCCGTAGCGCGCCTCAAAGGCCTGACGTTCATCAGCCTGCATGGGGCGACTCATCGGCCCGAGCTGTGCGGCACCCGCCGCCAGCGCGGTCGGCGCGGTAGACGAACCGGAGGCCTGAACCTGCACATTGACGCCCGGTGCCTGGCGGCTGAAATCTTCGCCCCACAGGGTCATCAGATAGCCGAGCGTGTCGGATCCGACGCTGCTGAGATTGCCGGAGAGCGTGCCGGGCTGGGCCAGCGCCAGACCCGGCAGCAGAGAGACGATTAATAAAAGAAGGAGGCGCATCAGAGAGATCCGGCAGCGATTAATGAACGGCATTCTCCTGCATCACGCTGTTCACAATCAACCTCGCGGGCAGCGTAAAGGTAAAACAAGTCTCTTTATGTGGCACGCTGGTGATATCGAGCCGCGCGTTGTGGTGGCTCAGCGCATGTTTCACAATCGCCAGTCCCAGCCCGCTGCCGCCGGTAGCACGCGAACGCGCCTTATCAACCCGGTAGAACCGCTCGGTCAGACGCGGAATATGTTCTGACGCAATACCCGGCCCGTTGTCGCACACCCGGAAGGTCGCGCCCTGCTTGCCACGCAGCCAGCTGATATCAATCCGCGTGCCCTCCGGCGTGTGATTCACCGCGTTGTACACCAGATTGGAAATAGCACTGCGCAGCTGTTCGTCGTTGCCGAACACTTTCAGATGGGGATCGGTATGGAAATGAATATCGTGACGACCGCCACTCAGCGTCGCCGCCTCATGCTGCAGCAGCTTCAGCATCACCGGCACATCGACCTTCTCTTTGAGATCGATCGCGGGCGCGGCTTCGATGCGCGACAGCGTCAGCAGCTGTTTCACCAGGCTGTCCATGCGGCGCGTCTGCTCCGACATGGTGTGCAGCGCTTTGCTGCGCGACGGCTCGCTCATCACCGAGTCATTCATCATCTCCAGATAGCCCTGCAGCACGGTGAGCGGCGTGCGTAACTCATGGCTGACGTTGGCAAAGAAGTTGCGGCGCGCCCCTTCCAGCTGATGCATCTGCGTCACATCACGCGCCACCAGAAGCCACTGCCCTTCGCTATAGGGCATGACGCGGAATTCCATGTGAAGTTTGTTGTTCAGCACCAGCGTCAGCGGCTTGTCAAAATCGCGCTGGCGCAGATAGCGGGAGAACTCCGGGTAACGCAGCAGATTGAGGATATTCTGGCCATTATCTTCCGGCCAGCGCAGGCCCAGATGCTGCTGTGCCAGGCCGTTACACCAGAAAATAGTGCCCTCTTCCGTGGTCAGGATCACCGCATCCGGCAGCGATTCGGCCCCGCTGCGAAAACGCTTAATCAGATTACCGAGTTCACGCCGCCGCCGCCGGTTGCGCAGCTGCATCTGGTAAAGCCCATAAAACAGCGGTTCCCAGCTGGCACGCCCGGTCGGTGGCGTCATGGTGCGGTCGAGCCACAGCCAGTGCGACAGCCGCATCAGATTGTGGAAATGCCACAACAGCACCATGACCACGCTCAGCAGCAGCCACCAGGGCAGGCCGCCAAACAGCAGCCCCAGCAGCGCCGCAGGCAGACAGGCCAGCAGCAGTTCTGTCAGTAATCTCTTCCAGGAGAGGCGTTCCAGCACGGTAAAGGCTCCGTTTAGTAGCGGGCAGAGAAACGATACCCTGTTCCACGGACGGTTTGTACCATGCGATCGTGGCCGGAGACTTCCAGCGCTTTACGTAAACGGCGAATGTGAACATCGACAGTGCGATCTTCCACATACACATTGGTGCCCCAGACGTGGTTCAGCAGCTGTTCGCGGCTGTAGACGCGCTCCGGGTGGGTCATAAAGAAGTGCAGCAACTTATATTCGGTGGGGCCCATCTCCAGCGGCGTGGTTTCGGACATCACGCGATGTGAGGAGGGATCCAGACTCAGCCCCTGCATCTCAATCACCTCTTCCACTGCCATCGGCGAAATGCGGCGCATTACCGCTTTGATCCGCGCCATCAGCTCTTTAGGTGAAAACGGCTTGGTAATGTAATCATCGGCGCCCACTTCCAGGCCACGTACCCGATCTTCCTCTTCGCCGCGCGCGGTCAGCATCATCACCGGGATATCGCGGGTCATCGCCTCGCGCTTAAGATGCTTGATAAACTGAATCCCGCTGCCACCGGGTAACATCCAGTCCAGCAAAATCAGATCGGGCCAGGGTTCAATCAGCTTGCCAACGGCGCTGTCATAATCTTCCGCCTCGATTGGCTGATAGTCGTTCTGCTCCAGAACAAAACACAACATTTCACGGATGGGGGCTTCATCCTCCACAACCAAAATGCGCTTAGCCATTATTACTCCTGCTGATTATGACGGCTGTCACTGAGATTCGCGGCGCCATTATGCGTCAGATTTGTGACACTTTTATGAAAAACATAACCTGCCTGTAACCTCACTGGTAATCATTTATGACAGCGCAGCGACATTTTTTTGCTTTGGCCGCAGAGCCAGTATAATCGCCCGGCGAATCACAACGGCAGGGACTCATCATGCGCATCATTCATACTGCGGACTGGCATCTGGGGCAGTTCTTCTACAACAAAAGTCGGGCGGCGGAACATCAGGCGTTTCTCGACTGGCTGTTGATCCAGATTGAACAGCATCAGGTGGATGCGCTGATTATTGCAGGCGACCTGTTTGATACCGGCACGCCCCCCAGCTACGCCCGCGAGATGTTTAACCGCTTCGTGGTGGCGCTGCAGCCTGCGGGCTGTCAGCTGATTGTGCTGGCGGGTAACCACGATTCCGTGGCAACGCTGAACGAGTCACGCGAACTGCTGGCCTGCCTCAACACGCGGGTAATCGCTACACCGCAGGCGCAGGATGATGTGCTGCTGCTCAACACCCGCCAGGGCGAGCCGGGTGCCCTGCTGTGCGCCATTCCCTATCTGCGCCCGCGCGATATCCTGCGCAGCCGGGCGGGTCAGTCGGGACGCGACAAGCAGACCTCGCTGCTGGAGGCGATTGCCCACCACTATCAGCAGCGTTTCGCCGCCGCCCAGGCGCTGGGCTATGCGCTGCCCGTCATTGCTACCGGGCATCTCACCACCGTTGGCGTCAGCCAGAGCGATTCAGTGCGTGACATCTATATCGGCACGCTGGATGCGTTTCCCGCCAGCGCGTTTCCCGCTGCTGATTATATTGCGCTCGGCCATATTCATCGCGCCCAGCGCGTGGCGGGCAGCGAGCATATCCGCTACAGCGGCTCGCCGATTCCGCTGAGCTTTGATGAGCTGGGGACTGAAAAAAGCGTCTTCCTGCTGGAGCTGGCGGCCAGCGGCCTGCAGTCAGTCACGCCGCTGATGGTGCCACAGGCGCAGCCGATGCAGGTGCTGAAAGGGTCGCTGGCGCAGATAGCGGAACAGCTAAATGCCTTCAGTTCGGCAGAGCAGGAAAAACCGACCTGGCTCGATATCGAAGTCACCACTCAGGAGTACCTCAGCGATCTGCAACGTCAGGTCGAAACCCTGACCGCTACGCTGCCGGTCGAAGTCTTGCTGCTGCGCCGCAGCCGTGAACAGCGGCAGCAGAGCCTGGCGCGGTTCGACAACGAAACGCTGAGTGAGCTGAAGGTGGAAGAGGTCTTTGCCCGCCGCCTGGCGCTGGATGAGGAGCTGCAACCGGCGCAAATCGACGAGATGATCATCCTGTTCCGCCAGACGCTGGCCGCCATGGAAGAGACCCAATGAAGATCCTTACGCTACGGTTTAAAAACCTCAATGCCCTGCGCGGTGAATGGTTCATCGACTTCCGCGCCGAGCCTTTTGCCAGCAACGGCCTGTTTGCGATAACCGGGGCCACCGGGGCGGGTAAAACCACGCTGCTGGACGCCATCTGCCTGGCGCTCTATCACCAGACACCGCGCCTGGGCGCGATTTCCCAAAGCCAGAATGCGCTGATGACCCGCGACTGCGCAGAATGTCTGGCTGAGGTCGAGTTTGAGATCAAAGGTGAAGCCTGGCGCGCCTTCTGGAGCCAGAACCGCGCGCGCGGCACCGCTGACGGCAAGCTACAGGCGCCGCGCGTTGAGCTGGCGCGCTGTGACGACAACACCATTGTTGCCGATAAGGTCGGTGACAAGCTGAAGCTGATCGAAACCCTGTCAGGTCTTGATTTCGAACGCTTCACCCGCTCAATGATGCTGTCACAGGGCCAGTTTGCCGCCTTTCTCAACGCGAAAGCCAGTGAACGCGCCGAACTGCTGGAGGAGCTGACCGGCACCGAAATCTATGGCCTGATTTCCGCTGCCATCTACGAGCGTCATAAAGAGGCGAAAACCCAGCTGGATCTGCTGCGCAGCCAGGCGGGTGCGATGGCGCTACTGGATAGCGACGCCCGCGACGCGCTGCAACAGCAGCTCAGCGATCTGACCAGGGCTGAACAGCAGCTCAGCGCGGATTATCAGCAGGCGCAGCAACAGCAGCAGTGGCAGCAACAGGCACAGCAGTTACAGCAGGAGAGTGCGCAGGCTGAAGCGGCGCTACAGCAGGCGCAGGCCGCCTCACAGGCGGCTGAAACCGACCGCCAGCGGCTGGCTCGCAGCGAACCGGCTGAAAAGCTGCGGGTAAAACTGCAGCAACGTGACGCATTGCGCAGTGAACAGCAGCAGGCTGAGAGCCGCTATCAGCAGCTTACCGCAGCGCAGCAGCAGGCCCAGAACCAGCAGCAGCATCATCAGCAGAATTATGCGGCCGCTCAGACCGCCCGCCAGCAGGCGCAGCAGGAACAGCAGCAGCAGGAGAGCCTGCTGACGGAACAGGTGCTGCCGCTGGATCAGCACATCACGACGCTGCAGCAGCAGCTTGCAGAGCAGCAGCAGGAAAATGCCCGGCAGCAACAGCATGCCGACCAGACCCAGGCCAGCCTGACGCAACAGAAGCAGCAGGTCGCGGGCTGGCAGCAGGCGATTACCGAACAGCATCAGTTACGTGAGCAGCTGGCCGATCTGGCGCACTGGGGTGCTTCGCTGCCGGTATGGCAGGAGAACTTTGCCCTGCTGGCACAGCGTGAGGCAACGCTGGCGGGACTGACACAACAGCGCGAACAGCAGCAGCAACAGATCGATGCGCAACAGGCGAAACAGCAACAAGAGGCACAACAGGCACTGCCGCGCCAGTTGTCAGAGCAACAGGCCCGCCAGGCGCTGTCGCAGGCGGAGCAGGTACTCACTTCGCTTCAGGAGCAGCATCCGCCTGCCGCACTGCGGCAGGCATTAAGCCAGTTGCAGAACAGCCGTCCGGCGCGTCAGCAACTGCTGCTGCTCTCAACGCAGTGGCAGCCGCTGCACCAGCAGCTGGGCCAGCGCCAGCAAAGGCTGAGCGCGCTGGAAAAAGCGCATCAGCAGAGTGAAGCGGAACTCCAGAGCCTGCGCGAGACGTGGAAACGCGAAAAACAGCAGCTGGATGATGTCGAAAAAATCTGCGCGCTGGAGCAGCAGATTGTCGACCTCAACGATTACCGCGCCCGGCTCACCGCCGATCAGCCCTGCCCGCTGTGCGGCTCCTGTACCCATCCCGCCGTTGAGGCCTACAGCACACTTGAAGTGAGTGCTAACCAGCAGCGCCGGGCTGCGCTGCAGCAGCAAACCGAGGTACTGCGTGAAGCGGGCACGGCAAAAAATGAACAGCTGAAGCAGTCAGTAGTGCAGCAGCAGGCCCTGCGCGATGAAATCGCCGGGATGCAGCAACAGCTTGATCAGCTTGAGCAGCAATGGCAGGCGCTGAGCGGTGAGCTGGCACTTACCTTCCCGCTTGCCGATCGCGAGGCCTTAGCCGCGTGGCAGCAGCAGCAAAGCGACCGTGAAAGTCAGCTTGAGCAGCAGCGACAGGCTCAGGAAGCCGCTGAGCAGGCGCGCCAGGCTGCGAAAGATCACCATCTTCAGCAGCTGCAGGCCTGGCAGCAGCACCAGCAGGCCGAACAGCTGGCGCAGCAGTCGCTGACCAGCCTGCAACAGGCGCTGGATGCGCTGCAACAGCGTCAGCAGCAGGAACAACAGGCCTGGGAGCAGTTGCAGAGCCGTCTGGAGCAGCAGTTCAGCGCGCACCATCTTGCCCTGCCCGATGCCGCCGATCGCGATGCGTGGCTGGCGGAGCAACAGCGGCGCTGGCAGCGCTGGCAGGAAAGTGATCAGTTGCTCGCTAACCTGCAGCCGAAGCTGTTAAAAGGGGAAACCCAGCTCACTGCCCTGCAACAACAGGCAGAGCAGGAACAGCAGCAGCTCGCCATCCGTCAACAGCATCAGCAGCAGAGCCAGGCGCAGCTCAGCGAAATGCGTCGTGCCCGTCTGGCGCTGTTTGGCGATCGCGATGTCGCCAACGCCCGTCAGCAGCTGCAGGCCCGCGTTCAGCACGCTGATGAACAGCTGGCACAGCAGCTCACCGCCCTGCAGCAGGCGCAGGCCGAGGTCAGTCGCCTGCAGGGTGAGCTGTCGGGGCTGGAAAATCAGCGTCAGACGCTCAGCGGCAAACTGGCAGAGGCGGAAAGCACGCTGCAGCAGGCACTGGAGAGCGCCGGATTTATCGATGAAACCAGCCTGCGCGCGGCGCTGCTGGATGAGCAGACCGCGCTGCAACTGCGTCAGCAACTGCAGCAACTCGATCAGCAATGCCAGCAGCAGCAGGCGCGACTAGCGGATCTGCAGCAGCGGCTCAGCGTTCATCAGCAGGCGAAACCCGATGCGATGCCGGAATCCGCCGAAGCACTGGCGCAGCAGCTGGAGCAGTTACGGCTGGCCCTGCGCGACAACGCCAGCCAGCAGGGTCAGATTCAGCAGCAGCTGCACAGCGACGCCAGCCTCCGCGCCCGACAACAGAGCCTGATGACGCAGATTGAACAGGATGGTGTGGTGCTGGCGCAGTGGAGCCTGCTCAACGATCTGATCGGCTCCGCTAGCGGCGATAAATTCCGGCGCTTCGCCCAGGGGTTAACGCTGGATCATCTGGTAGCGCTTGCCAACCGTCAGCTCGATCGGCTGCATGGCCGTTATCTGCTGCAGCGCCGGGCGCAGGATCTGCTGGAGCTGGATGTCGTCGATACCTGGCAGGCCGACGCGGCGCGCGATACCCGCACGTTGTCAGGTGGCGAGAGTTTCCTGGTCAGTCTGGCGCTGGCGCTGGCGTTATCGGATCTGGTCAGCCACAAAACGCGCATCGAATCGCTGTTTCTGGATGAGGGGTTCGGCACGCTGGATGCCCAGACGCTGGACACCGCGCTGGATGCCCTCGACGCGCTGAACGCCAGCGGCAAAACCATCGGGGTGATCAGCCACGTGGAAGCGATGAAAGAGCGTATCCCGGTGCAGATTAAAGTGCGCAAGATGAATGGATTAGGGTACAGCCAGCTGGAATTGCCGCAGGGATAACGGGCACCAGAGCGCCCGTTTGAGTCTGATCAGCGGGTGCTGACGACTTTGTAGCGAGGGCCGGTAAGTAATCCGCCCTGCTCGTTCTGTGACAGCAGACGATTGCTGGTCAGTCCGGCCACGGTATGGGCTTTGTCAGTGACGTTGTCGGAAATCTGCTTGATCGCCGCGCTGACCAGAATACCAATCACGCCGTTGTTGTTATTATTGCCCTGATCATTGTCGGTAGCGGTAGCGGAACCCTGCCAGATCTCTTTGCCGCTGCGTAAATCCACCAGCCGTGCTTTGGCGGTCACGGTGGTCACGCTGTCGATCACCCGATAGCTGCTGCCATAGTCGCTGATCGAGATATAGAGCGCGCTGTCGGCGTGGAAGATCTCATTCAGACGTTTCGCGCTGACCGCCTGGGCGTCGCTGGCGCTGGTCAGGCCGTTCTGCTGAAAGGTCTCTTCAACCACCGCCACCGGGAAGACGTAGTAACCGGCTTCGGCCAGCGGACGCGTCACCAGCGAGTTCAGGCTGTGAGCGGCGTTGATATCCGGCGAGGTGTTAGCGGCAGGCAGCACCAGAATCGAGGCAGGCTTGCTGGCACGAAACGCAGTGTAGTCGTACGGTTTTTTTGGCTGCGCACAGCCAGTCAGCAACAGCACCATCAGCGCGCCGCTCAGGGCAATCCATTTTTTCACTGTACCACTCCTTGTTTTTTACTCATCAGAAAATCCATGTAAGGTGCTGATTCGGGGAACAGCTGCTTCTCGGTGGCGAACTGACCAAACGCTTTATTGGTATCACCGGTTTTAGCGTAGAGCAGGCCGAGCTGCGCATGCAGGCCTGGCGGTACGGGCTGACCCGCAGCACGGGCTTTTTCCACATCCAGACTCAGCGCATCAATCTGCTTCAGCGGATCGCCGCTTTGCTGATAGTAGCTATAAATCTGTTCCTGATAGTCGCCCCAGTAGTAGATCGTTTTCGGCGCTTTTGGCGCACAGCCGGCCAGCAGCGCCGCTGCTATCAGCAGGCTGCTCAGTGTCATCATTTTCATTTACTGCTTCCTTATTTAGCCGGACGCCATGCGCCGTTGTTGATTCCATCCACTAAATGATCGACCGCTTCGCGAATCGCCAGATCCATCACTTTGCCGTTCAGCGTCGAGTCATAGCTGCTGGTGCCGCCAAAGCCGATCACTTCACGCGCCGAAAGCTGGTACTCGCCTGCACCCTGGGTGCTGTAAACCACTTCAGAGGTAGTGACATCCACCACGTTGAGATTCACTTTGGCATAGGCGATCTGGGTTTTGCCGCGGCCCAGAATGCCCCACAGCTGCTGATCGCCCACTTCTTTGCGGCCAAACTCGGTAATATCACCGGTGATGATGTAGTTCGCGCCTTTGATATTCTGCTGGCTGCGTTTGAAGTCTGACTCCTGCTGCAACTCTTTCAGATTGCTGCGATCCAGCACGCTGAAGCGATTGGTCTGCTGCAGATGGGTAATCAGAATGGTTTTCGACTGATTACCCAGCCGATCGACACCATCAGAGAAGATGCCATTCATGTACGAGGAGCGGTTATCGAACTGACCTACCGCAATCGGGCTGCGCACGCCCTGATAAACCGGCTGGCTGGCTGCACGAACCTGCGGAGCCTGAATAGCACGGGAAGATTCGGTAGCACAGCCGCTGATTAGCGAGGTGGTTAACAAGGAGAGTGCCGCAAAGGCATATTTTTTCTGCATTTCTAATCCATGAAGTGAAAAAAGACATCATCCGCACAGGGGCGGTAAATTCTGGTTCTGCCGACAGTCGGAGGAATGCCATAGCATTCAGCAGGCCGGTCTGTAGACTGTCGGCAGCAGACCGGAAGATCTTTAGAAAAAAGTGGCTAATTTAATGAATTTAATTAATACAATAGTGAGAGTATTGCCAGGTGTGATTATTGCAATGGCGCTCAGCGCCTGTCAGCAACCTTTGACAAAGCAACGGGATAGCGTGGCAAACCTGTGTGAGCCTGCGAAGGATCCGGACAGCAAATCCTGTCACTGGACTAATCAAATGCAGCCGGTACTGAATCGACAGTTTACTGATGCGGCGCGTTACGCCGGTCAGCAATGTCTGGTACGGATGGAGTGGCAACAACACAGCAGACATTATGCCGTGACGCAGACTCAGGGGGATGAGGCGCTCTGCCTGCGTGCCTGGCAGCTGGTGGCACAAACGCGCGATCTGCCCCCGCCGCCGGAGCCGGGACAACCGGCGTGGTTTGGCTTTGCGCCGCGTGGTTAGCTGGCCAGACCTTCCTGGCGCCACTGGCGCGGACTGATGCCAAACCAGCGGCGAAATGCGCGTGAGAACGCGCTGACTTCCGAGTAGCCCAGCAGCAGCGCCATCTCCGAGATCGGCAGCTGCTTCTGCTGCAGATAGTACGTCGCCATTTCGCAGCGCACCTGATCCACCAGCGCAGTAAAGCTGCTGCCCTCTTCGCGCAGCCGCCGCTGTAGTGACCAGCTCGACAGCCCGAGTTTATCCGCCACCTCTTCCAGCACCGGCTCGCCCTGCATCAGCGATAAATTAACCTGCGAACGCGCCTGCTCAATCATGCTCTGCTGAGACGTCCCGCGGTTCAGCCGCCGTATCGCATCCTGCATCACCATCAACAGGATCGGATCGCTCTCCGGCATCGCGCGCAGCAGATCGCGTTTCGGGATCACCAGCGAATTAAACGGCTGATCGAACCAGACCGGCGCATCAAACACTTTGCAGTGATCGTGCCACTGGCCGGGACGCGGATGCTCGAAATGGACTTCGCGCGGCGCCCAGTGTCTGCCCGCGACGTGCCGGATCAGATTCATAAACATCCCCAGCGTCAGCTCGGCATCCTGACGGCGCGACAGAATAGCCCCGTGGCGCACCTGATAGTCGAGCCGCCAGCACTCTCCCTTATCCACCAGCCGGGTTAAGGTGTCGTGCTGATGCCAGGGAAAGGCGTTAACCACATTGTGCAGCGCCTGTTCCAGCGTGGCGGAGCACAAGCCAATGTAGCCGATCAGGCCTAATGACTGCGGTTTAAACTGCCTGCCGTAGTGCAAACCGAAGTTATCAAAACCAGAGTGGCGCGCCGCCTCTTCCAGCACCCGACAGTAGTTCACCAGCCCCAGGCTTAGCGTCGGACTGGCCAGACGTTCCGGATCGATGCCGCTGATGCCAAATATGCGATCAACATCGCCGCCCTGAGTATGAATAAACTCGCTCAGGCCGGTCGCCGCCGCTGCCAGTACGCCGTGATTGCCTGCCCCTGCCGCGGCAGAGCAGGCCGCAAACGCATCGGGCTTGATCAGTGTCGGATTCATGGTCGCCTCAGTCAGAAGTCAGGTGGATCACCCGTTCCTGAGATCAGAGCAAATTCCATACCAGGTCGCTAAGCCCCGCCTGCGGGAGGTCCGGACTGCGCGCGGACACGGCATCCGGCACTGCGGCGGCGCAGCCACGCCCGCCGCTGGTGCATCAGACACCGACCGGCAGCGCTTTACCCTCCAGATAATCGCGGCAGAGTCGGACCGAGTGACTGGCCCACGCCGGGCCGAGACTACGCGCCATTTCGGTTTCAGCATGCGATCCTACCCAGGCGGTGAGCTGAATACGACGCTGGATCAGCAGCGCGGGCAGCATGGCCATCTCCGCATCGCTGATATGCGCCACCTGCTCATAACCGCGTATCCAGTGATCGATCCACTCTGGCGCGCGCGGGTGATGCTCAACAAAACTGATCGCGGCCGCCAGATCGTGCAGATACCAGCCGAGTCCGCAGTCATCGAAGTCGATCACCCGCGTTTCGCCCTTGTGCAGCAGCAGATTGGTCAGCCGCAGATCGGCGTGGATCAGGCCATAGCGATCCGATCCCTTACCAAACTGCGCCATCGCCGCGCCGACCTGCGCGATCGTCTGTTCGACGACGCCGTGATCGGCAACAGGCAGATTCGGCGCATCCTGCCAGCGCCCCCAGTGACTCTCAGCGCTGGTCATGGTGTGGTGATCCCAGACAATCCGCTGGAAACCCGCGGGTGGCTGCCACTGTTTGCTGTGCTGATGCAGCCGCGCGGTAATCTGGCCCAGCTGCTGAAAGGCGCGGGGATCAACGTCGGTGGTCGGCATCTCCCCGTCGATCCAGTGAAACAGCACCACGTAGCGCTCACTGCCATCCGGCAGCCGCAGCGTCAGCACCGTTTCGCCCGCGTTGTCCGGCACCGCTTCCGGCACCATAATGCCGGTTTCGCGCAATGCATCGAGCCACAGCAGTTCGCTGAGGATATCTGCTTTCTGATGGTAATCGCCGCGATGCAGCCGCAGCGCATAACGCCGGCCTGCCGCTTTCACCAGGAACGTGGCGTTCTCTGAGCGGCACAGCAGGCTGAGCTGACCCTGCAGCTCGGCGGGATAGCAGGCGAGCGCCTGCTGCGCCATCAGGGTGAGTTGGGAATCAGTCAGGTTGTCATATTGTTTAGCGCTCATCATCCGGCTCCTTTTCACTTGCGTTATCTCAGCATGCGTTGCCAGAAGGTGAGCTGCTTGACCTCAGAAGAGACAAAGTTGACCGCAGCGTGCAGCTGGCCAGGTTGTTGCCTGTGAGTTGACTGTGGAGGACAGAAGTTACTGCGCCCGCGTCAAGTCGTGGTGAGTAATGCAACGGCATTATCCCCTTACTTTAGTAGTTATGGCGGTGAAACGCCGCGTGAGACCAACAACGACGGGGATAACAGTATGACAAACAGACTCAAGCCCACGCTGGGCACCCTGCATCTGTGGGGGATTGCGGTTGGCCTGGTGATCTCAGGCGAATATTTTGGCTGGAGTTACGGCTGGGCTGTGGCAGGCACGCTGGGATTTCTGGTGACCACGGCGCTGATCGCCACGCTCTACACCTGCTTTATTTTTAGCTTCACCGAGCTGACCACCGCGATCCCCCATGCGGGCGGCCCCTTTGCCTATAGCCGTCGCGCCTTTGGCGAAACCGGCGGGCTGATTGCCGGTCTGGCGACGCTGATTGAGTTTGTCTTTGCGCCACCGGCGATCGCCATGGCGATCGGGGCTTATCTCAATGTGCAGTATCCCGAGCTGAACCCGAAAACCGCAGCGGTCGGCGCGTACCTGGTGTTTATGACGCTGAATATTCTCGGCGTAAAACTGGCAGCGATGTTCGAACTGGTTGTCACCGTGCTGGCGGTCATTGAGCTGCTGGTGTTTATGGGCGTGGTTTCACCTGGCTTCAGCCTGGCGAACTTCGCCGCAAACGGCTGGGCGGGCAGCGACAGCTTCGGCCTGCCCGCCTTCTCCGGCATTTTCGCCGCCATTCCCTTCGCTATCTGGTTTTTCCTGGCCATTGAAGGCGCCGCGATGGCGGCCGAAGAGGCGAAAGATCCCACCCGGACCATTCCCCGCGCCTATATCAGCGGGATCCTGACGCTGGTGGTGCTGGCAATTGGCGTGATGCTGATGGCGGGCGGCGCAGGCGACTGGCGCAAACTTGCTGACATTAACGATCCGCTGCCGCAGGCGATGAAAATGATCGTTGGTGAACACTCTAACTGGATGCATATGCTGGTGTGGATTGGGCTGTTTGGCCTGATTGCCAGCTTCCACGGCATCATCCTCGGCTACTCACGGCAGTTTTTTGCCCTGGCCCGCGCGGGCTATCTGCCCCCTTCGCTGGCAAAACTGTCGCGTTTTCAGACCCCCCATCGCGCAATTATTCTCGGCGGCGTGCTGGGCATCGCGGCGATTTACAGCGATGGCGTGATTAATCTGCAGGGGATGACGCTGACGGCAGCGATGATCACCATGGCGGTGTTTGGCGCGATTGTGATGTACATCATGAGCATGCTGAGCCTGTTTAAACTGCGCCGCAGCGCGCCGGAGATGGTGCGCAGCTTCCGCGCGCCGGGTTATCCGATTGTGCCGGGCATCGCCCTGCTGCTGTCAGTCGTCTGCCTGCTGGCGATGTTGTGGTTTAATCCGGTGATTGGCGCGCTGTTTGTCGCCATCATGGTGGTCGGCTATCTCTACTTCCTCGCCACCAAAGCGCAGCGCGATCGGGCACCGCAGGACACGATGCTGGCTGGCGAATAACCGCGGCGCGGCAGGATGCTGCGCCAGAGGTTAACGGTTCAGCACCCGGGCTTCAGGTGCTGAACCGCGGGCAGGATCGGCATCAGCCGTTAAGCGGCCAGAGCCACGCCGCACCGCGCACGCCGCTGGAATCGCCATGCTGCGCCTTCAGCACCGGCGTTTCACACTCCCCGCCAAACACCCACTTCTTCATCAACACCGGCACGGTCTGATAGAGACGATCCACATTGCTCATCCCGCCACCCAGCACGATCACGTCGGGATCGATCAGGTTCACCACCTGCGCCAGTGATTTGGCCAGCCGCAGCTCATAGCGGCTCATCGCCAGTTCGGCGATCGGATCCTGCTGTGCCAGCAGCGAAACGATCTCTGCGCCTTTGCGATGCACGCCGCTCAGCCGCTGGTAGTCGATACCAAAACCAGTGCCGGAAACAAAGGTCTCGATGCAGCCCTGCTGCCCGCAATAACAGGGCACTTCCTGGCGGTAGCGCAGCTCATCTTCATCCATCCACGGCAGCGGATTGTGGCCCCACTCGCCAGCATTGCCGTTGCCACCGATGCGCGACTCCCCGTTGATCGCCACACCCGCGCCCGACCCGGTGCCGATGATCACGGCAAACACCAGCGACTGTCCGGCTCCCGCCCCATCAACCGCTTCCGACACGGCCAGGCAGTTAGCATCGTTGGCGATGCGCACTTCCCGGTTCAGTGCCTGAGCCAGATCTTTATTCAGCGGCTGGCCGTTGAGCCAGGTGGAGTTGGCATTTTTCACCCGCTTACTGAAGGGCGAAAGCGAGCCAGGGATCCCAAGGCCGACCGTACCGGTCTCGCCGGTTTTCTGCTCGGCCAGTGTGACGAGATCGACAATCGCCTGCACCGTGGCCTGATAGTCATCACGCGGGGTATTCACCCGATGGCGGAACATCTCCTGTCCCTTATCCGACAATGCAATCACTTCTGTCTTGGTGCCACCCAGATCTATGCCTATGCGCAAGGTTACGTCCTCGTTATTCGTTCAGGTGAGAGATACAGTAGAAGGCGGCTGCCTTAAAGGCAATGAAACCACTCCGATGTTTCGCTATCATGCGCGCTGACTCTCGCAGACTTGTGCGCCCGATCGCGCCCCGGTAAGGAATCCCGATGTTGTGGTTTAAAAATATGATGGTTTATCGTCTGAATCGTGACATTCCGTTGTCCGCAGATGAGATGGAAAAACAGCTCGACGCCTTCACGTTTTCACCGTGTGGCAGTCAGGATATGAGCAAGACCGGCTGGGTCCCGCCGATGGGTAACCGCAGCGATGCGCTGACCCACGAGAACAAAGGCCAGATTGTGATTTGCGCCCGCAAAGAGGAGAAAATCCTGCCGTCGCCGGTCGTGAAACAGGCGCTGGAAGCGAAAATCGACAAGCTGGAATCTGAGCAGAGCCGCAAGCTCAAAAAGACCGAAAAAGATTCGCTGAAAGATGAAGTACTGCACAGCCTGCTGCCGCGTGCCTTCAGCCGTTTCAGCCAGAATTATCTGTGGATCGACACGGTCAATAACCTGATTATGGTTGACTGTGCCAGTGCGAAAAAAGCGGAAGATACTCTGGCGCTGCTGCGCAAAAGCCTGGGTTCACTGCCGGTGGTGCCGCTGACGCTGGAAAATCCGATTGAGCTGACCCTGACCGAGTGGGTACGCTCGGGCGACCTGCCTGCCGGTTTTGCACTGATGGATGAAGCGGAGCTGAAAGCGCTGCTGGAAGATGGCGGTGTGATTCGCTGTAAAAAACAGGATCTGGTGTGCGATGAGATCGCCAACCACATTGAAGCGGGTAAGCTGGTGACCAAACTGGCACTCGACTGGCAGGAGCGCATTCAGTTCGTACTGGCGGATGACGGTTCAGTAAAACGTCTGAAGTTCAGCGACACGCTGCGCGACCAGAACGACGATATCGATCGCGAAGATTTTGCCCAGCGTTTTGATGCAGACTTTATTCTGATGACCAGCGAACTGGCGGCACTGACCAGCAATCTGGTGGAAGCGTTAGGCGGCGAAGCCCAGCGTTAATCAGAATCACCCGGACAGATATTGTTTGCCAAAAAAATGGCCGCTTCGCGGCCATTTCAGAATGCTGACAAACCCAATCACGGTTGATCTCGCAACTGCACATTCGCTAAAAGCGCAGGGAAAGTGGGCAGAGGAGGAAAGCGTCCCGCGCCATGGACGGCGCGGGCCGAGCGGCCATGGATGGTTTAAGCGACTTTCCGATCTGACCGTTTTCCCTTCGCAGGCTCGATCTCACAGCTGGCCAGGGCAAACTTTATCAGCAACTTCAAGGGCCGCTTGGCGGCCCTTTTTTTAATCTTTATCTTTCAGGTAACGGCAGAGATAGGAACTTGGCTCGCCAACCTGCAGATGAAATTCGCTGTGGCCCGGCACGTTAAACACCGAACCCGCTTCAAACCATTTCCACTCGGTCTCACCTGGCAGCAGCACCTTAAGCGAGCCGCTGACCACGGTCATCTCTTCCGGCTGGCCGGTACCAAATGTGTATTCACCTTCAGCCATCACGCCCACGCTGGCACGGCCGGTGCTCGCACTGTCAAAACCGATAGATTTAACTTTTCCGTCAAAATACTCACTTACGTTGAGCATAATAGTTCTCCAGAGCACATGTTGTGTGTCAGGCAGTGTAGAAGGGAACCCGCTGATCTGTCACGCGAAATGATGGCGGTTTGTGATCGCCTGCGTCAGGGCAGCAGCTCCGCCGCCAGTCGGGCTACCAGCTGATTAGAGAGCAGAACCGGCACGTCCAGCCGCTGCTGTAACCATGCCCGATGCTGCTGGTGATAGCCCATGCAGTCAAGCACCACCAGCTCTGCGCCCTGCGCTTTCAGGCGGTTTGCGGCATCGGCGAAGGTTGCCTCATCGCCCTGATAGGGGCTGGCGACCGCAAAACAGGGCTGCGCGGGCAGTGGCTGCCACTTGCCAGCCTGTTCAACAATCTGCTCCTCAACCGGCACCACAATCCCGACCCGCTGCTGCTGCACCATGGCGCGGATAAGCGGAGGAATGATGCGATCCGGCTCCAGCAGCAGCGCACGCCGGGTAACGAGCTGGCTGAATTCACCGGTGCATAGCAACAGAATGGTGTCATACCCCATCTGCTCCAGCGCGCTGATTTTACGCTGTAATCCCTGCTCCACCTTCGACGCCGACAGCCGCACCTGTTCGCCACTCTGTAACCGAGATACCAGAACCCTGTCGCCTGCGGCTGGCGTGAAGTGGTCGGCAATCTCAGTAGCGTCCAGTCCATCCAGCAGACCGGCATGATCGGTCACCGCATCCGGCAGATGCTGACGCAGCAACGGCAGAATATCGCTGCGTGGTGACTGCCCGATTGTCAGGGTCGCCAGTGATTTCGCCATCTTAGTGGTTCCGGTGGCGCAGGTGCGCCAGGCTGCCATAGAGCGTAATCAGCCGCGCATACTCTTCAGCGTCATAGAAGTGACAGGTTCCACGACCAAACGCCTTCGCCACCTCAATTGCAAACTTCGCCGCTGCCGCAATGTCCACCTCATGACTGGCCCCGGTTCCGCAGCCCGGCACCACCGACTCGGCAGTGATCGCCACACCGACCACCGGCACATCGGTGGCGGTCGAGGGTTGCAGGATGCTGTTGAGGTGATAAACACCGTTGCCGTAAGGGGTAATATCCTGCGTAGTGATGGGAAAGGTCACCGCCGGACGGCCGCTGGTCATCTCCATAATGCGCAGCAGATCTTCCGAAACCCGCAGGATATAGCCCTCTTTCACCGTCGGCGACAGGGCAAAGCCTTTGTGATTGATAATGCGATTACCTTTGGTGGTATCGATCGACAGAATCGCATCCACGTCCGCCACCACTTCATTATCATTCATGGTGACATCATCAATCGGCGAATCCATAAAATCGACCGGCTGATGCGGCCGTGTCGGTGCATCGGGACAGATATGAGTAGTGATGATTACGTCGCCGGCGAGCCTGTCACCTTTGCTCTGCATCTGCGCCAGTTTAAGCGCACTGGCGATCGCCGCTATTGCGCCATCCGCATCGGATACCATGCCGATACGCCCAGGACGGGCACCAATGCCACCCAGGCGACCAATGATGCCCAGCGTCGGTGCAGACCCGCCGCCTGATTTACCCTCCGTACCCGGGATATCAATGCGCACAAAATCAGTACGACCTTTGGGGCCGGTGACGCGGGTAAAGCGGGCCATAACGTGAGGATAAGAGGTAAACAGATCCACGACCTGCTGCCCGTCAATGTGGGCACTATCCAGTAACTCAAAAACCGCCAGGGTCTGCTGCAAGCTCATGCTTTATCCTTTATTTTTTGCTGCTGCTGGCAAACAGCGAATGAAAGAAGCTATAGAGAGCATCACCGGCAATGAAGCCTGCCGCCATGACCTCCATGGGCGACCGGCCGCGTTCGCCCCAGATGCGAATGATCACAATGCGTAAGGCGATCCCCACCACCACCGCCCAGCCCGCCATCGCGTTATTAATTAATAAACCAGTGGCGAGCAGCACGCCCAGCTGGCGTTTCGGCCCGCCGATCAGCTGGATAAGGGCACCCGGAATAGCCCACATCAGCAGGTTTCCGGCGATACCGGGTTCAGCACCCGCCTGAATTGTTTTGGCATACACCCGCGCCACCGGCGGCAGCAGATTGTCTGTAAAGAAAAGAGTGTGCGCGTACCAGACAAGGGGAATCGACACCACAAAGGCGATCATGGCCGCGATCAGCTGGATACGACGTCCCCACAACTCCTGCTGCAGATCCGCCCCGTTACCGCGCAGGATAAAGCCCGCCTTCAGGTCATAACCCATGTCGGCAAACGCCGGGCCGGTAGCGGCCGTAAAGCCGCACAGCAGGCAGAGCGCCAGCGGTGGAAAGCCGATCAGAATGCCGATAATCAGCGTAATCAGCGCCACAGCAAAGGCCGGGAACCAGCCGGAGTGCATGGCGGCAATGCCGACAATCAGTTCATGGGCGAAAGCGGCAAACGCAGCATAGAGAACAAACAGCAGCAGCATCGCGATGCCCATCTCACTCCACAGACCACCCGCCAGGGCCAGCAGCGCCGAAATCACGATATACCCCACGCTGCCGAAACCCAGCGCCCGCTGCACTTCATTACCGTTGCGGCTCACCGTCAGCGCATCATTTTTACGGCTGCGGATGACCATCACTACCTGAATCAGCGCCACCAGACCGGCACCGACCATGACCCCATGCGGAATATAGAGCGCATTGATATCAATACCGGCCACCGGCTGCGCGTAGGCGCGCAGCAGAAAACCGATGCCGAGCATCGACAATGCCCAGATATTGCCAATAAACGCGGTGCCAAAAGCGGACATCGGAATCTTCAGCATGGCGCCGACAACGCCACCGGCAATGCCCGCCACCAGCAGCCACGCCTGGCGTCCGCCTTTATCCCCCGCTTTAATCGCTTCTGCTGCCGCAACGCCTGGCGGCCATGCATTACTGGCCGGAAACACGCGGGTATCAAACAGCCGATAGAGCAGCCAGGCATCGAGCAGCATCGCGGCGCTGACGCCACAGAACAGCGGCAGCACCAGCTGAGGCTCACCCAGCGCCCAGGGCACAGCAATCGGCATCAGCAGACTGTTAGCCGCCCCGAAGGTCGCTGAAGAGATGGCGGTCTGCGCCAGGTTCTGGATTTCAATCGAACGATAACGGCGAAATGCCTGCAGCGGAATACGCGCCAGCAGCATGGCAAACAGCGCCCCGATAATGGAGGTATTAGGCGTTACGCCAATCGTCGTAATCAGCTGAATGCCGATAATGGCACCCGCGATGGAAAGAAAAATTAAAACCAGTGCCACGCCAATGTGTCTGATTGGATTTACCCGTTCCATATGTCCCCGCCAGTCCTTGTTGAGAAGAAATGAAATAACGTCCGCCTGCCTGATGTCAGGTTTACGCCGGTTTTCTGGTTCACTGCCCTGATGCGCGCCGCATAGCAACAGCCATTGCAGATGGTCGTCACCCCGGATGCTGAACCGATACAGGAGACAGGGGGAGACGAACACAGGCAACCGGGTTGCTGCGGACAACGTAGCGATCAGATTGAAAGAAAAAGGCCCGAAGGCCCTGGTTTTCCCTGGTGTGGCGAAAGTATTACGCCGATAAAATCGTGGTGAAGTTACGCGCCATATTTGTCGGTCATCTCTGTGGCCGTTGCACGTAGTGCTTCAAGGAGCGCTGGCGGGAAACCCGGTTCACTCTCCTGTGACAGAAACGACAGGCAGAGTGCCACCGTTTCGCCATGATGTTTGTTATGAACAATGACCGACAGCGAGCTGATGCCTGGCAGTGATTCATTGCGGGCCAGTGACCAGCCGTGCTGGCGGATTTCAGCCAGTCTGGCACAGAGCGCCTCGGGACTTTGCGGCGAGTTCGCCGGGCCAGCCTGCCAGTGATCATGAAAGCGCGCTATGACCTCTTCGTCACTGAGTTGCGCTAACAGCGCCCGACCGGTTGACGTCGCAGCGGCAGGCATTCGACTGCCGGGCGGTGTGACCATCTGCGTAAAGTGACGCCCATGAAACATGCGCATTACTAATACTTCCCGTCCATCGAGCTTCGACACGTATCCCATGCAGCCGGTCTTCGCAGCCAGCCGGACCATCGCCGCTGAAACGCTATCGACCAGCGGTGCCGAGAGATAATGACCAGCGGCGGCCAGCAACACGCGACCAATATGATAACCGCGCGTGTCCGCATCCCGCTCCAGCAGCCCCTGACTTTCCATCGTGGCCAGCAGACGTGAAACGGTGCTCTTCGGCAGCGTCAGCGCCTCAACCACCTCACTGAATGAGAGACCAACATGCCCCTGCGTCACACCTTTGTGCTGAAACAATCGGAGTACGGCAGCCGCATTTTCAAGTGTGGTCATGTAACGTGTTCCACTATATGGAACTAAGTTCCTCTGTTGGTTTGACGAAAGTAAAACGTGACGCTGAATCGGTCAAGCGACAATTCAACACTTACCGTTATCGGCAGCAGAGAAAATAATGTGACAGAAATGATTAGCGGGGCTTTATATGGCGACGTGAAGAGAGTGCAGAACAGACGCATGAGCAGAAAGCATACGACAGGAAATCTGCGTAAATTTCGCTTCTTTAGTAATCAGGTCGCTATGAGTGCAAAGAGGCGTTGTACTGGAACAGCGTTGCGCTGAAAAAGACGGGATTATCAGACATGACAGGCTGGCGTCCCTGCCAGCAGCAAAGCTTTACTCTTTCTCGACATCTTCGTAACGCTCTTTGGCGTCACGCGCTTCTTCTTCCGTTTCGTGCTCACTGATTAATGAATTCGGTTTGGGATGATCAGCACGCAATTCGTAGGAGGTTACTTTGTTTCCCTCAGGACCCTTTTCAACAGGCACAACTTTCGCTTCACGTGGGTATGGTGGTCTGGTCGGCATAGTATGTCCCTCTTGTCTGAATAACATTCCACAGGACAGGCTGTTGCCTGTCATAGGATAAGTATAGACAATGCCATCCGAAGCGGGATCAAAGCGGGAAAAATCTGAGGGTTAGCTGGCGCGCGCCAGAGAGAGGGAAAGCAAAATCTCCTCCACTACGCACTCAGGCGATTGCATGGCATTCACCTGATGATGGGCTGCGGACTGATAGAGATGCGCGCGTTCACGCAGCACATCACTCATCTCATCGGCAATCGGACGTCCGGTCAGCGTCGGACGCTGAGCCGCTTCAGGTTCGCTTTCCAGTCGTTCTGCCAGCACTTCGGGCGACGCGCTGAGCCAGATCACCCGGCCCTGCTCCTGCATGAAACGGCAGTTCTCTTCAGCCAGAATCATCCCGCCACCGGTGGCAATCACGGTCCCGGGTGCCGTCACCGCTTTAAGCGATTCCGTTTCACGGGCGCGAAAACCTTCCCAGCCTTCTGCCGCAACAATCTCGGCCACGCTGCGCTGCGTGCTAAGTTGCAGATGGTGATCGGTATCCGTAAAGGCGTAGCCCAGCGCCTGCGACAACGCTTCGCCGACCGTGGTTTTGCCGCAACCGCGAGCGCCAATCAAAAAGATGGGTAGTGACATCAGGGCCGTTCCTCCGCCTGACCGCGCGATGCGGCTGCATGGTTAGCTTAATAATGCGACGCATGATAACTGGAAATTATTATTGCCTCCACCTGTCAGGCATGATTTACGCATTTTCGTTACCTGAACAGCGATAATCTTTGTGTTTTCAACGGGAAAAGCATGCACGTTTTGTGCATCACGGCGCTAACAGGACGATAAAAAACGCGCAAAACAGCGTCCGGAATGCGCTGGCAATATTTGCTTACCGCCGCGATTTTACTTTTCTTACCGGCGCCCCCATATACTGGTAACAATCGCCACAGGAGAGTCATCATGCAACGCGAAGAACAACAACTGATTGAAGGGCTGTTCAGCCGTCTGAAACAGGCTGAAAGCCAGACCGCGGCACGCGATGCCGCAGCCGAACAACTGATTAACCAGCATCTTCAGGCGCAGCCGGGCGCGCCTTACTACATGGCGCAGGCGATCCTGATTCAGGAAGCGGCGCTGAAAAAACTCAATGAGAAAGTGTCAGCGCTGGAAAGCCAGGTTGCACAGTTGCAGCAGCAACAGCAGCAACAACCCGCACAGAGCAGCGGCGGCTTTCTGTCGGGACTGTTTGGCAGCGGTTCGCGCCAGCAGCAGCCCGTCCAGCAGCAGCAACAGCAACCATCGCCGTGGAACAGTGCGCCGCAACAACTGGCACAGCAGCAATATGCCCCTGCTCAGGCAGCAGCGCCACGCGGCACCGGTTTTCTTGGCGGCGCACTACAAACAGCAGTGGGCGTGGCAGGGGGTGTGGTGATGGCCGATATGCTGACCAGCATGTTCCACCATTCACAGCCGGAAGAGATTGTGAACATCATCAATGAGCCGCCGCTGCCGGAGGTGAATGATAATCTCAACACCTTTAACGGTGGCGATGACAACGCCGATGCCTTTAACGGCGGTAACGATAACGCCTTCCTCGATCAGAACTCAGGCTGGGACAGTAATTATGCCGACAACAGCGATCTGAACGATTTTGGCGGCGGTGATTTCGACGATGACGACAGCTTCGTTTAAGTCGAGCGTTTCTGCTGAGTGAGCCAGCTATCCAGCTCATTCGCAAACTGCTGGCGGTCACGCGGACTCATCGTCGCGGGGCCGCCGGTCTGCACGCCGCTTGACCGCAGAGTATCCATAAAATCCCGCATCGTCAGGCGTTCACGTATCGTTGCCGGTGAGTAACGTTCACCGCGCGGATTCAGCGCTGCCGCCCCCTTCTCAATCACCTCAGCCGCCAGCGGAATATCGGCGGTGATCACCAGATCGCCAGGCTGACAACGCCTGACAATCTCATTGTCCGCCACATCAAATCCGGCTGGCACCTGCAGGGTGCGCAGATAAGGCGATGGCGGCACACGCAGAAACTGGTTTGCCACAAAAGTGACCGTGGTGGAGGTGCGATCCGCCGCACGGTAGAGCACCTCTTTGATCACATTCGGACAGGCATCGGCATCGACCCAGATAAACATCATGATTCCTTACAGTCAGAGAAGCCTGAGATCTTGCCGGGTTCTCCCTGAATGGCAAATTTTATTTGCGGCACGCTTTCCAGCCCGCATCCGGCTGACTTGTTATTCGGGCTGGCTGAAGTAAGCTAGCCCACTGAGAAAACCGAATAATGTCCTAAGGAGATGGCGATGCTGGCAAAAAAAATCGGGTTTATCGGCGGGGGAAACATGGCGAAAGCTATTATCGGCGGACTGGTCAACAGCGGCAAAATCGCCCCGTCTGATATCTTCGTTTACGATCGCAAAGCAGAGACCAACCAGGCGATGGCAGAGCAGTATGGCATCAACGCAGCTGAGAGCGCGGATGCGCTGGCGCGTGAGGTGGACATCCTGTTCGGCGCGGTAAAACCCAATGTGATTCTGAAAGTATTAAAAGAGCTGGCCGGCAGCCTGAAAAAAGAGGCGCTGGTAGTGTCGATTGCGGCGGGCGTGACGCTGGATTCGCTTTCATCGGTGCTGGGCTACGATCGTAAAATTGTCCGGGCGATGCCGAATACGCCCTCGCTGGTCAGCGAAGGCATGACCTCGGTCACGCCCAACGTGCTGGTTGAGCAGGCGGAGATCGACGAGGTCGTCGCGATTTTTGAGAGCTTCGGCAAAGCGGCCGTGGTGGATGAATATCTGATTCACTCCGTGGTCGGCGTCAGCGGTTCTGCACCGGCCTACGTCTTTATGTTTATCGAGGCGATGGCGGATGCGGCCGTACTGGGCGGCATGCCGCGCGCCCAGGCCTATCAGTTTGCTGCACAGGCGGTAAAAGGGGCGGCGGAGATGGTGCTGACCAGCGGCAAACATCCGGCTGAACTTAAAGATATGGTCTGCTCGCCTGGCGGCACCACCATTGAAGCCGTGAAGGTGCTGGAAGAGAAAGGGATGCGCTCGGCGGTGATTGAAGCAATGCAGCAGTGCATGGCGAAGTCCGAAAAACTAAGCCGCAGCTAAGCGTTCAGGCACTGCGCAGGGCGGACCGGCTCGCGGCCCGCCTTGTGCGCAACTTAACTGATGTGCGCCTGAGCGAGCGCCACCGCGTCGGCAAGCGACATCGGTTGCTGCATCCGCTCCACCAGCTCAGCAGTCAGCGTATACATACCGCATGAGCAGATCGCCGCCAGTTGCCCCTGCTGACCATAAAACGCCATAAACTTTTTGTCCTCCAGCGAGCCGATCAGCTCGAAATTATCCCATTCTGCCGCATGGCCAACATACTCATAACGGGTGCCATACTGCGTGGTCCAGAAGAACGGCACACGATCAAAGGCAACGTTCTGATCCAGCATATTCCATGCGGCGGTCTGTCCCTGCTGATGCGCGACGCGATAGTGCTCAATGCGCAGCGGACCCTGTGCCGACGGATACGTGGCGATATCACCCGCCACCCAGATATTGTCAGCGACCCGTAAATGCTCGTCTGACTGCAGACTGCCATCCTCTGCCAGCGCCAGATCGTGGATAAAGTCGGTAGCCGGTTTTACGCCGGTAGCAAACAGCACAACGTTCGCATCCAGCTGCCGTCCACCCTTAAGCTGTACGCCACTCACCTGCTGGTCGCCCTGTATAGCTTCAATCTCGCCCTGCACCCACTTCACGCCGTTTTGCTCATGCAGCTGGTAGAAATAGCGGCCTATCTGATCGCCAAACCGTTTTGCAAAGGGCAGCGCCTGACGGGCAATCACCGTAACGTCGATGTCACGATTACGCAGTGCCGACGCCAGCTCGGTGCCGATAAAACTGTTGCCGATAATCATGATTTTATGGCTGGCATCCACCGCTTTAAGCAGCTCATCGGTCTGCGCTTTGCTGCGCAGCAAATAAACTCCTTCAAGATCGCTGCCTGGCAAATCGGGACGGACAGGCTTTGCGCCGCTGGCGATCAGCAGTTTGTCGAAGGCAAGCGTTTCGCCATCGTCGAAGATCAGCCGTTGCTGCTGCGTATCAAGGCGACTCACGGTAGCCTGCACGCGTTCAACGTGATCCATCACATCCGCTTTCAGCAGCTGTGGCACCTCGCTGATGTCCATTTTGCCCGACGGCACAAATTTGGTCAGCGCAGTGCGGTCGTAAGGCGCGTCCGCTTCCCGCTCAACCAGAATCAGGCGGCCTTTGAAGCCGTCATGACGCAGACGCCACAGCGCTGCGCTGCCCGCAGCGCCACCACCCAGCACTACATAAACCGGTGCGTCTGCTCCGCTGCCAATGGGTGCAGCGGGAGACATCGCTTTTGGGTTTACCAGCACCCGGCCCTCTTCAATGCGCAGCGGATATTGCTTAAGATCGGCCAGCGCCAGCGGTTCACACATTTTGCCATCGGCGATATGAAACGCGGCTTTGTGCCACGGGCAGACCAGCCGGTCGCCACAAATCGCGCCCTGCTCCAGCGGCGCGCCCGCATGCGGACATTTCGCCTGATACGCGCGTACGTTGTCCCCGTCGCGAATCAGTAACACCTCTACCTCACCCAGCGTTTTCTTAACCGGCTGTCGCTGCGGCAGATCGTTCAGGTCGGCGGTAAATTGATAGTTCACGGCATGGCTCCTTTCGCTGTTTCGGGTCTGGTGCTGCGCGGTAAAACAAAGCCTGCGCAAATCCCCACAAACAGTAAGTGTGGCAAAGGAACCGGGAAGCCTGATGAGGAATGTTTGTCAGAGGGGTTAAGGTTTTGTTGTGGAAGGTAATTTAATCAGCGTTAAGGAACTGAATCATCGTTGCGCAGAAAGAAGAAGCGGCCACCTGCGTGGCCGTGGGGGATGATCAGCTTTTTTTCAGGCACTGGCTCATAAAGGTTTTACGCGCATCGCCTGCCAGCTTTTTATCGCCAGCTTCGCCGTTACAGCTTTTCATTTTCATCTGCTGCGACGACATGTGCGACAGTTTGCTGTCTTTTTTCAGGCATTCACTCATAAAGTTTTTACGTGCATCCCCTTTGAGATCCTGTGATTTAGCATGCTGGTTACACATTGTCATCTTTTCCTGCTGCGGGGTCTTCTCCGCCGCACCCGCCAGCCCGCTGACCAGCAGGCCCGCCATCATCATCGCCATTAAACCGACTTTCATCTTGTTATCTCCACAATGGATTGTCCCCTGTTATTCTGGCAGCGAATAAGCAAAGCGGAAAATGTTTCATGTCAAAGTGATGTGAAGATCCCATTCCAGATTGGTACCGGGCTCGTTACTGGCGGGGATGCCGGAGCAGCTTTTCGATGTAATTACGCAGCAACAGCGCATCGTTGTCATCGGCACAGGCCACGTTGTCCATGGCGGTTTCAATCGTAGTCGTCATGTCCAGATGTTGTTGCGGATCCAGCTTGCGAACCAGTGCGGTCACGACAATTTCCAGCGCCTCAATCTGCGCCACCTGCTCTTTCGCTGTCGCTTCTTTTTCAGCCAGCTTAACCAGTAACTCAGCAATCAGGTTTTTCATGCTGTTGTCTCAGCGGTGAAGAAAAGCTGAAACTATCACCACGCTGGCTAAAAAAACAGAGGGCAACTCACCTTTTTTCAGCGAGTTAGCCTGCACCGCTGCGCTTTTCACGGCGATTTCCGGCTAACTTTGCAGGCGAAACGTTTTGCGGACAAACATCACCGCTGTTAAACGTTTCGCCTGCCAGCATTCAATAAGCAGACTTAACGCGGATCGACAAATCCGCGGCCCGGTCCGCCGCCAGGTCCGCCCCAGCCACCACCTCCTCCACCGCCGCCGCCAGGAGGCGGGAAAAGACATCCGCTTAATGCAGTCACTAATGCCACAACGGCAGCCAGCTTAACGATTCGTACCATATTTACCTCAGGGTGATGAAATCGGGCTGAGTGTATGAAGCCACCCGCATGGCGACAAGTGAGATTCCTCCGCATCCGGCCGCTATTCATCTTTGCTGACCAGACTTAACGTTTTACAGTCAGTAAGCCGCCACATTCTCAACACTGCGGCCCGCTTTCGGGGAAAACTATTTGTGCAAATCGGGATGGCGAACGCTTTACAGCCTGAACAATTTTGCGCATTGTGAGCGCATCACATTTACAGGATATAACCATGACTCTCTCACAGGCTGCTTTCAGTGACATCCTCTCCCGGCGCGACTGGGAAAATCCGGTCGTGACCTCGCTGCATCGGCTGGATGCGCACCCGCCTTTTGCCAGCTGGCGGGACGAAGCAGCGGCGCGTGATGACACGCCCTCGGTGTCACTGCAGAGCCTGAATGGGGAGTGGGGTTTCAGTTACTTTGCGCAGCCTGAGGCGGTCCCGGCCAGCTGGTTACTGCAGGATCTGCCGGATGCCAGCACGATTCCGGTGCCGGCAAACTGGCAGATGCACGGCTTTGATGCGCCTATTTACACCAACGTGCAGTATCCCATTCCGGTTAATCCCCCGTTTGTACCCAAAGAGAACCCGACAGGATGTTACTCGCTCACATTCAGCACGGACGCCGCCTGGCTCACTTCCGGGCAGACACGCATCATCTTTTACGGCGTCAATTCAGCCTTTCATCTGTGGTGCAATGGACAGTGGATTGGCTACTCTCAGGACAGCCGCCTGCCCGCCGAATTCGACCTGAGCCCTTATCTGCGACCGGGCAAAAACCGGCTGGCGGTGATGGTGCTGCGCTGGAGCGACGGCAGCTATCTTGAAGATCAGGATATGTGGCGGATGAGCGGCATTTTCCGCGATGTCACGTTACTGCATAAGCCGCAGGTGCATCTGGCTGACGTGCAACTGGAAACCCGGCTCAGCCCGGAGTTTACCCGTGCCGAGCTGCGCGCCCAGGTCCGCGTTGCCTTGCCGCCTGACCTCACCTCGCGCTATCAGCTGCGCCTGACGCTGTGGCAGGGTGAACAGCCGGTTGCGCAGTGTCAGCAGCTGCTGGGCAGTGCCATTATTGACGAGCGGGGTCACTATCCTGAACGCGCCCTGCTCAGCCTGCCGGTGGAACGGCCCGCGCTGTGGAGCGCTGAAACACCACACCTCTATCGCGCCACGCTGGCGCTGCTGGATGGGGATCAGCAGCTGATCGAGGTGGAAGCGTATGATGTCGGCTTCCGTCAGGTCACTATCGATAACGGCCTGCTCTGTCTCAACGGCAAACCGCTGCTGATCCGTGGCACTAATCGCCACGAACACCATCCGGAGCTCGGTCAGGTGGTGGATGAGGCAACGATGTGCCGCGACATTGAGCTGATGAAGCAGCACAATTTCAACGCGGTGCGCTGTTCGCACTATCCCAATCATCCGCTCTGGTATCGGCTGTGCGACCAGTACGGGCTTTATGTGGTGGATGAAGCGAATATCGAAACCCACGGCATGCAGCCGATGAACCGGCTCTCCGACGATCCCCGCTGGTTCGCTGCCTTTAGCGAACGTGTGACGCGTATGGTGCAGCGCGATCGTAATCACTGCAGCATTATTATCTGGTCGCTGGGCAATGAGTCGGGACATGGTGCCACGCATGACGCGCTCTACCGCTGGGTGAAAAGCAGCGATCCTACCCGTCCGGTTCAGTATGAAGGCGGCGGTGCGGACACCGCCGCGACCGATATCATCTGCCCGATGTATGCCAGGGTCGATGAAGATCAGCCATTCCCGGCGGTGCCGAAGTGGTCGCTGAAAAAGTGGATCGGCCTGCCGGGCGAAACGCGTCCGCTGATCCTGTGTGAGTATGCGCATGCCATGGGCAACAGCTTTGGCGGTTTCGCGAAATACTGGGAGGCCTTCCGCCAGTTCCCGCGCCTGCAGGGCGGCTTCGTCTGGGACTGGGTGGATCAGAGCCTGACCCGCTATGACGATCAGGGCAACCCGTGGCAGGCTTACGGCGGTGATTTTGGCGATAAACCCAACGACCGCCAGTTCTGTATGAACGGGCTGGTGTTTGCCGATCGCACGCCGCATCCGGCGCTGTATGAGGCGCAGCGCGCACAGCAGTTCTGGCAGTTCACCGTCGATCCCGGCGACCCGCTGAGCGTTACGGTCAGCAGCGACTACTTATTCCGTCACAGTGACAATGAAGTGCTGCGCTGGCGCATTGAGCAGGAAGGCCTGGTAGTGACGGAAGGTGAAGTTTTACTGGATATCGGCCCACAGGGTCAGCAGCGGATCACCCTGCCGTCACCGCCCGCCTTACAGGGCGAATGCTGGCTTAATGTTGCTGTTCATCAGATTCACCCGACCCGCTGGAGTGCTGCCGACTGGCGTGTCGCCTGGCATCAGTGGGCGCTGCCTTCGCTGCTGGCGCTGCCCCCGCTGCCGGAAAAAGCTGAAGCACCGGCCCTCCATGATGACGCCAGTGAGATTGTCGTCACCCATCAACAGCAACGCTGGCATTTTTCTCGCCACAGCGGCGAACTGACGCAGTGGTTCGTCAATGAGACACCGACGCTACTCTCGCCGCTTCAGGACTGCTTTATTCGCGCGCCGCTGGACAATGACATCGGCACCAGCGAAGCGGAAAGGGTAGATCCTAATGCGTGGGTCGAACGCTGGAAGGCGGCAGGATATGACCAGATGAGCAGCCAGCTGGTGTCGATAGCCGCGTATGCGTTGCCGCAGGCGGTGCAGATCGAAACGCTGCATAGCTGGCTCGCCAGTGGCAAGCTCGCCTTTATCAGCCGTAAGCGTTATCTGATCAATGCGCAGGGGGAGTTGCAGTTACAGCTTTCCGTTGAGCAGTCACGCGGATTGCCACCGCCCGCGCGCATCGGCTTACGCTGTGAGCTGGCGCAGATCCCGCAGCAGGTAAGCTGGCTCGGCCTGGGACCGCATGAAAACTATCCCGATCGCCAGTTGGCCGCGCAGTTCTCACGCTGGCAACTGCCGCTGGATCAGCTTTCAACGCCCTACGTTTTCCCCGGTGAGAATGGTCTGCGTGGCGGCACCCGCCAGCTCGACAGCGGCAGTTGGCAGGTCAGCGGTGATTTCGCTTTTTCGCTGAGCCGCTTCAGTCTGGAACAGCTGCGTGAGGCATCCCACCGCCACCTTCTGCGTCCGGAGGCGGGCTGCTGGCTGCACCTGGATGCCTTCCATATGGGCGTCGGCGGTGATGACTCCTGGAGCCCCAGCGTCAGTCCTGAGTTTTTGCTGACTCAGCAGCGCTGGCAGGCTGAACTGAAGATTTGTCAGCCGACGCGGGCAACACAGTCTTCGGACGCCGGTAAAAGCGTTTCAGAAACAGCACGTTAATCAGCACCACAACGGCGGTGGCACAAAAGACCCAGCGGAAACCTGCCACCGCCGAGACCGCTGCGCCCAGTAATGGGCCAGCAACATTGCCAAGATACATAAACGACTGGTTATAACCGAAGATCCGGCCGGTGATATTGTCGCGCGAATGACGCACCAGCAGGGTCTGCACCGCAGGCATCATCGCGCCATCGGCGAAGCCCAGCAGAAAACGTAAGACGCCCAGCTGCGTGGCACTGGTCACAAAAGACATCGCGATAAACAGCAGCAGCGAGATGACCATCGTCGCCAGCAGGATACGCTGCGTACCAATGCGGTCACCGAGTCGTCCCAAACGTGGCGCGGCCAGCAGTGCAGAGACGCCGGGCAGTGCTGCAATTACGCCACTGAGAAACGCGATATTCTCTGCGGTGGGCGCCAGCTCGCGCACAAACAGCGTCAGGATCGGGTTCACCGATCCGTTGCACATCTGGATCACCATGGTGGTGAAAAACAGGCAGAGCATCAGCCTGGGGTTGTCCAGCGAGCGGAAAACCTCGCGTCCGCTGAGCTTCTCTTTTTTACTCACCGGGGTGTAACCGGTCTCTTTAATCAGGAACAGCGTCACCAGAAAGCTGACCATCAGCAGCGCCGCGGTGACGATAAATACCGTGCGCAAACCGACCCAGTCAGCCAGCAGCCCACCCAGCATCGGCCCCAGAATCACACCGCCAATCTGTCCGGTGGAGACACAGCTCAGCGCCCAGCCGCTGCGTTCACGCGGCACCTGAGCCGCCACCAGCGCCATCGCGTTGGGGATATAGCCGGAGGTCAGCCCCATCAGGGCGCGCAGCAGCAGCAACTGCCAGGCTTCGGTGACAAAAGCCTGCAGCAGGATCACCACGCCCATACCAAACGCCGCACGCAGCAGCATCAATTTACGGCCTTTGCGATCGGCCAGACTGCCCCACAGCGGGGCGACCGCCGCCGAAACCACGAAGGTGATACTGAAGGTGAGCCCCGACCAGAGACTCAGGGACTCGCCTCCGGTGACGCCAAGCTGCTCAAGGTAGAGCGGCAGAAACGGGATAATCTGGCTGATGGCCAGGCCAGTAAAAAAACAGCCAAACCAGACCGAGATCAGGTTTATCTTCCAGGGTTCAATAATGCGTGGCATGAGCAGATAATTCAAAGAGAGGGAGTACTTAGTTTAACGCGACGATTCTTAACGTGACCGACATAACATGGCACAAACGGCAAAAGACCGGATTCCTCTTGATTCAGCGCAATTACCCGCGAAAATTTTCT
The DNA here is from genome assembly GCF_016658625.1 of Pantoea sp. S62. Taxonomy (NCBI): domain Bacteria; kingdom Pseudomonadati; phylum Pseudomonadota; class Gammaproteobacteria; order Enterobacterales; family Erwiniaceae; genus Pantoea; species Pantoea sp. S62. The sequence goes on along the minus strand of NZ_JACVVI010000005.1, from coordinate 75,476 downwards.
CTGACCAGCGGTTTACAGCGTGAATCCCGTGGCCGACGGCCTGCCCTGGCACCCTCTTCCTCAACCATGCCTCATCAATGTGGAAAAATATGTCATTCTGTTACTGACAACGATTCACGCCGCTTCTATGTTTAAAAAATCGCCAGTCGTGGCGATGTGGCGATCATTCTGCCTAGCGCGACGTCCTCCGCTAAAAAACGGTCCAGACCATCCGGCTACGCTGAGGCAGTTCAGCTTATGACATGCATAGATGCTCTTACACCTGTGTAAGGGTCGGGATAGTGTTTCAGCGGAGGTAGGGAAATGAGAGTGCAAACGAACAGTGCCAGCCGCGCTATCAGTGACTATTTCAACAGCCCGAACTGGCGAACACCGCCAGAGTCCGATCTGCTGGCGGTTATTCTGCGTGAAATTATGGAGGCGGGAGAACCCGCGACCAGTAAGGCGCTGATTGCGCGGGTGATTGACAAACTGGAAGTGGAAGGCGATGAAGCGCAGTTGCAGCGGTATCGCACCCTGCTGGCACAGCTCATCGACACGCAGCCGGAGGTGTAAAACGGCGGTTTACTTCACCCAGCGCAGTTTATCCGCTTCGCTGACGCTGGCCCGTCCACTGCTGCGCTGAAACAGGCAGAGCTCCCGTCCACGCCTGTTTTTCATATGCTGCTGGGGATAGCGTCCTTCCAGCAACAGTGCGCTGTAACCTGTGTTGTCGTCATACTCAATCGGCTCGCCCAGCACTTTTACTTTGCTCAGGTGGCTGGCGTTAATACACGCCTGCGTCATGATCTGACGGCTCTTCTGCCAGGCCTCTTCACTGGAGGCCTGTGCCAGCGTGCTGCTGAGTAACAACGTGGGCAGCAGTGCCACGATGATGCGTTTCATCTTCTCCGCTCCTGTTCCGGCCCGAAGGCGCTAAAAAAATTCCCGCCGGGGCGGGAATAAACAAGACGAGCACTATTTATTGTGTGACGAGGAAGTTTCTTAAACGCGCTGCTATCCTCGCCTGCCGTTATGACAAGCCTATGACAGACCGGCCGTCAGCCACAATAAACTGAGCTGATATTGCCATTTTTGTCGGCCAGGAAGTTAAGCCGGTTGAGGTTGAAGTCCATGGTGACCGCAGAATTATAGGGGATTGGACGTACCTGCTGTTCAAAGTGTTGACCCTGAAGCACGGTTAACGGTTTGCCGACATAGTTCTGAAACTGAGAGGCACCGCAGCGGTCGGCTTCAGGATCCTGCGGCACACTGGCGGTGTCAGGTTTACTGGCAGACTGACAGGCGGTTAATGCAAACAGACCCACTACCAGCAGCCCTTTTCCATAAAATTTCACGTTTGTTCTCCTGTTGGACGTGTAAAACCTGCCCCAAGAGTAGCAAAGCGTGCCTGCTGACCAGAAGCCGGAAAAGGTAAAGTTGTTACAGTGAGCGCGGATCCGGGTGTCACACAGGGGCATTTTTTAAGATTAATCGCACTCACTGCCTAAAAAAAACACAGTGAGCCGCTACACTATCTTAAGACTATTCTTAGCGCTGTGGAGGTCATGATGGAACTGATTATTTTTGTTGTCTGCGCAATACTGATGACCGCCGTGGCGGTCAAAGTCCGTTAAACCGGCTCAGCCTGATTTTGCGTTGTTCTTTCCAGAAGCGTACTGAATGCAGCCAGCGGCATCGGCCGACCGAGGAAGTAGCCTTGCCCCTCTTCGCACGAGAGCTGTTTTAGCTGGTTCAGCTGCGCTTCTGTCTCAATTCCCTCCGCCGTAATCGTCAGCGCAAAAGCGCGTGCCAGCGCAATAATGCCCGCCACGACCGATTGCGCCTGCTGCGACTCCGGGAAATCTTTCATCCAGGAGCGGTCTATCTTCAGACCGTTAAACGGGAAGGTCTTCAGGTAGCCCAGCGCGGCATAGCCGGTGCCAAAATCGTCAACGGTTAACCTCACCCCCAGTGACCGTAAGCCCTGCATCACCTCCAGCGCATGCTGTGGATGTTCAAAGGTGACATTTTCCGTGATCTCCAGCTCCAGCCTTGTCGCTGGCAGACCACTTTTCGCCAGAACATCTGCCACACGTTGCACCAGATCGCTGGTACGAAACTCCATCGGCGAAATATTGACTGACACATAGCGATCGCCGCCCCAGCCCAGCGCATCCTGGCAGGCGCGCATCAGAACCCAGTCGCTGATAGTGGCGATCAGACCGCTCTCTTCCGCCAGCGGAATAAAGTGGTCAGGCGTAATCCACTGATCCGGGGCAATCTGCCAGCGAATCAGCGCTTCAGCGCCGGCCAGCTGACCGGTCAGCAGCTGATAACGGGGCTGATAGTGCAGACGGAATTCGTTGTTAGTCAGCGCTTTCTCAATGCGCCGCGCCATTTCACGCTTATCTTCGCGCTGGCTCGCCATTTCATTGGCGTACCAGACCCACTGATTACGTCCCGCATCGCGTGCTTCATTCAGTGCGATATCCGCCATCTGCAGCAGCGCTTCCGGATGGCTGGCATCCTGCGGCGCACAGGCAATGCCCATGCTGATGGTGAGATAGTGGACATGCTGGCCGGTGCTGACTGGCTGCTGAACCTCGTGCACCAGCTGAGCACAACGCTGATCGATCCGCTCACGGTTCGTTTCCCGTAACACCAGGACAAATTCATCTCCGCTCAGCCGCGCCACCAGCTCCTGCGGGCCGATACAGTGCTTCAGACGCTGCGCTATCTGGCTCAGTACCTCATCGCCCGCCGCATGGCCCCAGGTTTCATTGATTGGCCGGAACTGATCGAGATCGAGAGTAATCAGCGTCAGCGGCGCAGCGCCATCAGGCAGCGCAAGGTGCAGCGTCAGAAACTCCAGCAGCTGCACGCGGTTCGACAGACCTGTTAAAACGTCGTGACGCGACAGAAACTGAATGCGTGCCTCCGCTTCCATGCCCTGGGTAATGTCCGATACCGTGCCGCGAAACCCGATACGTCGCGCATCATGCCAGATGGTTTTCGCTACCAGCTGACCGATGCGGCGGTGACCCTGAGCCGACATAAACTGACAGCGCAGCGGCATCTGTTGCTCTTCCGCCTCCTGCCGCAGCAGCCAGGCGACCAGCGAATGGCTGGGATGAGTCAGCAGGTGATCGATGTGACGTCCCAGCCAGTGTGTGATGTCATGGCCGGTAAGGGTATGAAAACGCGCTGACAGATAGATCAGACGGCCCTCTTCATCCGTTTCCCAGATCCAGTCTGACGCCGCCTCAGCGAGATCGCGAAACCGCGCTTCACTGTTGGCAAGCTCCTGCTGACTGATTGCCAGCATGGCAAAGCGGCGGTCAGAGAGAATCGCATTAGAGAGCGCATGGCGGCTGACGCGATGGGTGATGATGCCGATGATGATCGCCGTCAGCAGCAGCAGTGGCAACAGCAACCCGATCAGGCCCATGCCCGGCATTTTTGACGTCCAGCGCAGCACAATGGGCTCGCCGCCTGGCAACGGGAGTACCATTCGCGGTTCACGCAGGGCATCCTCTTCACTGGCGGGCAGACGCAGTTCGCGCACATCCAGCGTCGCGCCGAGTGCCTGTAATTTGGCGGGTGTGAACAGATTCACGAACACCATGATAGACGCAGGTCCGGCCATAGGCGGCACGTTAGGCAGTTTACCGCTGCTGATAGGTGCAGCCACCACAATCGCGGGCAGATGATTGATCAGCGCATTGCGGGTCATCGCTTTATTATTGAGCTGACGCGCTGCCGCAATAAGCAACGGTGTTTCATTACCCAGCCAGGCTTCCAGCGACGTATCCGCCAGTTGCCCATTAATCACGCTGTAGGTAGTGCGGCCTTTGCCGTCAACCACGAACACGCCTTCATAGTGATACTCTTCGTAAAGACCCGGTCCGAAGTTCTCTTCGTCAAACGCCCAGACCTTGTTCACCCTGACATGGAGATTGCGCCAGGCTTCTCCCCAGAAGGCATAATCCCGGATATCGGTGACCATCGCCTCCTGACGATTTTGCCACGTCTGCTGCATCAGCATGCGGTCATGCTCAACCGATGCGCTGTTCTGACGCTGCGCAATCGTCAGCACCATCAGCATCGAGAGCACCAGCACACCAGACAGCAGCAGCGAAAGCGTACGCAGGCTGCGCCGCGTAAAGCGGACAGTGCGATCTTCAGCGGCATGTCTGAATGGCGGCGACGGCGGCGCCGGAGGGTTAAAAGTCATTAAGAGTGCTCACTACACAGCCAGGGGTTGAGATCACAGACCTGCAATACAACATGCGTTGCTGGCCAGATTAGTTTCATCAGTTATCGGCCTGGGTGCTCTGGTGTTTAGTCTGCGGCTAACATTTTGCGCTTAAATAATGTGTAACAGGCTCACTCGACAGCGATCGGGTGCATTGCTACTATGCGCTTACCTTCGCTGGCTGAGTCGCCTATGAACACCAATTCCGACAGAGTGACCCTGACGCTGTTCTACGTCGGCAGCTTTGTGGTCTATTACCTGGTTACCATGCTGATCACGCTGTTCCCTAATTACAGCGTGCTGCGTAATGACGGCCTGCTGGTGCCCGTACTCTGCCTGTTTGAATTTGCTGTTATCTATCCGCTTTATCGCTTCTACTGCCAGCGCCGCACCGATTTGCCGCTGGGTGAACTTTATACGCTGCAAACCCTGCTTTTTACCGGCGCGCTGTTTGTGCTGATGGCGGCACAGATGCAGTTCATGCAGCCGGAAGGCTGGCTGGTGATGCAGGCCCAGCAGGGACGCAATTCGCTGTTGATCCTGCTGCTGACCGCCGTACTGCTGGCGCCGGTGTTTGAAGAGGTGCTGTTCCGCGGTTTCCTGTTACAGGGTTTTCTGCTGTGGGCGCCGCGCAGCCGTTTCGCCTGCATGCTGCTGACCTCACTGCTGTTTGCGGTGATGCATACACAGTATGTGCACTGGCAGACCCTTATCGCTCTGACGCTGTTTTCACTGCTGCTCTGCTATGCGCGGCTGCGGAGTAACAGTCTGGCGCTGCCCATTTTCCTGCACACCCTGAATAACCTGATTGCGCTGCTGCCCGCCTGGTATTTCGCTGGCTGACTCCCCGCCTGCGTCCTTGTCTTACACAGCCCTCATCCTGCCGCAGACCGCTTCCTGGCAGGTCATAGCTCACACTGACAATGCCGCCCCGTCACGTTTGTCTATACTGGATGTTAAAAAGGGATAAAAAGCACCACAGTCCGGACCACCAGACCGTGTAAAGGAGAGGATCTATGTTGATAGGATTTGTGTTGTTAGTGAGCGCGTGTGGCTACGACGCCTGCGAAGCGCTGCCGGTCTCGGAGCGCATTTATCCGACGAAGGTGGACTGTGAAACGATGGCAAACCGTATTCATAAAGTCAGACCGAATGTGGTCCTGCTTTGTGGTGAGGTCCATCGCTGATTCAGGACCAGATTCAATAAAGCAGGGCTGCAACATTGCAAGCTGGCGCTTTAGCGTACAAAATATAAGCTGTTGTTACCCATTACCGTTGTGAATCCCATGAAAACATCACGCCCCCGTCGTCCTGGTGGACGCTGGGTTTACTATCTTTTGTATGATGGCATTCTGTGGCCCTGCCCCGTCCGATGGGAGTGGGAGAGCAGCTATGGCGGCTGGTTGCCATTTTATTACACGCCAACTTTTGAGTTTGTGGTGGGCGATCCGCGTAAGGCTTATCGCATTGCGCGCAGCGATGTGCGGACTAAACGGCGCGAGGATGCCTTTGTCTGAATGCGTTTATCGCCACGGCAGCCACGAGGCGGTGAGCAGAAAATAAACCACTTCCAGTACGATAATTACCATCACTAATATGCCCAGCGAGTGGCGACTAATCCACTTCATCTGCTCAGGCCCAGATCATGGCAGCCCAGCGTATCAGCAGCAGCGCGCCGCAAATGCACAACAGAACCAGCACCATCTTCCAGTACTTTTTGGCCGCCCGGTATCTTGTCACCTCGGTCTCCCCTAATCAGAAAGCGAAGATGCGCCAGAAGGCGCATCTGTTCCGGTCAGCAACAGGACCGGGAGGCATAGCATAACGTCCGGGCCACCAAAAGGCGACCCGTTGCCGGCATCAGTTGTTCAGGGTGTAATCCAGCGTAATTTCCGCGTTCAGTACCTGAGAAACCGGGCAGCCCGCTTTGGCTTTGTTGATGATTTCGTCGAAGGTCGACTCATCAATGCCTGGCAGGGAGATGGTGCTGGTCAGCGCCACTTTGGTGATGGCAAAGCCCTCGCCTTTTTTATCCAGTGACACATCAGCCGTGGTATCAATGCTTTCCGGTTTATGGCCCGCATTGCCCAGCATCAGCGACAGTGCCATAGAGAAACAGGCCGCATGCGCTGCACCAATCAGCTCTTCCGGGTTGGTGCCTTTGACGCCTTCGAAACGGGTATTAAAGCCATAAGGCTGCTGGCTCAGCACGCCGCTTTCGGTGCTGACGGTGCCTTTGCCTTTAATATCGCCTTCCCAGTGCGCCGAACCTTTCTTATGAATGGTCATGTCATTCCTCCTGTTGGTAAAGAAGCTAAGTATAGACAATACATTCATTTTCGCAGGCTAACTCACCGCGCGGGGACGTGATACCGTGCCTGTTGGTGTCAGCAGCGTCTCCGCCTGCACCAGCGAATCGCGGGTAATTTCACTTATCGATTTTGCGCCGGTCAGCGTCATGGCCACGCGCATCTCTTTCTCAATCAGGTTCAGCAGGTTTTCCACGCCGCGCTGTCCATGGGTCGCCAGCGCATAGATAAACGCCCGTCCCAGCAGCACGCTATCTGCCCCCAGCGCAATCATCCGCACCACATCCAGCCCGTTGCGAATACCGCTGTCTGCCAGAATAGTAATGTCACCTTTGACCGCATCGGCAATCGCTGGCAGCGCACGGGCTGAGGAGAGCACGCCATCCAGCTGGCGTCCGCCGTGATTCGAGACCACGATGCCATCAGCGCCAAAACGTACCGCGTCGCGTGCATCTTCCGGATCGAGAATGCCCTTGATCACCATCGGCCCGTCCCAGAATTCGCGGATCCACTCCAGATCTTTCCAACTGATCGAGGGATCAAAGTTGTTCGCCAGCCAGCCAATATAATCTTCCAGCCCGGTCGGCTTGCCGAGATAGGCGGAAATGTTCCCCAGATCGTGCGGACGGCCCTGCAGTCCCACATCCAGCGCCCACTGTGGATGGGTGACCGCCTGCCAGTAACGACGCAGCGCCGCGTGATTACCGCTCATCCCGGAGTGCGCATCGCGATAGCGCGCGCCCGGCGTCGGCATATCCACGGTAAACACCAGCGTTGAACAACCAGCGGCTTTTGCACGCTCCAGCGCATTGCGCATAAAGCCGCGGTCACGCAGCACGTAAAGCTGGAACCACATCGGACGATTGATCTGCGGGGCCACCTCTTCAATCGGGCAGACTGAGACTGTCGACAGGGTAAACGGAATGCCTTTCAGGGCTGCCGCACGCGCCGCCTGCACTTCGCCGCGACGGGCATACATGCCGCACAGGCCGACCGGTGCCAGCGCAACCGGCATCGACAGGGTTTCATTAAATAATTTCGTTTCGAGGCTAAGTTCCGACATGTTCTTCAGAATGCGCTGGCGCAGCGCCACGTCAGAAAGGTCCTCCACGTTACGTCGCAGGGTGTGCTCGGCGTAAGCCCCGCCATCAAGATAGTGAAACAGGAACGGCGGCAGGATACGTTGCGCGGCGGCGCGATAGTCACTGGCAGCTGAGATAATCATCAGTCAGATTCCTTTGGGTTGCGTGTGTCGTTATCCGGTAAGCGTGTGATGCGCGCCTGGCGCGCTTCATCTTCATGGAGACTTTTCAGCGTGGTATGGACAAAGCCCAGATGCTGCATCGCCGCCTGACGGGCCGCGTCGGCGTCGCCCGCGAGGATCGCATCCAGCAGCCCCCGATGCTGTTCCGTCAGGCGGGCAAAAATGGCTGGCTGGGTGTACATGCGCTGACGGCTCTGCATCACCGACGACTGCAGCAGCTCGAAAAAGCCGCGCATGGTCTGCAGCAGCACCACATTGTGTGACGCCTCGGCAATCGCCAGATGGAAGCGCACATCCGCCTGGGCAGCGAGGTCAGGATCGTCACTCTCTTTCAGCTTCAGGGGGGCGTCAAAGGCGTACTGCAGCTTCTCTTTGTCGGCGTCGGTGGCGCGCAGTGCCGCATGCCAGGCAGTACTGGCCTCGATGGCATGGCGCGCTTCCAGAATGTCGTAGCGGTAGTCGGGATCGTCGCGCAGCAGCTGGCGAATCGGTTCGACGATGCGCTGTTCCGACCAGGGTGCCAGCTGCTGACGAATCCAGGTGCCGCCGCCGCGCCGGCTGATGAACATGCCACTGCTGATCAGCTGCTGTATCGCTTCACGCAGCGAGGAACGTGAGACGCCGAGTTCAGCAGAGAGCTGGCGCTCGGCGGGCAGGCGCATGCCCGGCTCGAGCTGATGTTCGGTGATATAGGCCCGCAGGCGTGTCACCAGCGGATCGGCAGTGTTGCTCATGGGATCATCCAGGGGAAGACGTAGGCCTGAAGTGTGGTAATCCCCCCCACCATACAGGTGAAAATCAGGCTGTGTTTAACCGTAAACCGGAACAGATCGGACTCTTTTCCCACCAGCCCGACCGCCGCACAGGCGATGGCGATCGACTGCGGCGAGATCATCTTACCCGTCACACCGCCGGTAGTATTAGCCGCCACCAGCAGAACATCGGAAACGCCGATCTGCTGGGCGGTAGTCGCCTGTAACGCGGCAAACAGCGCATTCGATGAGGTATCGGATCCGGTCAGGAAGACGCCCAGCCAGCCCAGGAAGGGCGAGAAGAAGGTAAACGCGTGGCCGGTGTGCGCCAGCGCCAGAGCAAGCGTGGCAGAGAGACCGGAGTAGTTGGAGATAAACGCAAAGGCCAGCACCATCCCGATGGAGTAGATCGGCAGCGCCAGCTCTCTCAGCGTTTCACCAAAGGTCTGCAGCGCTGCCTTTGGCTTCATGCGCAGGAACAGCATTGCCATAATCGCCGCAATTAAAATGGCGGTGCCGGTTGCAGAAACCAGATCCAGCTTAAAGATCGCCGGATAAGGCGTTGCACTGCCGACCACGGGCGGCATCCGCGCCACCAGCTCATTCAGCATCGGCACCGGCACCGCCAGCACCCACTCATAGAGTGCACCACCTTTGGCGAACAGCGCTTTAAAAGGCGGGATGCTCCAGAGCGTGACGGTGGCGGTGAGAAACAGGAACGGCATCCACGCGCGGATCACCTGCCCCAGCCGATACTTCTGTGGCGGTTGCAGCACATCGCCGTGCTTCGCCTCTGCATCGGCAAAACGAAAGATGCGTACCGGTTTCCAGACCCGCAGGAACAGCGTCAGCGAAATCAGCGAGGCGAGCGACGAGATAATATCGGGCAGCTCCGGCCCCAGGAAGTTGGAGCTGAGGAACTGGGCAAGGGCAAAGGATCCACCCGCCACAACGACCGCTGGCCAGGTCTCTTTCACGCCGCGCCAGCCATCCATAATCGCCATAATCCAGAACAGCACAATCAGCGTCAGCAGCGGCAACTGGCGTCCGGCCATCTGGCCGATGGCGAAGCTATCCAGTCCGGTGACCTGACCCGCCACGATAATCGGAATGCCCATTGCGCCAAAAGCGACCGGCGCGGTATTCACAATCAGGCAGAGCCCGGCAGCGTAGAGCGGATTAAATCCCAGCCCCACCAGCAGCGCCGCGGTAATCGCCACCGGCGCTCCAAAGCCCGCCGCGCCTTCCAGGAAGGCCCCGAACGAGAAGCCGACAATCAGCATCTGCAGACGCTGATCGGGGGTAATGGAGAGGATAGAGGCACGGATAATATCGAACTGGCCGGTTTTGACCGAGATTTTGTAGACGAACACGGCGGCGACAATAATCCAGGCAATCGGCCACAGCCCATAGAGAAAACCGTACACCACGGCGGCCAGCGCCTGGGCAACGGGCATCTGATAGAGAAACAGCGCCACCAGCAGCGCCAGCACCACGGTGGTGGTGGCGGCCAGATAGCCTTTCATCTTCAGCTTAATCAGTGCAAAGAAGAAAAACAGAATCGGGATCAGCGCGACCAGGCTTGAGAGCCAGATATTACCCAGCGGATCGTAGTTTTGTTGCCAGATCTGCATGCCAGTATCTCCAGAGGAAAAGGTGATGTGGCATGCAGATGCAGTACTGTATGCCATCTGCCCCGGATTGGTCAGACCAAACCGCTGTATTGGGGCTTATGACAACAGATAGTTAATGCATTGTTAATCTATAGCAACAGAAGTTGGGCGAATTTTCCCGGAGTGTGAACCAGAGAAAAATATTACCGGGATTGGTCGGACCAAAATCAGCAATTTATCTCCGGGAAAGCGCGCTGATAGCTGTGCGGATGAAAACGCAGATTAAGCACAATCAGCAGCAGCGTGACCGTCGCCTGCAGAATCCAGACGCTGGTGAAATTTCCGGTGAGCGCATGCAGCTGACCGGCGATAAACGGCATGCTGCCCGCAATAATAAAGCCGACGCCCTGCATAAAGGCCACCAGCCGCGCGCCAGCCTGGGGCTGCTCCAGATGATCCAGCGCCAGCACCAGTGCCAGCGGAAACGCCCCGCCCAGCCCGAAGCCCGCTATCCCCGCCCAGAACCATGGTGCCAGTTGTGGTGCAAACAGGAAGCCGAGCATGCCGCAGAACTGCATAGCCAGGGTGAGCAGCAGCAATGGACGACGATCGCGGCCCCGCGCCAGCAACGGCAGCAGCAGCGCACCGGTAACCTGACAGCCGATCATCATACCGAGCAGTGAACCGCCCGCCTGCGCACTCCAGCCACGCTGATGGTAAAAATCGGGCAGCCAGGCAACACAAATGGCGTAACCGCCGTTCACCAGCCCGAAGCTCAGCGCCAGCGTCCAGGCGCGGGTTTTTCGCCACAGCGAAGGCACTGCGTCGGCCTCCGTGCGGGCTGCGGGTGGCGTGGTGGTGATCAACAGCCAGAGCAGGATAGCCAGCACCACCGGCAGCGCCCAGCTGCTCAGTGCCCCCTGCCAGCCAGCATGTGCGCTCAGCCACGGCGAGATCGCCGCGCCAATCCCGCCGCCGCCCATCAGCGCCGCTGCCCATAGTCCGGTCACGCCCGCACTGCGGCTGCCAAAGCGCTGACGAATCAATCCCGGCATCGCCATCTGGACGATACCAATGCCCGCCCCACCCGGCACGGCAGTCAGCACCAGCCCGCGTCCGTCAGTCACAAACCATCGACTCACCAGCGCCAGCAACAGCAGCAACAGCCCGCCCAGCAGTAATTTACGTACCGCAAAGCGCTGCATCAGCGGCGCACTGACCAGGGCAATGGCACCCATCATCATCATCGGCACCGCAGGCAGCAGCGAGGCCGCCAGCGGTGACAGACCGATGCTCTGCCGCAGCTCACCGAGTAACGGACTGACAGAGGTCATCAGTGGCCGCATATTCAGCCCGGCCAGCACCAGCGCCGCCAGCAGCAGGTTGTTCTCTCTCTTCATATGAAATCTACGCCATTAAAAGTTGCCAGCCTGACAGCAGTCGCTACTATCTGGAAATGAAATATTACTCTGCCAGGTAGTGGAAAAATGAATCGTCAGCCGATGTTCACTCCGCAACAGCTGCTCAGCTTTGTGGCGGTGTGCGAAACCGCCAGCTTTACCCGCGCCGCCGACAGAGTGCACCTGTCGCAGTCTACCGTCAGCCAGCAGGTGCGGCGGCTGGAGGAGATGGTCGGTAAAGAACTGCTGGTCCGCTCCTCGCATCAGGTAAAGATCACCGAAGAAGGCGAAAAACTTTTAGGTTACGCCCGGCGGATTATTGCCCTGAACGGGGAAGCGCACGATGTACTGAGTGACCAGTGGCGCGATGGCGTGCTGCGCCTTGGCGTGCCGGAAGATTTTGCCGCCCCCACGGCCGGTCTGCTGGCGCACTTCAGTCGTGATCATCCGCAGCTGCGGCTGGATGTGATGAGCGGTATGCAGGTGGAGCTTCGTCGTGCCTGGCAGCGTGAAGAGCTGGACATCATGCTGATTAAACAGCCCGCTGGCGACCGTCCGCTGGCGTCGCGTCCTGAACCGCTGCTGTGGCTCGACAGTGCAGAGTGGCCCTGCTTTGAGCAGACGCCGGTGCCGCTGGTGCTGTTTCCCCAGCAGGGGCTCTATCGCGATGAGGTCTGTCAGACGCTTGATGCGCTGGGCCGAAGCTGGCGCATCAGCTACAGCAGCGCCAGCCTGGTCGCGCTGGCCGCCGCCAGTGCACAGGGGCTGGGGCTGACGTTACTGCCTGCCAGCTGCCGTCTGCCGGAGCACCGGGTTCTGGGTCCTGAACAGGGTCTGCCGGTGATTAATACCTTTGAACTGGCGCTGTTCTGCCGTCATCCGCAGGATCCGCTGCAGCGCGAACTGGCGGCGTCACTGGCGGCATTCGGCAAGCTGCGCTGGCAGTGAAATATCGAATAGCCGTCAGTGGAAAATAACGCAGCAGGGTGACGCGTCGTTTGTCAGATTAAGACCTTGTTCACTTTGCAGGAGCCTCTGATGCCTATTTCCTCTTCGCCGAGCCGCCGTGATTTCCTGGGGCAAAGCGTTCGCTGGACCGCCGCAGGCGGCTTGCTGGCCGCCGGTCTCGGTCAGGCCAGTGCCGCCACCCGCTCATCGTTGTCCGCCATCAATCCCGACCAGCCCGCCGCCCTGCCCCGACAGGACCACTATCTGCTGCGCAATGTGCGACTGGAAGAGAGTTTTATCCGCGAGGGTGACGACGTCGTCGCGACCCGGACCGGTCTTTACGACATCAGCGTGCGCGACGGCAAAATTGACCAGCTGACCTCGGCGGGCCAGGGTGACAGCACGCTACCGTCATGGGATGCGCAGGAGGCGCTGCTGCTGCCCGCGACGCAGGATATGCATATCCATCTTGATAAAACCTTCTACGGCGGTCCGTGGCAGGCTCCACGTCCACGTCAGGGCAAAACCATCATGGATATGATTGCGCGCGAGCAGGTGCTGATTCCGCAGCTACTGCCGCACTCCCAGGCCCGTGCCGAAGGATTGATCGCCCTGCTGCACGCCAAAGGTACTACCCGCGCCCGCAGCCATTGCAATATCGATCCGGTCAGCGGCCTGAAAAGTCTGGAACATCTGCAGGCGGCATTAGCCCGTCATCCTGCTTTTTCCTGTGAAATTGTTGCCTTCCCGCAGCACGGCCTGCTGCATTCGCAGGTTGATGGCCTGATGCGTGAGGCGATGCAGAACGGCGTTGAATATGTCGGCGGGCTGGATCCCACCAACGTGGATGGTGCGATGGAGAAGTCGCTGGATGCCATGTTTCAGATTGCGCTCGACTATCAGCGCGGTGTGGATATTCATCTGCATGAAACCTCACCGGCTGGCGTGACGGCGATTCAGTACATGATTGACACCGTGGCGCAGAATCCGGTGCTGAAAGGTAAAGTGACGCTGAGCCACGGTTTTGCGCTGGCGACGCTCACCGGCAGTGCGCTGGATAACATGATCGAAGGGCTGGCGGAGCAGCAGTTCAGCGTCGCTTCCACGTTGCCGATTGGCAGGCTCACTATGCCGATTCCTCAATTGCAGGCGGCGGGCATAAAGGTGATGACCGGCACCGACAGCGTGATCGATCACTGGTCCCCGTTTGGCACCGGCAGCATGCTGGAAAAAGCGAATCTCTATGCACAGCTCTATCGTGGTTCGGACGAGTTCTCGCTGTCGCGAGCGCTGGCCATCGCCACAGACGATCGGCTGCCGCTCTCTGCTCAGGGCGATCGTCAGTGGCCTGCGCCGGGCGATGATGCGAGCATGATGCTGGTAGCAGCGAGCTGTTCCGCTGAAGCCGTGGCGCGCATTTCACCGGTAGTGGCGACCTTCTCACGCGGTAAGCCGGTCTTTGCGCTGGTCTCGGCCTGACACAGCAGGGCTGCGGACAAAAACGCTCCCGGCGTTTTTGTCCCTGGCGCGGGACGCTTTCCTCTCCTGACCGGCTTCCCTGCGCTTTAAGCTTGTTTATTGCTGATAGATTCTCAGTACCCGTGATTTACCAGCAGCGACGGTCCTGAAACGGGAAGCGTCTGCCGGACGTGAAGCGAAGGGAGCCTATGCCTGTAGCAAAGCATAGCGGGCCACAGATAGCAGTTTTGCGTCTTTGTCGAGGGCATATACTCCCTGAAGCCTGCTCTGCGGCTAACACATACCTGCTCAGGATTTGCCAGCAGCGACCTTACTGCCTGAACATGTCCCCCTCATACGCCCCCTAAAAACAACAGAGCCTCCACACGGGAGGCTCTGCATTTACCTGAGCGGAGTGCGGGTTACGCGCTTTTGGCCCATTGATCATTCGACATTAATTCCATTGCCAGCGCGTATAAGCGACGATCTTCCTGATCACAGGGCTCATCTTCCGCATAACAGCCGATCATGGATGCGATTTTATCCGCAGATAAACTCTCGCCATGAACATGCAGTGTCAGTACGGCGCGGCCTACTATTTTAAGCACATTTTCATGTGGTCCCTGGATGCTATTACTCAATGCAAATACCCTCTACCGGTCGTTGTACCAGGAATATGGCGCGATAAATATAAAGCAATTAGATCAGGATTTTTATCGGCACCAGTGGTGATATTTTTTAATGATTAATTCTATTACTGAAGTCTTAGTTGAGGATTTATCTGATTAACAATGAAATATTTTTTTAAAAACGGTCACTTATAAAATAATTACTGGTATTAACCGATCGTCACTCTGGAACAACCACGTTAAGCCGGCGTTAATCTATAAAAATAAACCACCTTTTTTCAGTAAACTTCAGCTTATTCCTAAGCGCACCGGCAGATTTAGTTTCATACCGCTAACCATCGAGGTTCCCGTTGCTGTCAGGCGTGCTTTCTGCCAGACTTGCCCCGCAATAATGCCCCACACTTTCAGCCTCAGAGGCCGCGCCCGTGACCGCTTTTTCTACCCTCAATTCGCTTCCCGACAGCCAGCTCGATAACCTGCGCGAGATGGGCTACACCAGCATGACGCCCGTGCAGGCCGCTACGCTGCCCGCCATTCTGCAGGGACGCGACGTGCGTGCGCAGGCGAAAACCGGCAGCGGTAAAACGGCTGCCTTTGGTATTGGTTTACTGCACCATATCGACAGCATCCGCTTTCAGACGCAGGCACTGATCCTCTGTCCGACCCGTGAACTGGCGGATCAGGTGGGTAACGTGCTGCGCCAGCTGGCACGCTTCACCCGCAACATCAAAGTCCTGACCCTGTGTGGCGGACAGCCAATGAGCGCGCAGCGTGATTCGCTGGTGCATCCACCGCATATTGTGGTCGGCACGCCGGGTCGTATCCTCGACCACATCAACCGCGAAAACCTCAAGCTGGACCAGCTCAGCACGCTGGTGCTGGATGAGGCGGATCGGATGCTGGAGATGGGCTTCCTCAATGATATGGAAACGATCATTGAAGCGACGCCCGCCTCGCGTCAGACGCTGCTTTTTTCCGCTACCTGGCCCGACGGTATCACCGCTATCAGCACCCGCTTTCAGCGTGATGCACTGAGCGTTGTCACTGAAGATGTCAGCGAACTGCCCTCAATCGACCAGCAGTTCTTTGAAGCCAGCCACAATGAAAAACTGGGCCTGCTGATAGCCCTGCTCAGCGATCGTCAGCCTTCATCCTGCGTGGTCTTCTGCAACACTAAACGTGAGTGTGATGATGTTGCTGCGGCGCTTAACGCGCGTGATATCAGCGCCCTGCCACTGCATGGCGACCTTGAGCAGCGCGATCGTGAACGCGTGCTGATTCGCTTCGCGAACGGCAGCGGTCGTGTGCTGGTCGCCACCGATGTCGCCGCGCGCGGACTCGACATCAAATCGCTGGCGATGGTGGTCAACTATCAGCTCGCCTGGGACCCTGAAGTTCACCTGCACCGCATTGGTCGTACGGCGCGTGCAGGCGAGCATGGTGTTGCCGTCAGCCTGGTCGCGGCCGATGAGATGGCGCGTGCGCATGCGCTGGAAGATTTCCTGCAGCAGAAACTGCCGTGGGTCTCGGCCAGCACGCTGAAAAAGGGCAGCAGTAAGCCACTGCCTGCCGCCATGATGACGTTGTGCATTGATGGTGGTCGTAAAGCCAAGATACGTCCGGGAGATATTCTGGGTGCGCTGACGGGTGAAGCGGGTTATCGCGCTGAGCAGATTGGGAAAATTGTCCTGACCCCGACCCATGCCTATGTAGCGATTGAGGCAAATCAGGCCAAAGCGGCGCTGGTGAAACTTAAGCAGGGCAAAATCAAAGGCAAAACCTGCCGGGCGATTCTGCTGAAAGACTAAATAAAAAAGGGCGAGGTCATGACCTCGCCTGGTCTGTTATGGCTCTTCGATGCGTGACACATGCAGCGTGGTTTTATCGCCTTTGCCCTGTACCTTGCCACTGACGCGCACTTTGTCCTCAGCGGTGTAGGTTTTACCATCAAAGGTCTTCTTCGGGGCAATAATCGGTAATGTCCCGGTGTTGTCGCGGAACTGATACCGCTCACCCTGCTCTTTCTTCACGATGTAACCTTCCAGCGTTACATACCCGCCCTGACGGAAATCGCGGATCTGATCGATGTGGGTCTGGCCGGTATCTTCTGACCCTTTATAGCCGGCATCCTGCTTGTGTTGCGGCGGCGGCGTATCGCCTGCTTTGTATCCGCCCTCTTCAGCTGAAACGCCCGCGCTCATCATCACCAGCAACGACGCTAAAATCACTTTTTTCATTTCACACTCCTTTATTGGAAAGGTGTCCATGTTGAACCTTCAGGGTTAAGCCTGGCACAATAATTGGCATCCGTTTTATTTCACCCTTCTCTTCTCACCTTTTTCCGTTTGCTGCCGATAACCTGTTCACACCCTATTTCACCAGCTGCGTTAATGCAGAGGCAACCATGGATAATTTTCAAAAAGAGATCGATGAAAGAGCGAACCTCGCGTTATCGAACAAGTTTGAGCTGCTGCTGTTTCGCTTAGGTTCCGATCAGCTGAAAGGCAAGTCTGAACTGTTTGGCATTAACGTCTTCAAGCTGCGTGAAATTGTACCGATGCCGACCATCACTAAAGCCGCGGGCATGCGTTCGCCGCTTCTGGGGATGGCGAGTATTCGTGGTCAGTTCATTCCGGTGATCGACCTGCCTGCAGTAGCGGGCTGTGTGCCGGAAACCGGTCTTAACCTGCTGCTGGTGACCGAGTATGCCCGTAACACCCAGGCGTTTGCCGTGGAGTCAGTAGAAAACATCGTGCGTCTCGACTGGAGCCAGGTGCATACCGCTGAAGCCGGTATCGGCGGCCGTAATATTACCAGCATCGCCTGCCTGGACAGCGACAAACAAAGCAACGAGCTGGCGATGGTGCTGGACGTTGAGCAGATTCTGTATGACATCATTCCTTCAGTGCGCGGCGTTGAACCGGAAGCGGCCAGACCACGTGCGTTCAACTATCGCCCTGGTGCAGTCGCCATTGTGGCAGAAGATTCTAAAGTGGCGCGTCAGCTGCTGGAGCAGGGCCTGAAGAGCATGGGCATTCCGGCGCTGATGTTTAACACCGGTCTTGAAGCCTGGGAAAAAATTAAGCTGATGAGCCAGGAAGCACAGGCTGCGGGCGAGTCGATTCACGACAAAATTGCGCTGGTCCTGACCGATCTGGAGATGCCTGAGATGGATGGCTTTACGCTGACCCGCAACATTAAGCGGGACCCGATTCTCAAGGTTCTGCCGGTCGTCATTCACTCCTCACTCTCTGGCAGCGCCAACGAAGATCATGTGCGCAAAGTGGGTGCCGACGGTTATGTGGCGAAGTTTGAACTGAATGAGCTGTCAGACGTGATTTTCAACGTTCTCGACACTGCCCGCTAAACAAATCCGGGCCGCGAAGAATGCCCGGTATGTTTTTACTTTTTAGCCAGCAGAATGGCTGGCCTGATCAGGAACCGACTATGCATATTGAAACTTTACCTGTTACACCGGCACCTGCTACCCCTTCTCCTCAGAAAGTGCTGCGTGGCCGTTTACGCCAGCTGGCCTGGATTACCGCCGTCACGTTAAGTGTCGCATTCTGGGTAGGCCTCTACTTCTTAGTTTTCTGAATCCGGTCATGCTTGTCTGGATCGGGCCGTCAGCATTCCTGCTGACGGCCCTTTTTTTTGCCTGAGTTTCCCCTTTGTTTATTTGTTAACCCTTTCTGAAGCTTTTCAGTGACTATTTATTCACGCACCGTTATTACTTAAAAATTATTAAAGGTACATGTTTGTGCTCCGATAACTGTATGCGCGAGATCACCTTTTTGCCTGCGGCTGTGACCACAGACATCAGCAAGGCACTGCGCACAACAGCAGAGAACCTGAGTGTTGCTAACAAACTGATTAATAATAAAACGGGGAAGAGAACATGTTCAGTATCAAGAATATGAAGGTGGGAATGCGGCTCGCAGCAGCCTTCGGTATTATTGTGACGTTACTGATAGTGATTGGCGTAACATCCATTACCAGAATTAACAGTATTAATACCGCGATCTCATCGATCGTTGACGATCGCTATGTGAAAGTACGACTGGCATTTGATGTGCGCGATGGCGTCAACGATCAGATCAAATACCTGCGCGGCATGGTGATCGACACAAACCGTCCGGAAATGAATGTGAAACGTTATGGGCAGCTGGATGAAGCCACGCAACGCACTAACATCGCGATGAAAAAGATTGAGGACATCCAGGTTACACCCGTCGGTAAGAAAAAGATCGCTGGTCTGCTGGCCTCGTCTCAGGCATTTGAGCAGGTCAAAACTGAATTGATCGGCCTGATCAAAGCGGGCAATTTTGATGCAGCCAGCGCCTATGTCCTGAAATCGATGACCGCCACCCAGAATAAATTCCTGCAGGATGCGGTAAATTTTGCCAACTCTCAGGACTCGCAGCTGCGCAGCGAAGGTCAGGGTATTGTGGAAAATGGTCAGTCCGCCATCTCCATCACGCTGATTTTCTCCGCGCTGGCGATTCTGGCCGCGATTATGCTGGGCTACTTCCTGACCCGCTCTATTGTGCGTCCGCTGGTTGCTGCGGTTGACGTTGCTGAACGCGTTGCCGCGGGCGATCTGAGTACCCAGATGCAGGTCACCTCGCGTGATGAAACTGGCGTCCTGATGCAGGCGCTGCAGCGAATGAACGATAACCTGCTGTCGATTGTGACTGAAGTACGCACCGGATCCGACACTATCGCGGTCGCCTCTAATCAAATCTCCAGTGGTAACCTTGACCTCTCGACCCGCACTGAGCAGCAGGCCAGTTCACTGGAAGAGACCGCCTCTGCCATGGAGCAGATGACGTCGACCGTGAAACACAATGCCGACAACGCGCGTGAAGCTAATCACCTGGTATCGACGACTTCCAGCGTAGCGCGTGAAGGTGGCGTGGTCATGGAAAAAGTGATCGAGAAGATGGAAGCGATCGCCCTCTCCTCACGCAAAATTGTCGATATCATCAGCGTTATCGACTCCATCGCCTTCCAGACCAATATTCTGTCTCTGAACGCCGCCGTTGAAGCGGCGCGGGCGGGTGAACAGGGTCGCGGCTTTGCGGTGGTTGCAAGTGAAGTGCGTAATCTGGCACAGCGATCAGCCTCCGCGGCCAAAGAGATTAAGGTACTGATTGAAGATTCGGTCGCTAAAGTCGATGAAGGCAGCAAACTGGTCACTCATGCGGGTTCGACCATCGGTGAGGTGGTAAACAGCGTGCAGAGCGTGGCGAATATTATGAGCGAAATCACCATTGCCAGCAGCGAGCAGAGCAGCGGTATCAATGAGATCAATCAGGCGATTACCCAGATGGAAGCGGTAACGCAGCAGAACGCCGCGCTGGTTCAGGAAGCATCAGCTGCTTCACAGGCACTGCAGGATCAGGCTGAGCGTATGGCGCAGGCGATGAGCGTGTTTAATACCGGCAAGCTCGCACTGCAACCCGTGCTTCGCTGATTCCCTTTAATGGCCTGCTCCGGCGGGCCTGTTTCAGATCGGTGACAGTAAACGAACAGGTTACAGGTGGTTGAGCAAAAAGTTACGCAGGGAAGCTAAGGTATTCCGGCGGGTACAGAAGAAAGGATGAGGGATGGCGGAGGGGAAACAGCAGAAAACAAAAAAGGCTGCCAGAGGCAGCCTTTTATTACTGTAAATGCAACAACGCTATAAAGCTCACTAGCCTTTATCAGAGAGCGCGAAGCTGGCTCTGAATTGCAATCCTCGCCGCGTTCACCTGAACAACGACAGATTTGCAGAAAATGCATTTCGCTCCATGCGGATTGGCTCTTGTAACATCAAAATGTGATGTACGAAACTGTGAGCCATTACAGTGAGGACATTTAAAAGTAATTTTCAGTCCTTAGAGACCAACAACGTTCGCAGCAGCTGGGCCTTTGGCGCCATTTTCTACTGTGAATTCAACTTGCTGACCTTCGTCTAATGAACGGAAATCGGTGCCCTGGATTGCAGAGAAATGTACGAATACATCTTTGCTGCCGTCTGCAGGAGAGATGAAACCGAAGCCTTTCTCTGCGTTAAACCATTTAACGGTACCGCGAATTTTGTTAGACATGCTTAAATCCTTAATATATCGAGCCTTCCGGCATAATGGCCTGAGAACAGATTTTAATCAGAACGTAAGAGAAGACTCAAAAAGAAGGGATGTCTCGCGACAAACTTAGAGATGAGAACTGCTTTGGTTACTTACTTTGATAGTGTCTGTTAATCAAACCGACGATTCATTAGGCCACACTTCACCAGGCGACGCAAGCCGTTATTCAAATTAAACGCAAATAGCGTGGCCTGAACTTAGCGGCGATGAGTGAACGGTTCAGCGTTCCGGACTGACAACCTGGCCAGAGCGCGCATTGTTTATGGCAGACAAACCCTGCCGCACCAGCAGATAGCGGCTGGCGACGGTAAATTCTCAGTGTGGGTTCTTTAATCAGAATGAAGGCTTAAGAATGGCCTGCAGAAATTTATTCCGGCGTGAGGCTGAAAAAGAGCGGAGTGGTGCCGGAAACAGGAGTCGAACCTGCGACCTTCGCATTACGAATGCGCTGCTCTGCCAACTGAGCTACACCGGCAAGGGTGAGAAGTACGGGTGCTACGGTAAAAAAGAGCCGTTATTACGTCAAGTGCACTTGTTTGAAAAGCATTCATATTTCCCCATATGACAATGATATTTTCACCTGACTTTTGTTACCGGTTAAAAAAGGGCGAGGCCGGAGCCTCGCCCAAAACATGCCGATCATCAATCGTAGTAAGGAACCTTGCGGTCAACGCCGTTGATATTGATCAGCACAAAACCGGTTGGCGCGGTTTTATTGGTCGGTGTACCCGCAGCGGTCGCGAGCGTCACCACGCCCTTCTCGTTAGCACCAATACCTGCCAGTCCATTGTGCATGCCGAAGCGTGCCGCAGGTTTCAGGTTGCTGATATTGGTGATGTCCGTCACCACCGACATATCCGACTGGAACAGCGAGCAGGAACCGGTGTCGAAACGGGTCGGACCGGTGGTCTTCAGGTTGAACATGGTCTCGCCGCTGTTGGCTTTCAGCTTGACCCAGATGACGGCATAGGTGGTCCCTACCCGGCCATAACGAATGTCCAGCACGGAAGGCTGTCCCATGTGGTAAGCATCGGCCCAGACCGTCTCCAGTCGCTGCAGGTTGATCAGGGTTTTACCAGTGGCAGGCATATTGACCGGTGAACCGGCGGTGCCGGACGGCGTGGTGGCATCCGCTTTACTGATCAGTTCCATCACCCATTGCTGGTTAGGCGCCGGGAAATAGAGCTGCCCCAGCCGATACCAGTTGTCGGTCGCGGTGTTATTCACCACTTTATAGCCGCTGTAATAGCCAGCACGCAGCGAACCGGTCATGAACGTGCCGTAGTTCTCATCCCGACGATAGCCATATTCAAAGGTCGATAACCACTTACTCCCGGCCAGATCATTAGTGATTTTCGCCCCCGCCTGGAGGTTAATATGGCGCATTACCACGCGGGCATTATTGAGATTGAGCGGCGTGGCGCAATCTTCAATATTGAGCGTCTCAATGTTCCAGCCGCCGTCCGACAGATCCCCCGGGTTAGTCGTGTGCTCAATCCAGACGTTGCGTATGACGCCCTGCGTAACGCGCGGCATGTAGAGCGTGGCGTCGCCGTAGCCCGACTGGAAGTTGGCATTACAGAGCTCAATGGCGGTTGAGTGGTCCCAGTTCCCCTTCGGTGTGTTTGACCAGCCGACATCAAACACGCGTGAATAGGTCGTGGAGGTGTAGATCTGATCGAACTTACTGTCGAGCGTATCCTGCAGCTTAAAGACGGTTCCCCCGGTACTTTGCGCCTTGAAGCAGAAGATATTGACGATCTGGCCGCCGACAATCGTGTTTTCGAAGAACGGCTGAACGTTGCTGCACTGTTCAGGCGTGACGGTGACTTTGAGTGTGGTGTCGACAGTCCCGGCATTAGCCTGTCCGTGCCAGCAGATGCCTTTGATGGCGATTTTACGCGCATTAACCTTAAACACCGGAGTAGCACTTTTGTCAGAAATAATAGTGGTGCGCGGTGACGAGCCGAGTTCGATATCGTCACCTGCCAGACCAAAGAACGGCAACTCTGTATCGCTGATATCGATAGGTGAAATCAGGAAGCGACCACCCGGAAAACGTACCGGAATCGCTTTCGCATAGGTGTTGTAGCTCTGCGTCCATGCCAGCATGCGCTTAAAGGCATCAGTGTCATCGGTGACGCCATCCCCTTTCGCGCCAAAGTGCAGGATATTCACTTCGGCGGGATCGTTGATGGTGCGCTTCCAGTAGAAACCGTTACCCACCGCCACTGTACCGCCATCATCTTTCAGCGGCGTGGTGGTGAGGAAACCGACAAAGTCTGCGCCGCCACGGAAGCTGGAGTCTTTGTCGTAATAGCGTTTCAGGCTCGCGACTTCACCTGATTTTGGTGGAACAGTGGTGCGCAGTTCAGCAAAAGAGTTAACTTCGATCATAGAATCCTCCTCAGGATCATTGAGATATCGCGCTGACCATCAGCGCACTACTTAGCCGCAGCCGGATGGCCGCAGAGGGTGTCCCACATGTCGTTGTGGGTGTTGATGGCGCGCACTGTCCTGACGTCCATTTTTTGCGCGTCATCGCCGTAGGTATAAAGAGGGGAAAAAAGTACGCAGGCAGAGTCGGTGATCGCCACCGGCTCAGGGTTTGTGGTATTTCGACTGCTGCAGCTTGTCGCGAGCAGCAGCGTCATCAAGGCTATGGTTGTCAGTCGCCACACGGTTAGCCTCCTCGCGGTTATGTTGTTGTTGTTGCGCCACTGCGCTGACGCGGGACGCCTCTTGTTGCGCGTTTGCGACGTCAGATCGCGCTTTTTGCTGCACTTTGCCGATTTTCCTGCCGCCGAAATAACTGGCGCCCAGTGCCGCAATGATGCCGGCCAGTGCAGCAAGCCAGTGCCAGCTGCCGCCCAGTAAAGTGGTAATCAGCGTCATGGTTTCGCTCCTTCCGTTTGCTCTTTCGCGTTAAGCAGATTTTTCTGACGAACAAATTGTGCAATCACGCCCATCGCCACCATGAACGCCCCCACAAACCCCAGGTAGTTGTGTGGCAGAATCGATTTCACGTCCTCCGGCAGCACGTTCCAGGCATCAACGGCGGCAGAAGGGAATGACTGTGCCCAGGCGCTGAGCATGGATCCCAGCGACGCGAGCCAGACGGACCAGGTTTTGAAGAGCAGGCGGGCATGAGAGACAAACTGCAGGGTGGTGAAGCGCTGCAACAGCAGCAGGATGATGATCGCCGTCAGTACGGCGACGAGAAACATGAGCCATCTCATAGCAGCCCCCTGTAAACCGCATAGGTTCCGCTGCGCATCATCTCCGCATGACGCCGGGCGCGGCCCGGTGTCTGGCGGGCCCAGAGGCTGTTCATCATCGCTTCAGCTGCCTCATTGAATTGTTCAGCAGCGATGGCGGTGAGCATGTTTTTGAACTGCATAACGCCTTCGACGCCCAGCTGATAGGTCATGCTCAGCAACACATCCGTGCGGGCGTCATTGCACTTCGCCAGCGCGTTACGCAGCAGATCCCTGCCCTGCATCTCCTGAACTTTGTTTTCAAGAATGCACTGCTTCCAGACATCCCCGACGCGCCGTGGCACGCGGAAAGTGTAATTACTCAGCGATGCCCCCTTAGGCCCGATGCGGATACCGCCCGCGACCGTGGGAAAGCCCAGCGTGTCGAGGTAAGGCGTGTCGACATATCCCTCTTCAAAATTCAGTACTGCAATTATCTGGCTCATAACGACTCCTTAATGACGGGTTAAAGCAATTCACCATTGTGAAAAGAAATACATAACGCCTGCTGATCATTACCCGTTCAGGCGCGGCAAGAGGCCTGACTGACCCTGCAGCAAAACTGAACAGTAATTCAGCAAATTGCATCCAGTGAGAGCTGGAGATAACGAAGAGTTAGCCGGAACGGAAATGCACGCTTTCTTCGCGCTTCAGCTCACGGCGTAGAGGTGAACATGCGGAAGACAGCAATTGTCGAAACTGGGTGTTTCCTGACTGGTGACGCGGGGTGCAGTGATTGCGCGATCAACGCGCGGGGCGACCTGACGCTGGCAGATTTGCTCTGCACGTCTCAGGACGGGGGGTTCAGTTGGGAAGTTCAGGGCCTGGTCGATGCTCTGAGTCAGGCTGCTGAGAGGTTGGCGCCGCCGATGGCGACGAGTACGTGCGTTGCCCACAAAAACGCTTTTGCCATAGTGAATTATCGCCATAACTCCTCCTGTGAATGAGTCTTTGGCGATGGGGTGGCAGGCGCGAGCTTTCGGTGATCCGAACGGGCCCGAATGACGTGTATCGCGCTCGCACGCTCGCCGCCCGGCTGCGTTAGCAGCCAGGTGGAAAGTAAGCGAGGGGAAATAAACGGCATCTGACGACGCTGCATTTTGCGCATCCACCCCATCCCAAAGTTCACTGACTTTTGGGTGGTATGATTCGCGCTTGTGCAGCGCCTCAATTGTTTAAGAGCGGCTCATCCGTGAAAGAACTGCTTCGTTCATCCATATCCAAATTATTAACAGGTTCTTATGCTTTATCAAACACTGTTGGTTAATTTTTTATTTACTGCTGGTTAAATTTATGAATTTATGCCGATTATTTTTTTGCAGCCTGTCTGAGAAAGGCGGCAAAAGCGGCCTTAGCCGAGGATCTGATAGTGACGCGCCTGACTCATGATCACTTTTGCCAGGACCTTCAGGCTGGTAACGTCGTCGTGATTGAGATACCAGGTTTCATAGCGTTTATTATCTGAAATTACAGCAATTTTCTTATGCTGCAGCTGCAGACGCTTGAGATAGAGTTGCTCATCGAGGGTAAAAATATAGATGCCATCACCGTCGAACATCCGCACGCTGATATCCACAAACAGCTGATCGCGCGGTGCAAAGGTGTCAGCCATAGAGTCGCTATTGATGGCAATTAACCGGATGTTCTCCGCCGGCCGCCCGTTGAATAGCACCCGCGCCTCATCCAGACCATATTCGATCGCCTGGATGGTCTCTACAAACTCATCACGCGCGGGCAGACCCGCAGCGCTTCGCTGCCCGATATCAAGGCTATCCACCCGAAACACATTCTTATGGCCGGTAAACGTACTCAGCGTTACCGGGTCTGCGGGTTGTTCCATACCGTATTGCAGCCACTCTACCCTGACTCCCAGCAGCTGGCTGAGCGCCAGTAAATTGCCGCCATCAGGCACTGACTGCGCGTTAAACCACTTCCACACTCCTGGTGTTGAAATCTTACAGCCCTGCTGCTGCAGGGCTCTGGCAACCTGTTTGTTTCGTCCATGTCCGACAATGCCGGCACTCTCACAGGCCGCTATCAGCCTGGTGGTGAAAGCTTGTCTTGTACTTTCTTTTTTAACCATTAGTTAATAATCAGCCATAGAAGAGATACTGGATGTTATTTTCATTATTGCTACCAGTTCATTTTATATTACCGCTCGTTTACTACCTAACCGCTTTATCAAGCATTTCTAATTATCATTATCCGCTCCGGCCTGCAGCTGAACAAAAAATATTGCCTCAGGCCGCATACAGCCCCGCCTTTCAGGAATGTTCCGTAAGAAATTGCGTGAAATTCAGCCAGCATAACGGGCAACGGTGACAGGATCGGAATGAAAATTGATCAGATGGGCAGAAAACTCTATCTTTCACTGGACCGGAAAGCCGGGCTAAAAAAAACGGGAGTCTCTGAAAGACTCCCGTTTTGTTAAAAATTATCGTAGCTATGACCGGAGCGTGTCGTCGCCCCAGGCAATCCATTTATAGGTGGTCAGCGCCTCTAATCCCATTGGGCCGCGTGCATGCAGCTTCTGGGTACTGACCGCCACTTCGGCACCCAGGCCAAACTGCCCGCCATCGGTGAAGCGGGTGCTGGCGTTAACATAGACTGCTGAGGAGTCGACCTGACGAACAAACCGCGCGGCGTTGCGGGTATCGCGGGTCAGGATGGCATCCGAGTGCTGCGTGCCGTGCGTACGGATGTGATCGATCGCCTCATCCATATCCGCCACTAATTTGACGTTAAGGTCCAGCGACAGCCACTCATCATTGTACTGCTGAGGATTAACCTGGATGACCGAAGCCGGGCCCTGCTGCAGCTGCGCCAGCACGTTGCTGTCAGCATGCAGCGCGATGCCTTCCTGCGCCATACGCGCGCTGAAAGCGGGCAGGAAACGTTCGGCCATCGCCTGATCCACCAGCAGCGTTTCCAGCGAGTTACAGGCGCTGGGACGCTGTTTTTTGGCGTTGACGAGCAGATCAAGCGCCGGTTCAATCTCCATCGTCTCATCAATGTAGATGTGACAGACGCCGATGCCGCCGGTAATCACCGGGATAGTGGAGTTTTCCCGGCACAGCTTGTGCAGCCCGGCTCCGCCACGCGGAATGAGCATATCGACGTAGCGATCCAGCTTCAGCAGCTGATTCACCAGCTCGCGATCCGGATTTTCAATCGCCTGCACGATAGCCGTCGGCAGACCGTGCTGTTTCAGCGCGTTCTGGATCACCCGGACGGTGGCCGCATTGGTGCGCCAGGTCTCTTTGCCGCCACGCAGAATGGCGGCGTTGCCGGTTTTCAGACACAGGCTGGCGACATCAACCGTGACGTTAGGACGCGCCTCATAAATGACTGCAACAACGCCCAGCGGCACGCGACGGCGTTCAATACGCAGTCCGCTGTCGAGCTGACCGCCGTCGATTAACTGTCCCACCGGATCGGCCAGCTGACAGACCTGACGCACATCGCTGGCGATGCTGGCGAGGCGTTGCGGGTTGAGTGTCAGCCGGTCTAACAGCGCGGCACTCATGCCGTTCTGACGCGCATCGGCTAAATCCAGCTCGTTAGCAGCCAGAATGTCTGCGCTCTCCGCCTCAAGGCGGTCAGCAATGGTCATCAGAACCTGATTCTTCTCAGCCGTCGACAGATCGGCCACGGTATACGCTGCGGCACGCGCCGCTTTTCCCATCTCTTCAAGCATTGTCCGCTCCTTAACTGACGATCATGTCGTCGCGGTGAACGGCCACCGGGCCATATTCATATCCCAGAATTTCGCTGATCTGCTGGCTGTGATGGCCGGCTATCATGCGCATCGCATCACTGTTGTAACGAGAAACACCGTGAGCAATATCCCGGCCCTGCAGGCTGCGGATGCGGATCACTTCACCGCGCGAGAAATTTCCCTGAATAGCACGGATGCCCTTGGGCAGCAGCGAACTGCCGCGTTCAATGATGGCCGCCAGTGCCCCGTCATCGACGGTGAGTTCGCCCGCCGGTGGCGCACCGAAAATCCAGCGTTTACGGTTCTCCAGCGGCGATTGCTGTGCATGGAATCGCGTACCAACCGGCTTACCGTCAATCACATCGCTGATCACACCGCTGCGACTGCCCGAGGCGATAATCACGTCTATTCCGGCGCGGCAGGCAACATCCGCCGCCTGAAGCTTGGTCGACATACCGCCGGTGCCGAGACCGGATACGCTGTCACCCGCGAGCGCGCGTAACGCATCATCGATCACGTGGACGTCGCTGATCAGCTCAGCGTCAGGATTGTTGCGCGGATCGGCGGTAAACAGACCCTGCTGATCGGTCAGCAGCAGCAGCTTGTCGGCACCGCCGAGCATCGCCGCCAGCGCCGAAAGATTGTCGTTGTCGCCCACTTTGATTTCAGCGGTAGCAACCGCATCGTTCTCGTTGATCACCGGCACAATGTGGTTATCCAGCAACGCGCGCAGCGTATCGCGGGCATTCAGGAAACGTTCGCGATCTTCCATGTCGGCACGGGTCAGCAGCATCTGACCAATATGGATGCCATAGATGGAGAATAACTGTTCCCACAGCTGAATCAGACGGCTCTGCCCCACCGCAGCCAGCAGCTGCTTTGAGGCGATGGTGGGTGGCAGTTCGGGGTAGCCCAGATGTTCGCGTCCGGCGGCCATCGCGCCAGAAGTGACGATCACAATGCGGTGGCCTGCGGCATGCTGCTGCGCACACTGACGAACCAGTTCCACCATGTGCGCCCGATTTAACCGGCGAGAGCCGCCGGTAAGAACGCTGGTACCCAACTTGACCACTAAGGTCTGACTGCCACTCATATTTCCTGCCGTAGTGAAAAATTTTTACGAAAGGACGTTTTAACAGGAGTCGATACGGAAGCCAACAGCCAGCGGGGGAAAAGCACGAATTTACGCGGACAAGGCGGTAGACCAAAAGTTCAGCATTAACAAGAAATCCGGAAAAGTGTCATAAAAAGTTCATCACGGACGGGTAAAAAGTCGGTGTTTTACAAAAACTTTCGTTTTTTTACGGCGTTCACATTGGGATTGATAGCAAATGAAGAAAAGCACACTGGCCATGATCGTCTCCACGCTGACGCTGGCTTCTGCCGCGCACGCTGCCGAAATCTATAACAAAGACGGCAACAAACTGGATTTATACGGCAAAGTTAAAGCTGAGCACTACATCAGCGATAATGCCAGCGCAGACGGTGACAAGTCTTATACCCGTATCGGCTTTAAAGGCCAGACGCAGATTAATGACCTGATGACCGGTTACGGTCAGTGGGAATATCAGTACAACGTTAATAACTCTGAAGGCAGCGACGCCAATAACGGCAACAAGACCCGCCTGGGTTTTGCTGGCCTGAAATTCTCGCAGTATGGTTCGGTGGATTATGGCCGTAACTATGGCGTGCTGTATGACGTTGAAGCCTGGACCGACGTGTTCCCGGAATTCGGTGGGGACGGCACGGCCCGTTCCGATAACTTTATGACCCAGCGCGCCACCGGCGTCGCCACTTACCGCAACAACAACTTCTTTGGTCTGGTCGATGGCCTGAAATTTGCGCTGCAGTATCAGGGCAAGAACGACGCCACCAGCGCCAACAGCCGTACTGACATTAACCGCCAGAACGGCGACGGCTACGGTGCTTCATTGGGCTATGCGCTGGGTGATAGCGGCGTGAGCCTGATGAGTGCCATCACCTCATCTGACCGCACCAACCAGCAGCAGGCGCGCGCCTATGGCGGCGGTGACCGCGCAGATTCCTGGGGCGCAGGGGTGAAGTATGATGCCAACAGCGTTTACCTGGCGGCGATTTACACCGATACCCGCAACATGACGCCAATCAGCGGCACCAACCGTAATACCGGCGCTGCCGTCGCGGGCGCAGCCAACAAAGCGCAGAACATCGAACTGGTGGCGCAGTATCAGTTTGATTTCGGCCTGCGTCCTTCTATTGGCTATGTGCAGACCAAAGGCAAAGATATTGAAAACGGTATCGGTGATGCAGATCTGGTGAA
The DNA here is from genome assembly GCF_016658625.1 of Pantoea sp. S62. Lineage (NCBI taxonomy): Bacteria > Pseudomonadati > Pseudomonadota > Gammaproteobacteria > Enterobacterales > Erwiniaceae > Pantoea > Pantoea sp. S62. Next base: position 45,461 of record NZ_JACVVI010000005.1, on the reverse strand, counting down.
ATATATCGATGTGGGTGCAACCTACTACTTCAACAAAAACATGTCCGCCTTCGTGGATTACAAAATCAACCAGCTGGATGATGACAACGCGCTGTCGATCAACAACGACGACATTGTGGCAATGGGTGTGACTTACCAGTTCTGATTTGAGGCTCGAAAACCGGGCGGATTTGGATCTGGCAGCAACGCATAAATTCAACACGCAGGGAACACGGTCAGAAGAGGAAAGCGTCCCACGCCACGGACAAAAACGCCGGGAGCGTTTTTGAACAACGCAAAGCGTTGGCCCGTTTACGGACGCACCTCAGGGATGAGGTGCGTAATCGCGTGAGCAGAGCGTGCCATGGATGGCGGCTTTTGCGTCTTTCCGATCTGACCGTGTTCTCTGCGAAAACTCGATCTAACAGCGGGCCAGACTTCAACAAAAATGGCGAGTTTTTAAACTCGCCATTTTTTTCGTCTTTATTTTACTGAACTACCTAATCAGGCGCTCAGCTTCACCGGTTTCTCATCGAAGTCGCTGGCCGGGATAAGATCCAGCTCTAACTCCTTCAGCATCGCTTTCAGGCGGGTATGGAAATTCCGTAAGGTCTCTTCCACACGTGCCGTGTTCTCTTTGCCTTTGATGTTTGCCACCGACCAGTCGCCCTCTTTATCGAACAGACCGATATGGTAGACATAGGTAAAGTGGTCAGCCTGCGCTTCCAGCTCCATCCACCAGCCCCAGAACTCACGCAGTTCCGGCGCCGGTTTCACATTGACGCAGGCAGCCAGACAGTCGAAGAAGAACCGGGTTTCGCCACATTTCCCATCGCGAATATAAGGCCCAAGCTCGGTAAAACGCTTAAGCAGGCGACTGCGGGGATGACCACTTGGTAACGTCATGCTGATTCTCCATAGGTTTTGACCGCTATACAGCCTTGATTTCCGGGCGGCCCGATTACGTCATAAGCCTTTATAAGGCCGCCCGGAAGAATTCCGCTACTAGTTGTAGCAAATACTGTAAATTTTGCCAGTTACCTTTTTAAACGCTTCTCCAGCCAGTCGCAAATCTCATTCAGCGCCTTGTCGAAACTGGCCATCATCGGCTTCACCGGAATCAGCAGCGCTTTGCCGTCTGACGACGAGTTAGCGATCAGCTTGCTCTCTTCTTCCGGACTGAAAAGATCGTTCTGCCAGTAACCCGACAGCATCGGTGTCGGCGTCCGGCGGCCCAGCAATCCCTGGGTTTTAAGCGAATAACGATTGAGTTCGGTGCGCAGTGCGCTGTCGGAAGCGGTCGCCATGCCTAACCGGCTTGCCAGCATATCCATATACATATCCGGGATCTCATCCTGCAACGCCGTCTGCGTCAGCAGCGCATGCACAATCGGGCCAAGACAGGCGACGCCGCGCAGCCGCTGCGATTCCAGATAGGCCAGCCGCACCGCCACGTTCGCGCCAAAGCGATAGCCAAACGCCGCCACACGGGTATGGTCAACCCAGGGCACGTTTTTCAGATCGCGCAACACCTGCTGATGCAGAAAACTGGTGTCCTGATTCAGCGTCCATTTCACCGAGTTACCCACCGACGGCACATCAATGGTCAGCATCGCAATGCCGCGCGGGGCAAGATAGTCATGGAACAGGCGGTAATGATCGCTCTGTAACGAGTCGAGCGCGCCGCAGAACAGCACGGTGGGATAAGGCGCTTCGACATCCGGTGGTATGTGCAGAAAGCCGCTAACCGGACTGCCGCCCGTGATGGCAAACGTCAGGGATTTCAGTTCGCCCGGCAACCGCTGAGTGGCCTCTTCATAGGCGCGATTGGCCAGCGTCTGTGCCTGGTCAGCCAGCTCATCGCCTTTTATATAGGGATAAGCGGCAACGCTATAGAGGTGCGCCGCGTGCAGCCAGTAGTCACCCGCCTCGCTGTCGTCGGTCGCCTCCAGCGCTTTCTGCTGCCAGATGCCTGCCTGTCTGCACCATTCAAAATGCCAGTTACCGCTGCGGAAACCGATTACCGTATCGAGCAGCGTCTCATCGGTATGTTCAACGTTACTGATGGCAATACGCGCCAGCACTTCACTGATCTCCTGCGGCGTCAGGCCGCGCCATGTCCACATCAGCTTGTTCAGCATGCGATACCAGCCACGCTGGCTGTCACCATCCAGGGCTGAGTGGATATCCGGGGTAGCGTGATGCTGGCGGCGAACCAGGGAAGAGGTTTCAGGATGCTTAAAGCGCGGCTTGAATAGCTCCTCGCTGAGATTTTTGCTCGACATACTCACTTCTCCTGCAACAGAACGGCGATGGCTAAGTGTACTGTACGGCAATTCGGGGTGCGAGGCTCAGAAAGCACAACGCCCGGAAAACCGGGCGTTGTCTGATGTGTATCAATCAGTTTTTTACAATCGGCGGAATGTAGACCACGCCCATATCCCACGGCTGCTCAATCCAGGTATCCTGCGGAATATCGACAATATAATCATCAACCAGTGAGCGACCAGCGGGTTTCGCGAAAATGGTGCAGAAACGCGCTTTCGGGTACATCTCGCGAATCGCCTGAGCGGTGCCGCCGGTATCCACCAGGTCATCGATCACGATAAAGCCTTCACCGTCGCCTTCCGCACGCTTCAGCACTTTCATTTCGCGCTGATGATCGTGGTCATAGCTGGAGATGCAGACGGTATCAACGTAGCGGATACCCAGTTCACGTGCCAGCAGCGAAGCCGGTACCAGACCGCCGCGGCTCACCGCGATAATGCCTGTCCACTGTTCAACAGGAAGCAGGCGCTGGGCCAGTTTACGGGCATGAATCTGAAGCATGTCCCAGGTAACGACGTATTTTTCGCTCATAAAATAGAAATCCCAGCCAACCGAGGTGGCGTAAAAATGTGCAACGGGGGAAAGGTTGCGCGAGATTATAAGGAGTTGACGCACTAAAAACCAGCACCCGCGCGCTGGTTGCGGCTTTTTAGCGCGTCTGAGAGCGCACCCGGTAAAAAACAGTGATATTCTCAGGCCTGGCTCGTCAGATTCTCTGACGGCGATTTTTCACTGGAAACTCGCGATGTCCGGCCTCGCCGGTACACTGACACAGGAGACCTGTCGTGTCTGAATTGTCTCAACTCTCTCCACAGCCACTGTGGGATATTTTCGCTAAGATCTGCTCTATTCCCCATCCCTCTTTTCACGAAGAAGCGCTGGCGAACTACATCACCGGCTGGGCTAAAGAGCAGGGCTTCTGGTGTGAGCGCGATCAGGTCGGCAACATCCTGATTCGTAAGCCCGCCACCGCAGGCATGGAAAACCGTACCCTGGTTGCGCTGCAGGCGCATCTGGACATGGTGCCGCAGAAAAATAACGACACCGTGCATGACTTCACCAAAGACCCGATTCAGCCCTGGATTGACGGCGAGTGGGTAAAAGCACGCGGCACCACGCTGGGCGCGGACAACGGCATCGGTATGGCTTCTGCGCTGGCGGTGCTGGCTGACAACAGCCTGACGCATGGCCCGCTGGAAGTGCTGCTGACCATGACCGAAGAGACTGGCATGGATGGCGCGTTCGGTCTGCAACCCAACTGGCTGCAGGCTGAAATCCTGATCAACACCGACTCCGAAGAAGAAGGTGAGATCTACATGGGTTGTGCAGGCGGTATCGACTTCGTCTCTACCCTGCCACTGACCCGCGAAGCCGTGCCTGCTGAGTTCCAGACCCTGAAGCTGACGCTGAAGGGACTGCGTGGCGGTCACTCCGGTGCCGACATTCATATGGGCCTCGGCAACGCCAACAAACTGCTGGCACGCTTCCTGGCGGCACTCGCGGCTGAACTGGATCTGCGTCTGCTGGCGTTCAGCGGCGGTACGCTGCGCAACGCGATTCCGCGTGAAGCCTTTGCTACTGTGGCGGTCGAGAGTCACAAAGCGGATGCGCTGAAATCCGCAGCGGCGCACTTCCTGAGCGCCATCAAAAACGAGCATGGCGTTAAAGAGCCAAACATCGCACTGGTCACCGAGCCGCTGGCGCATCAGGGTAATGCCCTGAGCACTGACAGCCGCGATCGCTTCCTGAATCTGCTGAACAGCACGCCAAACGGCGTGATCCGCAATTCAGACGTGGCGAAAGGTGTGGTCGAAACCTCACTGAATATCGGTGTGGTGACGATGGAAGATGACCACGCAGAGATCAACTGCCTGATCCGTTCGCTGATCGACACCGGCCGCGATTATGTGGTGCAGATGCTGACCTCGCTGGGCCAGCTGGCGGGCGCGCAGACCAAAGCGAAAGGCGGCTACCCAGGCTGGCAGCCGGATGCGGACTCTGCCATCATGGCACTGACCCGTCAGACCTATATCGCGCTGTTTGATAAGACCCCGAACATTCAGGTGATTCACGCCGGTCTGGAGTGTGGTCTGTTCAAAAAGCCTTATCCGGATATGGATATGGTCTCGATTGGGCCGACCATCACCGGGCCGCACTCGCCGGATGAGCAGGTTCACATCGAAAGCGTTGGTCTTTACTGGAAATTACTGACCACCCTGCTGAATGTGGTGCCAGAAAAGTAATTCTGTCACAAAAAAAGTAAACCAGGCTCCGGCCTGGTTTTTTTATGCCTGTCACTTATCCCCAGCATAATTCGCTGCCTTTTCCGCGCTTTACCCCGCTATTCCGCCACGTTCCCGCGCTTCGCTGGTCACAGCCGCCGTTATGTCCGGATGTCTGGATGGCTAATAAGATTTCGTGCTAGCTTATGCGCTTTCGGCTGTTGCCGCGCCTTAAGGTTCAGGAAAAAATGCGGCCAGTGATTCTTCAGGAGAGTAATGACATGCCAGGGTTAAACCGCCTTGAGATGCGTAACATCTCCATCGCTTTTGGCGGGTTTGCCGCGCTATCGTCGGTGGATTTCCGCAGTGACGGCCATTCGGTTCATGCCCTGACCGGCGCGAACGGCGCGGGTAAATCTACCCTGATGGCGATCCTTTCCGGCGCGCACAGCCACTACAGCGGCGAAATCCTGCTGGATGGTGAACCGGTCTCCATCCGCACGCCGCGTGATGCAAAACAGCTGGGTATCCATCTGGTTCAGCAGGAAGTGGATGTGGCGCTGGTGCCGCAGCTCAGCGTGGCAGAAAACATTCTGCTGGATCGGCTGGCAGAACCCGGCCAGCGCTATCGCTGGGGTGAGATCCGCCGTCAGGCGCGGGCGCTGCTGACGCAACTCGACGTGGCACTGGACGTCAACCGGCTGGTAGAGCGCTGCACCCTGGCGGAAAAACAGCAAATTCTGCTGGCGCGGGCGCTGTCGCACCACTGCCGCTTCCTGATTCTGGATGAACCCACTGCCCCGCTGGATCAGCACGAAAGCGAACGGCTGTTTGCCGTGGTGCGTCGTCTGCAGGCCAGTGGGATCGGCGTGGTGTTCATCTCTCACCGCATCCATGAACTGAAAGCCATCTGCGACCAGCTGACGGTGCTGCGTGATGGCCGGTTGATCGAAACCGGCCCGATGGCGGCGCTGAGCGGCGAGCAGATCGTGGAGAAGATGCTGGGCCACCAGCTCACCGATATCTTCCCGGCCCGTCGTGAACAGCAGACACAGCCGCTGCTGCTGGCGGTGGAAGGACTGCACGATGAGCAGCTGCTGCAGGATATCTCGCTGCGGCTGCACAAAGGGGAAATTCTGGGCATCGCCGGACTGGCCGGTGCCGGCAAAACCGAACTCTGCAAGGCGCTGTTTGGTGCCAGCAAAAGCCGCGTCAGTCGCGGTGAACTGCACGGTCAGCCGTGGCAGCCGCGCTCGCCGCACGACTCCGTCAGTCGCCGCATGGCGCTGGTGCCGGAAGAGCGGCGCAAAGAGGGGATCTTTATCGATGAGTCGGTGGCGATGAACCTTAGCGTCAGCGCCGACGACAGCTTTTCGCGCTGGAGCCTGTTCGGGCATCGCCAGGCGTGGCGCTGGGCGGAGCAGGTTATCCGGCAGTTGCAGGTGCGCACCACCGGCCCGGCACAGACACTGCGGCGTCTCTCAGGCGGCAACCAGCAGAAGGTGGCGATTGGCAAATGGCTGCGCAACAACGCTGACGTGCTGATTTTCGATGAGCCGACCAAAGGCGTCGATATCAAAGCCAAAACCGAGCTGTTCACCCTGATCGACAACCTGGCGCGCGAGGGTAAAGGCATCATCTACGCGTCGGGTGAATTTTCTGAACTGGTCGGCTTATGCGACCGGATTTGCGTGCTCTGGGATGGACGTATTGTGGCCGAACTGGCCTCACGCGACGTCACCGAAGAGACGCTTTTGCTCTATTCCACCGGAGGAACCCCTGCGTGAGCAGCAAAGAAACCATCCTGAACCTGACGGCCGCGCCGTGGCGTCACCAGTTGTTCGACTTTCTCTATAAATGGGGCATGTTACTCACGGTGGTGATCCTGATCGCTGCCTTTGGCCTGGCCTCTGACAGCTTCCTTGAGCCCAACAACATCATCAACATTCTGCGATCGATTGCGATTGTGACGGTGATTGCGATCGGCGTGTCCATCTCGCTGACCGTGGGCGGCTTTGATCTGTCGGTCGGCTCGACCGCCTCGCTCGCCAATGCGTTAGTGATTTCGCTGTTTGTCTGGTACGGCTTCGGCACGACCACCGCAATCCTGATTACCCTGGCGCTCTGCACCCTGGTCGGGCTGTTCAACGCCTTTCTGATTGTGATCCTGCGCATCCCCGATATGTTGGCGACGCTGGCAACCCTATTTGTGATTCAGGGTGTGGCGATGACCTACAGCTTTGGCGGGTCGATCACCGAGAACATGGTGCTGCCGAGCGGTGATATGGCGGAAGGCACTATTCCGGCCGCGTTTGGCCTGCTGGGTCAGGTGCCGACCATCGTCATCATTATGCTAGTGGTGACCGTTGCCGCACAGCTGGCGCTATCTCTGACTAAGCATGGCCGCCGCATGTATGCGCTGGGCGGTAATCCGGAAGCGGCGCGCCTCTCGGGCATCCGTACCACCCGCTACCGGGTGCTGGCTTATGTGATCGCCTCACTGCTCGCCGGTCTGGGCGGCATCCTGCTTGCTTCACGTATCGGTTCATCGCAGGTCAATGCCGGCAGCGGCTACCTGATGGATGCGGTCGCGGCGGCGTGGATTGGCTTTTCGCTGGCCGGTTCCGGCAAGCCCAACGCGCTGGGCACGCTGGTCGGCGCGGTTATCCTCGGCGTGCTGCAGAACGGCCTGGTGATGCTCTCTGTGCCCTACTACGCCATGGACATTATTAAAGGACTGGTGCTGGCGTTAGCACTGGCGATTACCTATATCCAGCGCCGCTGAGGCGCGTTTACCGGAGTTGATAACAATGCAAAAAATAACACTCTCGCTGCTGGCCCTGAGCCTGCTGAACGCCAGCGCCGCCTTCGCGGACACCGTCACCCCGGTGCCTGCGGCAATCGCCAGCCATGATGGCCTGATTCGTATTGCGGTGATCCGCAACCTCGGCTCCGATGACAACACCACCCAGTTTGTTGCCGGTGCCATACAGCAGGGTCGCCAGCTGGGCTTTAAGGTCAGCACCTTTCTCAGCAACGGCGATGATGCGCGCTTTCAGGATTTCGTGAATCAGGCGATCAGCCAGAAATATGACGGCATCGTGCTGTCGCACGGCAAAGCGCCCTACGCCAGCGGACTGGTAAAGCGTATCGCCGATGCCGGTATTAAGCTGTCCGTGTTTGATACCCCGGTGGATAACCCGATTCCTGGCGTCACCGTCACTGCGCAGGATGATGCTTCGCTGGCGCAGCTGTCGCTAGGTCAGCTTATCCACGACTTCAACGGTAAGGCGAACATCGTCAAGCTGTGGGTCGCCGGTTTCCCGCCGATGGAACGCCGTCAGGTCGTGTATGAAAAACTGCTGAAAGAGAATCCGGGCATTCACCAGCTGGAGTCGATTGGCGCCGTCTCTACGGACGTTCAGGGCGACACCGCCAACAAGATTGGCGCGATTCTGGCGAAATACCCGAAAGGCAAAATCGATGCCATCTGGGGCGCCTGGGATGCGTTCAGTCAGGGTGCTTACAAGGCGCTGCAGGAGAATGGTCGTACCGAGATTAAGCTCTACAGCATCGACGTCTCGAACCAGGATTTGCAGCTGATGCGCGAGAAAAACAGCCCATGGGTGCAGACGGTGGCGGTCGATCCTAAAACCATCGGCGCGGTGAATATGCGTCTGGTGGCGAAGAAGATTGCCGGTGAAGAGACGCCAGCGACGTATCAGTTTAAAGCCGCGTCGATCTCTCAGCAGCAGCTCAACAGTCAGCCTGGCGCGGTGAACGTTGCCTCGCTGAACAAGATCATTCCGGGCTGGGGCGGCAATGAAGATTTCATCGCACCGTGGTTTGCGACCCTTGAGGCGAAATACAAGAAGTAATCCGGCGTCAGCCTTGCCGACTGGTGAGGCTGACCGTTACAGACCCAGCAGCAGCTGACGCTCCAGCTGGGGATCCACCATGGTGACATGCAGTCCCACCAGCCGCACGCCACGCCCGGCGCGACGCTCATCCCAGGTTTTCCGGGCGATGGCAATCATGTCCTCTTTATTCAGCACCGGCCAGATATGCTCCTGGGTCGTCTGCTGAAAATCGCTGAACTTCAGTTTCACGCCCTGCCGCGCCACCTGCTTGTCCGGTCGAATCTGCGTCAGCCGGCGATCCAGTTCAGCATAGAGAAAGTCGATAATCTCCAGGCAGGCGTCCCAGTCGCTGATATCTTCCGCCAGCGTGCGTTCCACCCCCAGTGATTTACGCTCGCGCTCGACGATCACCTCACGATCATCAATGCCGTTGCTGCGTTCCCACAGCACCCGGCCAAACTTACCAAAGCGCTTCAGCAGCAGCGCTAAATCAGCCTTCTGTACGTCGCCACAGGTGACCAGCCCCATCTCCTCCAGCTTTTTGGCCGAGACCTTGCCGACACCGGGAATTTTCGCCAGCGGCAGGGACAGCAGAAAACCGGCCATCTCCGGCGGGGTAATTACATACTGTCCGTCCGGCTTATTCAGGTCCGAGGCGATCTTCGCCAGAAACTTAATTGGCGCGATACCCGCTGACGCGGTAAGCCCGGTTTCACGGAAGATGGTCGCACGGATTTCCTGTGCCATCAGCGTGGCGGAGCCGTGACAGTGCGGACTGTCGGTGACATCCAGATAGGCTTCATCAAGGGAGAGCGGTTCAATCCGCGGTGTGTAGCGGGTAAAGATGTCGCGAATCTGCGCGGACGCTTCTTTGTAGGCGTCGAAACGACCTGGCAGCAGGCGCAGATGCGGGCATAACTTGAGGGCCATGCCGGTTGGCATCGCACTGCGCACGCCAAATTTGCGGGCCGGATAGTTGGCAGTGCTGATCACGCCACGGCGTTCGCGGCTGCCGCCAATGGCGATCGGGATATCGCGCAGCTGGGGATTATCACGCATCTCCACCGCGGCATAGAAGCAGTCCATATCGACATGAATGATTTTACGCATACCCCCTCCGGCACTGGATAAGTATACAGTTGGCAGGGGTAACTGCAATATTTGTCGGGCCCACAATTAAAGTTTACAAATTTGTGGCCGAATATCTTTCAGTAAATCGCGAATCTGGCTGTCGGCGTCTTGCTAAAAAAACAGACAATGTTTAATGTTGCGCTGCGGTAGCGGACAGTTCCGATAATGCAAACAAAGACGCACATTTTGCGTCATGTTCTCTTCACCTCAAGGTATACACAGCATGGGCAAAATCGCACTCCTGTTTGCGATGATTTTACTGCCAGCCCTCAGCATGGCAATGACACCCGAACCCGTCTCAGCGGCACCGGTCAGCAAAGAATTAAAAAAGCAGTTACTCGGCACCCCGGTCTACATCCAGATCTTCAAGGAAGAACGCACGCTCGAACTCTACGGCAAAATCGGTAACGAATTCCGCCTGCTGGATACCTATCGCATCTGTAACTTTTCTGGCGGCCTCGGCCCGAAACGTCGTGAAGGCGATTTCAAAAGCCCGGAAGGTTTTTACAACGTGAAGCTGAATCAGCTGAAGCCGGATAGCCGCTTTTATCGCGCGATCAACATCGGCTTCCCGAATCAGTACGATCGTAATCAGGGGTATAGCGGCAACTACCTGATGATTCATGGCGACTGTAAGTCAATTGGCTGCTATGCCATGACGAACGCCTATATGGATGAGATTTTTACCTATGTGAACGCGGCGCTGCGTAACGGTCAGCAGGATGTTGGCATCAGCATCTATCCGTTCCGCATGACCGACAGCAACATGCAGCGTCACCGCTACTCCAGCGACGCCAGTTTCTGGCAGCAGTTGCAGCCGGGCTATGCGTACTTTGCGAAATATCACCAGCCGCCGATGGTCAATGTTGCCAGCGGGAAATATGTGATGAACAGCAGCCCGGCACCGGTGTTAGCCAGTCCCGAAGCCGCTTCACGTTCATTCCTGGCGCTCTCCAAGGCAGAATAACGCCCATTCACCTGGCGCAATCCGCTGCCAGGTTTCATTGGCCGTCAGTGGCTGCGTAGCAATCACCGTCACCACGTCATGCGGCGTGGTGTGCTGCTGAAAATCCACCTCCACATCCTGATCCAGTAATTGCGCCCGGCCAAACGGTGCCCGGCGGGTGATCCAGAACAGATTGGTGGAGCAGAAGGCCATCAGATAGCGGCCATCTGACAGCAGCATGTTAAACACGCCCTTCTGCCGCAACGAACCGGCCAGCTCTCCGATAAAACGAAACACCGCAGGCCAGTTGCCCGGCGTGCGTGGATAGCGCGTCGCCAGCTGATGCAGGATCCAGCAGAACGCCTTCTCACTGTCCGTTTCACCCACCGGCCGGAATGTACCGGTCTCCAGCTGACGATAGCCCTTAAGCTGACCGTTGTGCGCATAGGTCCAGTTTCGCCCCCACAGCTCGCGAGTAAACGGATGGGTGTTTTCCAGCGACACCTGACCACGATTCGCCTGGCGGATGTGCGCCACCACCGAATGCGATTTGATCGGATACTCCTGCACCAGACGCGCAATCGGCGAGTTAAAGCTCGGCAGCGGATCTTTAAACGTACGACAACCTTTATCTTCGTAAAAGGTAATGCCCCAGCCATCTTTGTGAGGCCCGGTTCCACCGCCACGCTGAACCAGTCCGGTAAAGCTGAAACAGATATCCGTGGGAACATTGGCGCTCATCCCGAGCAATTCGCACATAGCCACCACCTCTGATTTTGAGGCCTCCCGTCAGGCGGGAGGCCCACGCTGTTACTTCACCATCTCTTTTTCGATCAGCAGCATCAGGATATGGATCACTTTAATGTGGATCTCCTGAATGCGATCGGCATAACCAAAGTGTGGCACGCGGATTTCAATATCGGCACTGCCTGCCATCTTACCGCCATCTTTACCGGTCAGGGTGATCACTTTCATCCCCTGCGCACGTGCAGCTTCAATCGCTTTAATAATATTGGCAGAGTTCCCGGAGGTTGAGAGGCCCAGCAACACATCGCCTGGTCGTCCTACCGCTTCCACATAGCGCGAAAAGACATAGTCATAACCAAAGTCATTACTGACGCAGGAGAGATGGCTGACATCTGAGATGGCAATCGCCGGATAGCCAGGACGATTTTCACGGTAGCGACCGGTCAGCTCTTCGGCGAAGTGCATGGCATCACAATGTGAACCGCCGTTACCGCAGGAAAGCACCTTGCCGCCCGCCTTGAAGCTGTCAGCCAGCAGCACCGCAGCACGTTGGATCGCATGAATATTGGCGTCATCGCTGAGGAATTTTGTCAGCGTATCAGCAGCTTCATTAAGCTCAGAGCGGATGATGTCCTGGTACATAGGGATGTCCTTTTTTAGGAGAGGTTAATCGCAGCAAGTTTAACGGAATGGCCGGTCAGCGCAAAGCGTCATGCCATGTCCGGCCAGGCAGTGGCGGCGATTAACATTGCCACAGTTGATGCAAAAATGGGCTAAAAACGGTTTTTGTGAGGCAGGTTGTAATTGCGATGTAAACAAATTGATAAATCCCGCCAACTACTCTAAACCTCTCTACACAACAGGTCAGACCTCTTACTTCCTGGAGCGGTTCATCATGATAATTGTTTCAATATTTGCCACGCTGGCGCTGATTGGCGCTCTGTTCTATCACCGCCTGTCGTTACGGCTCAGCAGCGCAATCCTGTTGCTGTGGACTGCCGCGATGGCTGTTGCTCACCTCTGGACGCCGTGGCTGCTGCTGCCGCTGGCGATCGTCCTGCTGCCATTTAACCTGCCGTCACTGCGCCGCAGCCTGTTTTCAAAACCGATCTTTCAGCGCTTCCAGAAGGTGATGCCGCCGATGTCGCGCACCGAGAAAGAAGCGATTGATGCGGGCACCACCTGGTGGGAAGGCGATCTGTTCCAGGGCAAACCGGACTGGCAGAAGCTGCACAGCTATCCACAGCCGCGCCTCACCGCCGAAGAGCAGGCTTTTCTTGATGGCCCGGTCGAAGAAGCGTGCCGCATGGCTAACGATTTCCAGATCACCCACGAGCTGGCCGATATGCCGCCGGAACTCTGGGCCTATCTGAAAGAGCATCGTTTCTTCGCGATGATCATTAAGAAAGAGTATGGCGGACTCGATTTCTCCGCCTATGCGCAGGCCTGTGTGTTGCAAAAACTGTCTGGCGTCTCCGGGATTCTGGCGATTACCGTGGGCGTGCCTAACTCACTGGGTCCGGGCGAATTGCTGCAGCATTACGGCACCGAAGAGCAGAAAAATCACTATTTACCGCGGCTGGCACGCGGCGATGAGATCCCCTGCTTTGCGCTGACCAGCCCGGAAGCGGGTTCAGATGCCGGCGCAATCCCCGATACCGGCGTCGTCTGCATGGGTGAATGGAAGGGTCAGCAGGTGCTGGGCATGCGCCTGACCTGGAACAAGCGCTACATCACGCTGGCACCGATCGCCACCGTGCTGGGCCTGGCGTTTAAACTCTCTGACCCGGAGCATCTGCTCAGCGACAACGAGAATCCTGGCATTACCTGTGCGCTGATCCCAACGAATACCCCCGGCGTGGAAATTGGCCATCGCCACTTCCCGCTTAACGTACCATTCCAGAACGGCCCAACGCGCGGCAATAATATCTTTGTACCGATTGACTATATTATCGGCGGGCCGGAAATGGCCGGACAGGGCTGGCGGATGCTGGTGGAGTGTCTGTCAGTGGGCCGCGGCATTACGCTGCCCTCGAACTCAACCGGCAGCCTGAAAAGTGTGGCGCTGGCGACAGGGGCCTATGCCCATATCCGCCGTCAGTTCCGGGTTTCAATCGGTAAGATGGAAGGGATTGAAGAGCCGCTGGCGCGCATCGCCGGTAACGCTTACGTGATGGATGCGGCAGCGACGCTAATTACCGCCGGGATTATGCAGGGTGAAAAACCGGCGGTGCTGTCGGCGATTGTGAAATATCACTGCACCCATCGCGGCCAGCGCGCCATTATCGACGCCATGGATATTGCGGGCGGTAAAGGCATCATGCTCGGCAACAGCAACTTCCTGGCCCGTGCCTATCAGGGCGCACCGATCGCTATCACGGTGGAAGGCGCTAACATTCTGACCCGCAGCATGATTATCTTCGGACAGGGCGCGATTCGCTGCCATCCTTATGTGCTGCAGGAGATGGCAGCCGCCGCCAGCAACGATGTGAACGCGTTTGATCACGCGCTGTTCAGCCATATCGGTTATGTGGGCAGCAGCACCCTGCGCAGTCTGTGGCTGGGCTTAACCGCCGGACGTACCAGCGCCAGCCCGACCCGCGATGGCACCCGCCGTTATTACCAGCACCTGAACCGCATCAGTGCCAATCTGGCGTTGCTCTCTGATGTGTCGATGGCGGTACTGGGCGGCAGCCTGAAACGTCGCGAGCGTATCTCGGCGCGTCTGGGCGATGTGCTGAGCCAGCTCTATCTCGCTTCCGCGACGCTGAAACGCTATGACGATGAAGGCCGTAACGAAGCCGATCTGCCGCTGGTTCACTGGGGCGTGCAGGATGCGCTGCATCAGGCGGAAGTGGCTATCGACGATCTGCTGCGTAACTTCCCCAACCGTCTGGTGGCGGGCGCATTGCGGATGACCATTTTTGCTGGCGGTCATCACTGCCCTGCGCCATCTGATCGCCTGGATCATCAACTGGCAAAAATGCTGCAACAGCCGTCAGCTACCCGTAGCCGTCTGGGCCGTGGCATGTACCTGACGCCGAGCGAGCACAACCCTGCCGGTCAGCTGGAACAGGCGCTGCAGGATGTGATGGCGGCAGAAGTGATTCATGACAGGCTGTGCAAACAGACGAAGCAGCATCTCTCCTTTACCCGGCTGGATGCGCTGGCGAAGCGCGCGCTGGAGCAGGGCTGGATTGATGCTAAAGAGGCGGATGTGTTGCAGCGTGCTGAAGCCAGTCGTCTGCGGTCGATTAACGTTGATGAGTTTGAGCCGGAGGCACTGGCAGTACCGATGCCGGAGAAAGCCCCTCAGCCTGCGTCACGGGCGAGTGAGGCGGCATAGGATTAGCGTCTGCTCAGGGAGCATACGCCCTCCGTAAAGACGCAAAAACGCCATCCATGGCATGCTCAGCGCGGGCCATCCATGGCCCGCGATGCTTTACTCCAGGCGTATGCTCCCATCGCTTGAAGTTCAGCGCTCTTCATCAGGAGGGCGACACTATGCCAAATCAGGGGAAATCTGACCGCAATGATTAAGCCCAAAGCGCAGGGAACAGGGTCAGAAAAGGAAAGCATCCCGTGCTACGGGCAGGGCGAGCAAGGGAGGGCGTATGCTCCCTGAGCCAGTACTGTTTTTAGAGGCCGACATCACGTCGGCCTTTTTTATCCCGCCTGACGGATACGGGCAATCAGCGCATCCACATCTTCTACGTGATCGGCGGCCAGAATCAGCGTGCGTCCCAGGTTAATCGCATTACGGATGCAGTCGATACGCATCGCCGGATCGGCAATCAGCTTCATATCCGCTACATGTGACATCCCCACCGTGCGGCGAATCAGTTCCGTGCCGCAGTAACCGATGGTATCGGCCCACACTTTACGCAGAAACGCCGCCGCATAGCCTGGATAAGCCATCGCCTCATCGCGGGTTTTCTCAGCTGCCAGCGCCAGGAAGCCTGACGCAAAGGTCGTCCAGAGGGTGTGAACATCGCTGAGGCGCTGTTCACGTGCATCGGCGGCTTCACGCGGAGGCAGCAGCCCCGGCAGACCACAGTAGTTAATCAGCAGATTGCCGATAGCAGTGCCAATATCAAACCCGATGGGGCCAAAATAGCCAAATTCTGCATCAATCGCTTTCAGACTGCCGTCCGCAACGAAAATTGAGCCACTGTGAATATCGCCATGCAGCAAGGCTTCAGCATGGGCAAAGAAGCGATGTTTAAGGCCGCCCACCGCAATGCGTAACGCATCATCATCACGCAGGCTGGCGACCAGCGGCTCAAGCGCCGCGGGATAGCTGTTGCGCTCATGGTTGGTGTAGGGATCGTTGAAGAAAAGATCTTCGGTGATTTCACACATTTCCGGATTAATAAAACGCGCCACTTCCGCTTTTTTCTGATGTGGATGCAGGATGAAATCGGAGGTATGGAACAGAGTCTGCGCCAGATAGTCGCCTAGCTGCTGCGCCGCTTCCGGATAATACACGCCCTTCACCAGCTCGCCGCGCCAGATGCGATGGCTGGAAAGATCTTCCATCACCATCACTGCCAGCTCCGCATCATAATGGGTGATCTTCACCGTGTGCTGCGGACAATACTTGTAGTGCTCGACCAGGGTCTGCGCTTCCAGCCGCGCCCGATCCAGCGTCAGCGGCCAGGACTCCCCCACGCAGCGCACATAGGGCAGTGCCTGCTTGACGATAACGCGACTATTGCCCTGATCGTCATAAATCTTAAACACCAGGTTAAGGTTGCCATCACCAATCTCTTCTGCGCTGCTCAGCGCGGCAGGATTGTCCACGCCGCCAAATTGTCGGGCATACTCCACAGCATCAGCAGCAGTAAAGGTACGGTATTGCGACATTGCCTGTTCCTCATCGTTCGAAGGGGGTCACTCAGGTGTAATAAGCCGTTCAGACGTCTATACATCCGTTCAGCATGTTGGCACAATACGCATCATTAACGCAACATGGATTTCACCCACAATGCAGACACTTCAAACCACCAGTTTACAGGTTCGTGACAATCAGCTCTGGATTCTGGATCAGCAGGCGCTGCCGCAGCAGAAAAACTGGCTGCCTGCGCACAGCGTGCCTCAGCTGGTTGAACATATTCATGCGCTGCGGGTGCGCGGTGCGCCGCTGATTGGTCTCTCCGCTTCGCTGTTGCTGGCGCTGCTGGCAGAACAGGGACTGACGCGCGCTGAACTGGCACAGGCGCTGGAGACGCTGCGCGCCGCCCGCCCTACTGCCGTCAACCTGATGAACAACCTGGATCGGATGAAAGTGGCGCTGGCTCAGCCGGACTTTGTCCCCGCGCTGGTTGAAGAAGCCTGGCGGCTGGTGCAGGAGGATAAGCAACTGTGCGACGCCATCGCAGACGCAGGTTGCACACTCGTAAAACCCAACAGCCAGTTGCTGACCCACTGCAATACCGGCGGGCTGGCCACTGCTGGCGTGGGCACCGCGCTGGGCGTTATTGCCCGCGCCCATCAGCAGGGGCTGGTTAAGAATGTCTGGGTGGATGAAACCCGCCCGCTGCTACAGGGTGGCCGGTTGACCGCCTGGGAGCTGGGCGAACTGGCGGTTCCTTACACGCTGATCACCGATTCCATGGCTGCCAGCCTGATGGCCCGTGGCGAGGTGGATGCGGTGTGGGTTGGCGCTGACCGCATTGCCGCCAACGGCGATGTCGCCAATAAGATTGGCACCTACAGCATGGCCGTGCTGGCGCATTATCATCAGATTCCATTTTACGTGGCGGCTCCCCATACCACGCTGGATCGCAGCTGTCCTGACGGCGCAGCGATTCCCATCGAGCAGCGCGCCGCCAGCGAAGTGACAGGCGTGGCCGGCAGTTTTGGCAGCGTACAGTGGGCACCGGAAGCGGCGAAGGTTTACAACCCGGCGTTCGATGTCACGCCTGCCGCCCTGATCAGCGGCTGGGTACTGGATACCGGCGTGGTCACGCTTGACCAGGTACAGAACGGCATCTTCCAGCCGCAGTAACGCGCTGCGAGGCGTTTGCCGCTGATGGCAGACGCCTCGCACATCGGCTGAAAGATTACGCCAGACGCGGATAGGCATCCGCGATCTTGTCGCCGGTAAAGTTCGCTACCCAGCCTTCCTGATTATCGAAAATCCGAATCGCCGTGAAGTGCGGTGACGATCCCATATCGAACCAGTGCGGGGTGCCCGCGGGCACCGAGATCAGATCATTTTTCTCGCACAGGATCTGCAGGATCTCGCCATCCAGATGCAGGCAGAACAGCCCGGCCCCCTCGACAAAGAAACGCACCTCATCTTCGCCGTGCGTATGCTCATTGAGAAACTTCTCGCGCAGCACGGTTTTCTGCGGATTGTCGGCACGCATGCTGATCACGTCCCAGCTCTGATAGCCCTTCTCCGCCACCAGCCGATCGATCGCATGCTGATAGGCGTTGATCACCGTTTCGGCATCCGGGTTTTCACCCAAATCGCGATCGGCTTCCCAGCGTTCAAAACGGACGCCTTTAGCATTCAGACGGTCACGAATCGCTTCTGCGTCGGTGCTGTACCACACCGGCTGGCTGGCTTCGCGGTCGGTAAAAATAGTCAGTGCGCTCATCCTAAATCGACTCCGGGTTAATCTGGGAAAAATCCGTCACCTGACGATGGCGGCTCTCGTCATCCGCCTCGCCACGCAGTAATTGCAACGTCTGCCAGCCCGCCTCCGCGGCGGCATCCAGCTCCTGATGAATATCGGAGAGAAACAGCAGCTGCGCCGCTGGCTGACCAATTTCAGCGGCGATAGCGCGATAAGCCGTGACTTCACGCTTGGCGCCGACGTGGGTGTCAAAATAGCCGCTGAACAGGCCAGTAATATCACCTTCGTCGCTGTAGCCAAATAACAATTTCTGCGCCGCAACCGATCCGGAGGAATATACATAAAGTTCAATACCCTGCGCCTTCCAGCGAGTGAGTGCTGGGAGGACGTCGGGATAGAGATGACCGGTAAAACTGCCGTTCACGTAGCCATCGCGCCAGATCATCCCCTGCAGCGCTTTCAGGCCGGTGGATTTGCGATCCTGGTCCATAAAGCCCAGCAGAATGTCCGTCACCCCGTCCAGATCGGCCTGCGGCTGACCGGCCTCTTCACGTACCGACTGCAGCGCCGCCGCCACCTCAGGCTGGTGCGCATTGTCACGCACGAAGTCCGGCAGGTGCGTGCGGGCATAGGGAAACAGGATGTTGTGTACAAAGCGGATATCGCTGGTGGTGCCTTCGATATCAGTAACAATGGCGCGAATCATGCTTTCTCCAGCAGGCGACGTTGACGTTCACATTCAAATAAAAATTCCAGACCTTCCAGATGACGGCGGGCTTCGCTGACATCCCGGCCCCAGCAGGTTAAGCCGTGGCCGCGCAGCAGGAAGCCGTAACGCAGCGGAAAGCGGGCGGCGTAATCTTCAATTTCTGACGCCAACGCCGCAATGTCCTGACTGTTGTCGAATACGGGAATCGCCAGCGTATCCAGATGGGTGTGCTGGCCACTTAACGATTTCTGCATCTCATAGCCGTGCAGCAGCAGCGCCGCGCCCTGCTCCACCCGCGACAGCACGGTCGAATTCACCGTGTGGGTATGCAGCACCGCACCCGCCTCGGGAAAAAGGCGATAGATCATCGTGTGCAGCCCGGTTTCAGCCGACGGCTTACGGCCAGAGAGCGACTGGCTGGTGGCAATGTCGACCTCGATAAAGTCATCCCGCGTCAGCGTGCCTTTATCTTTACCCGATTCACTCAGCAGGCAGACATGTTCATCGCGGCGCACGGACATATTGCCGCCGGTGGCGGGTGCCCAGCCTTTCGCCCCAATCCAGTGACAGGCAGCAACCAGCTGATCTAACGGAAGACTCTGCGACATAATGGTTCCTTGCGGTGAAATGAGATTCCGGGTAAGTACGCGTAGCCAACGCCGCCGACGCGTGGCTCATGACGCATGTAAATGCTAAATGATCCGCATCTCAGCAAGGCGGCAAGTGCGCGCATCCCCGGGAGCTTACATAAGTAAGTGACTGGGGTAAGCAAACGCGGCCAACGCCGCTGACGTGCGGAGCATGACGCATTTAGCCGTCTAAGCGTCTTGATTGCCAAATACTACCATCCTGTTTATAGTGGCACAAACCCCGGGTGACACCGCATCAATCTTCGCGCTTAAGGCCTGACACCATGACGCAGCACAACCTGATCCCCGAGAGCAAACTCCCTTTGCTCGGCACCACGATTTTCAGCCAGATGAGTGCGCTGGCGCAGCAGCATAACGCCATCAATCTCTCCCAGGGCTTTCCCGATTTCAGCGGCCCGGACTATCTGCAGCAGCGGCTGGCGTATCACGTCAGCCAGGGCGCGAACCAGTATGCGCCGATGACCGGTGCGCTGCCGTTGCGTGAGGCGATTGCAGAGAAAACCGCGCGGCTTTATGACTATCGTCCGGATGTGGAAACGGAAATTACGGTGACGGCGGGCGCGACCGAAGCGCTCTATGCGGCGATTACCGCGCTGGTGCGGCCGGGCGATGAGGTGATCTGCTTTGATCCCAGCTACGACAGTTATGCCCCTGCGGTGGAGCTGTCGGGCGGCGTGATGAAACGCATTACGCTGCAGCCGCCTGCCTTCCGGGTGGACTGGCAGGCATTTGCTGCGCTGCTGAGTGACAAAACCCGGCTGGTGATCCTGAATACGCCGCACAATCCTTCGGCCACCGTCTGGCAGCAGCAGGATTTCGCCGCGCTGTGGCAGGCGATTGCTCAGCACCCAATCTATGTGCTGAGCGACGAAGTGTATGAGCACATCTGTTTCGATGAGGCGGGCCACGCCAGCGTGCTGGCCCATCCTGAACTGCGCCAGCGCGCCATTGCGGTGTCATCGTTTGGCAAGACGTTCCACATGACCGGCTGGAAAGTGGGTTACTGCATTGCTCCTGCGGCGATTAGCGCTGAACTGCGCAAGGTGCATCAGTACCTGACCTTCTCGGTGAATACCCCTGCGCAGCTGGCAATTGCCGATATGCTGCGTGAGCATCCGGAACACTATTTTGAGCTGCCGGCGTTTTATCGTGACCGGCGCGATCGGCTGGCGACGGCGCTGAGCAACAGCCGCTTTAAGGTACTGCCCTGCGAAGGCACCTACTTTTTGCTGGTCGATTACAGCGCCATCTCCGATCTGGATGATGTCAGTTTCTGCCAGTGGCTGACCCGCGAAGTGGGCGTCGCCGCGATTCCGCTGTCGGTGTTCTGCGCCGATGCTTTCCCTCATAAACTGATCCGCCTCTGTTTTGCCAAACAGCCGGCGACATTAGATGCCGCCGCGGAGCGCTTATGTCAGCTTTAAAAATTACCGTTTTGCAGGAGACGCTGAGCTGGATGGATGGCGAGGCCAACCTGCGACATTTTGACGCGCAGCTGGCCGGACTCACCGGACGTGACCTGATTCTGCTGCCGGAGATGTTTACTACCGGCTTTGCGATGGAGGCAGCGAAAAGCTCGCTGCCACAGGCGCAGGTGGTTGAATGGCTGCATCAGCATGCCCGCCGCACCGATGCCCTGGTCGGCGGCAGCGCGGCGATTCAGACCGACAATGGCGCGGTTAACCGCTTCCTGCTGGTCGAGCCGGACGGCACGCTGCATCAGTATGACAAGCGTCACCTGTTCCGCATGGCGGATGAACATCACCACTATCTGCCCGGCGAACAGCGTCAGGTGTTTGAGTGGCGCGGCTGGCGCATTCTGCCGCAAATCTGTTACGACCTGCGCTTTCCGGTTTTCTCGCGCAACCGCAACGATTACGATCTGGCGCTCTATGTTGCCAACTGGCCAGCGCCACGTACGCTGCACTGGCAGGCGCTGCTGTTAGCGCGGGCGATTGAAAATCAGGCTTATGTGGCAGGCTGTAATCGTGTTGGCAGTGACGGCAATCAGCATCACTACAGCGGCGACAGTCAGATTATTTCGCCGCAGGGCGAGATCCTCAGCGCGGCCGAGCCGCATCAGCGCGCCCGGCTGGATGCTGAGCTGTCGCTGGACGCGCTGAAGGCCTACCGCGAGCGTTTCCCGGCGTGGCAGGATGCGGATCGTTTTTCGCTGTAAACCACCGACGATTAGCTGCCGCGATAGGTTGACCACGACCAGGGTGAAATCAGAAACGGCAGATGGAAGTGGCTGCCCGCCTCGGCAATGACAAAATCGATCTGGGCGCTGACGTAGAGCGCATCCCGACCGGCAGCGGCAAAATAGTCGCCAATTTCCGCCGTTAAACGGTAATGGCCCGGCGTCAGCGGCTCGGGCGTCAGATCTTTCAGACGTCCGTCGCTGTCCGTTTCACCCTGTGAAATCGGAAACCACCCTTCCGGACTGTTCTGCTCCAGTGAAATCGCCACGGCGCTGGCCGGTTTGCCCAGCGCCGTGTCAAGAATATGGGTCGTCACGGTACTCATTGCATCATCTCCTTAAGGCGTAACAGGGTAATTTCACGCAGCTGATCCAGCGCCTCCTGCTGCTCGGCAATATCATCATTCTGCAACCGACGCTGCAACTCTGCCAGCATCTGCTCGCCGCTGCGCCCTTTAGCGCGTATCAGAAACACCCGGCCAAAACGTGCTTCATACGCCTGATTAGCCTGCTGCATCGCCCGTTGCAGGGCGTGATCGGCCTGCTGCATTGCAGACTGCTCGCCACGTGACAACGCGGCTTCCTTATCTGCGCCGTTCACGCGCTCACCGATGCGCGGATGTGCCGACAGGGCGGCCTCCAGTTCAGGCTGCTGCCACTGACGCGCCAGCGTATCGGCAGTAGCCAGTAATGCATCGGTGCTGGCAAAAGGCCGGGCCGCCACCAGCGCCTGCTGCCAGTGCGGGATCGCCACACAGTGCCGGATGGCCGCCTGCGCTTCGTCAGCGGAAAGCTGATTAAATGTGGCTAATTCCATGTTCAGCTCCGTCCGGCAATCAGCGAGACCGCCTGTAAATAGGCCTGCAGCGCAGGTGCCACATCGTCCACCGCCACCGACTCAGCCGGATGGTGACTGATGCCGCGATGGTTACGCACAAATAACATGCCGACCGGCCAGCGTTCAGCGATGGCGATAGCGTCGTGTCCGGCACCGCTCGGCAGCGACAGACTGCGACCCTGCACCGTTTCCACCGCATGGCTCAGCGCCTGTTGCAGCGCAGAGTCACAGGCGGTGGCACCGATGCGATAATATTCGTTCGATTCAAACTGAAGTCCACGGCGCAGTGCAATCGCCTCTGCCTGGGTTAACAGGCTGGAGAGCAGCGTCTCCAGCGGCGTGTCCAGCGGACCGCGTACGTCGAGTGACAGCGACACCTCGCCGGGGATGACATTCACCGCACCCGGCGCACAGTTAATCGTACCGACGGTAGCGACCAGCTGCGGGTCCTGCTCACGGGTGGTCTGCTCGATAAACACCATCCACTCGGCAGCGGCGGCCAGCGCATCTTTGCGGTGCGTCATCGGCACCGTGCCCGCATGGCCCGCTTCGCCGGTAAAACGGCAGTTGAGGCGGCGCGCACCGTTGATCGCCGTGACCACGCCCAGCGCCAGCTCCTCCTGCTCCAGACAGGGGCCCTGCTCAATGTGCAGCTCAAGATAGCCGACGATGTCCTCAACCCGCCGCGCCGCAGATACGATCCTGTCGCTGTCGAGCCCGACATCGGTCATCGCCTGCGCCACGGTGATGCCGTTGCCGTCAGGATGCGTCACCCAGCTCTGCGGCCAGCTGCCGGTAATACCGCGACTGCCGAGCAGCGTAATGCCAAAACGGGTGCCCTCTTCGTCGCCGAAGCCAATCACCTCAATCGCCAGCGGCAGACGGCACTGATGTTCGTTAAGCCACTGCACGGTTTCAATGGCGCTGAGCACGCCCAGCATCCCATCATAGCGCCCGGCGTTGCGTACCGTGTCGAGATGCGAGCCGAGCAGCAGCGCAGGCGCACCCGCTTCTGCCGCCTCGTAGCGCCCACAGATATTGCCAACTTCATCCTGCCACACCTGCATTCCCGCCGCCTGCATCCACTCACCGACGCAGGCGTTAGCGCGCAGATGTTCTGGCGAGAGGTAGACGCGGGTCAGTCCCTCAGCCGTTTCGCTGATCGCGGCCAGCGTATCGCAGCGCGCCATCACGCGCTGTGCCGCGACCTGGGCTTCGCTGGCGCTCATCATCATGCGTGGCTCCCGTAGTGATCCCACGCGGCCTGTGCGGCGGCACCCTGCGGCGTGCGGTAGCCGACGTAGGTCAGCACCGTTTCCAGCGCCGACAGGGTCTGCATCACGCAATCTTTACGCGCGTTGTAGCCCATGGTGCCGATGCGCCAGACCTTGCCATGCAGCGGACCAAATGAGGTGCCAATCTCAATGCCAAAATCTTCCAGCATCAGCTTGCGCACCTGATCGCCATTCACGCCGGACGGGATCATCACGCCCAGCACGTTGTTCATTTTGTTTTTCAGATCGCCGAAGGTCTCCAGCCCCATCCCCTGAATGCCTTTCAGCATCGCTTCGCCATGCAGTTTGTGGCGGGCGATGCCGTTATCCAGCCCCTCCTGCAGGATCAGACGGGCGCATTCGCGCGCGCCAAACAGCGCACTGGTCGCTTCGGTGTGATGGTTGAGCCGCTCCGGGCCCCAGTAATCCATGATCATGCCGAGATCAAAATAGTTGGAGTAGATCATCTCCTCTTCGCCATCCTGATGCGCTTCGGTGCGGATCCCCTGCTCTACGCATTTGCGTTTGCGGATCACCGCTTCCATCTCTGCGCTAAGGGTGACCGGCGAGGTGCCCGATGGCCCGCCCAGGCATTTCTGCATCCCCGCCGACACCGCATCCAGTCCCCAGGCGTCCGTTTCCAGCGCGTTACCCGCCAGCGACGCGGTCGCATCGGTGTAGAACAGCACGCCATACTGTTTGCAGATTGCGCCCAGCTGCTCCAGTGGTTGCAGCATGGTGGTCGACGTGTCGCCCTGCACGGTCAGCAACAGACGCGGTCGCACTTTTTTGATCGCATCTTCAATCTGGTCCGGGGTAAAGACTTCGCCCCACGGCACTTCAATGGTGTGCACGTCCGCACGACAGCGGCGGGCAATTTCGCACAGCAGATGACCGAAACGGCCAAACACCGGTACCAGCACTTTGTCACCAGGGCGAATAGACGACAGCAGAATCGCTTCGATACCGGCACGTGACGTGCCATCAATCAGCAGCGTCCAGCGGTTTTCGGTGCGGAACACGCCGCGATAGAGCGCCATCACTTCGTTCATGTAGTGGGTCATCGCAGGATCGTACTGACCCAGCAGCTGACTCGACATGGCGCGCAGCACACGGGGATCGGCGTTAATCGGCCCCGGTCCCATCAGCAAACGCTGTGGCGGATTGAGTTGCGGGAATTTTGTTATATCCATCATCATTTCCTTTTCTAAGACTCAGAGACGAACCGAAGAAATAAACTGCTTCAGCTCCGCCGTCTGCGGCTGGGCGAACAGCGTTTTACTGTCGCCCTGCTCCCAGACGCGCCCCTGATGCATAAAGACCACCCGATCGCCCACGTCGCGGGCGAAGTTCATTTCATGGGTGACGAGGATCAGCGTCATGCCCTCTGCCGCCAGCTGCTCCAGAACCTTGAGCACTTCGCCCACCAGTTCAGGATCGAGCGCGGAGGTGATCTCATCACAGAGTAAAACTTTCGGCGTCATCGCCAGCGCACGGGCGATCGCCACGCGCTGCTGCTGACCGCCGGAGAGGCTGGCAGGATAGTAGTTAAGGCGTTCGCCCAGTCCGACCTTCTCCAGCATCTGTGCCGCCAGCGCCCGGCACTCGGCCTCGCTTTTCTTCAGCACGCGGCGCGGTGCCAGCATGACGTTCTCCAGCGCTGTCATGTGCGGGAACAGGTTGAAGCTCTGAAACACCATTCCGACCGAGCGGCTGATTTCACGCGCCTGCGAATCGCGGTCGGTGATCGTCATTCCGCCCAGCTTGATGCTGCCCTCCTGATAACCTTCCAGCCCATTCATGCAGCGCAGCAGCGTGCTTTTACCCGATCCGCTGCGACCGATGATCGAGATCACCTCGCCCATGTCGATATCCAGATCCACGCCTTTCAACACATGGTTGTCGCCGTAATATTTTTGCACCTGATTAATGGTGATGAGCGGCATTGAATTTTTTCTCCAGATACTGGCTGTAGCGAGACAGCGGATAACACATCAGGAAGTAGCCCAGCGCCACCAGCCCAAAGACTTTAAACGGCTGATATGTGACGTTGTTGAGAATGGTGCCCGCCTTGGTCAGCTCGATGAAGCCGATAATCGACGCCAGCGCGGTGCCCTTGATCACCTGCACGGCGAATCCCACCGTCGGGGCGATACCGATGCGGATCGCCTGCGGTGCCACCACCCGCCACAGCGTCTGACCAAAGGTCAGGCCGAGGCAGCGCGACGCTTCCCACTGCCCTTTCGGCAGGGCGCGGATGCTGCCGTACCAGATGTCCACCAGAAAGGCGCTGGTGTAGAAGGTCAGCGCCAGTGAGGCGGCGGTCCAGGGGGCGACATCGATCCCAAACAGGCCGACGCCGAAAAATGCCAGGAACAGCTGCATCAGCAGCGGCGTGCCCTGAAACAGCGCGGTGTAACCGCGTATCAGGCGCGTCAGCCATTTACGCTGCAGCAGCCGCATAAACAGCAGCGGCAGCGTCACCAGCGTGCCGCCAACAAAGGCCACCAGCGACAGCAACAGGGTCCAGCGCGCCGCCAGCAGCAGGTTGCGCAGAATGTCCCAGTCGGTAAAGGTCGTCATCATGATGGCTGCACTCCAAACCATTTACGGCCAATCGCCAGCAGCAGATGGCGCATCGCAATCGACAACGCCAGATAGATCAGCGTGGTCACCAGATAGACCTCAAAACTTAAGAAGGTGCGCGACTGGATCAGGTTGGCGGCGAAGGTCAGCTCCTCATAGGAGACCTGCGACACCACCGACGAGCCCAGCATCACGATGATGCACTGACTCACCAGCGCCGGATAAATGCGCTGCAGCGCAGGCGGCAGCACGACCCGCAGAAAAGTCTGGCTGCGGGTTAATCCCAGCACCCGTCCCGCTTCCCACTGCCCTTTGGGCGTCACCTGAATCCCGGCGCGGATAATCTCGGTGCTGTAGGCGCCAAGGTTAATCAGCATCGCCAGCAGTGCCGCCTCACCCGCAGTGAGTTTCAGCCCAAGCGCAGGCAGACCGAAAACGATAAAGAACAGTTGCACCACAAACGGCGTATTGCGGATCAGCTCGACATAGATGCCCCACAGACGGCTCATCCAGCTCGGTTTGCCGCTGCGCAGCGCCGCGCCCGCAATGCCGAGCGCCACGCCACCGGTGGTCGCCAGCACCGTCAGCTGGATGGTGACCCACAGACCGGAGAGCAGCTCCGGCCAGTAGGGCCACAGGGCGGGAAAGTTAAGTTGCCCGATCATGAATCCGTCCTCAGGCGCCGAGGTTCGCAGGCAGCGGTGCTTTCAGCCACTCTTCAGAGAGTTTATTCAGCGTGCCGTCTTTAATGCCCTGCTCAATCAGCTCATTCACTTTAGCTTTCAATGCAGGCTCATCTTTTTTCAGGCCGATATAGCAGGGTGAATCTTTCAGCATAAACTGCGCCACAGGCGCTTTGGCCGGATTCTGGCGCGCAATCGCGGCGACGACCAGGTTACCGGTTGCGACATACTGCACCTGACCAGAAAGATACGCAGACAACGTGGTGTTGTTATCTTCGTAGCGTTTCACCTGCGCATCTTTCGGGGCCACTTCGCTGAGCACCATATCTTCTACCGCACCGCGCGTGACGCCAATCGACTTGCCGCTCAGAGCCGACGCCGCTTTGATTTCATCGCCCTTCGGTCCGAAGACGCCCAGGAAGAACGGCGCATAGGCACGGGTGAAGTCGATCACTTTCTCACGCTCGGCGTTTTTACCCATGCTGGAGATAACCAGATCGACCTTGTCGGTTTGCAGATAAGGCACGCGGTTGGCACTACTGACCGGCACCAGCTGCAACTTAAGTTTCATCTGCTTCGCCAGATATTTCGCCGTGTCGATGTCATATCCCTGCGGCTGCAGGTCAGTGCCGACCGAGCCAAACGGCGGAAAATCCTGCGGCACGGCGACACGGATGACGCCGCGCTTCTGGATATCCTGCAGTTGATCGGCCAGCGCACTGCCCGTTTGTGCCATCAGTAATGCCGCTGTCGCAACTGCCATCAAAACTTTTTTCATTATGCACCCCGGTGAGATTAACGTGAAACAAAAGATTCTTTGACAAACAATCTGCAACTAATGTGCCAATACGGGCGGCAACAGAAAAAGGGTTAAGCGGCAGAGAGTTCAGTGGAAATACGGCGTAATCGGGGCAATCACGCCGGGGAAGTGGTGTTCTGAAATGGGGCAAAGCACCAAAACGGTGCCTGTTAACGGTGCTCCAGCTCGTCAAACTGCTGGTAAAGGTCGGCGATCTGATGAATACGCTGACGTCCCTGTGCCAGCATTTCATGCAGCAGCGCATTGGCGATCAGATTAACCAGACTCATGGCGGCACTGTAGCTGTCGAAGGCGGAAACACTGTCGAGTGGCGTACAGAGCTGCCAGCGCGCCAGCGCAATCACCGTCTGCGCCTGCGGCTCACACAGTGCCAGCATCGGGACACCGGCAGCCTGCAGCTGCTGCATCAGCGGACGAATGATGCGCGCACGACGACGAAACGCCATCACGATCACCATGTCGTCCGGCGTGATATCCACCAGCTCCTCAGCCAGCGTCTGGCCCGGCTGCGGCAGGATATGCACCTGTGAACGCGCCTGCACCAGCTGCTGGCGCAGATGGAGCGCCACCGGATAGGCGTTGCGCATGCCGATGATAAACACGCGCTTAGCCTGCGCCAGCTGCTGAATCACCTCATTAAAGTGTCGGGCATCCAGGCTGTTTACCCACTGCGTCAGATTAGCCATCTCCTGCTTGTAGTGGCGCGCCAGCAGCGTATTGCCCTGCACCGCATCACGGTTATCGGTCAGCGGCATGCCGCTCTGCCGCAGGATGCGAAGCTCATCACGCATATCCTTGTACTTCTCATAGCCCAGACGCTTAAACAGTCGACTGACCGTGGCTTTCGACACGCCACTGAGCCGCGCCAGCTCGGCGCTGTTGTAGCTGATCAGGTCATCGAAGTGGTCAAACACGAAGTCGGCAATACGCTGCTCCTGCGGAGAGAGCTGGGGATAGTGACTTCTGAGTCGTTCATCAAGCTGTTTCATAAGGCGTCCTGTAACTTTTGTTTCAGCAGAAGCTAGCACAATTTACGCCAGGTTAACCGGCGCATTGTCAGCTGAGCATGAAAACTGGAACAGCTCTTGCTTTGTTATGGGTTCTGTCACCCGGATAACGAGAAAAAGATGATTCAAAGCAATATGGCCCCGCAGGGGATGGCGGTGACGCCACACCATCTGGCGAGTGAAAGCGCACTCGCAGTACTGCGTGATGGCGGTAATGCCATTGAAGCGATGGTGGCTGCTGCCGCAACTATCGCCGTGGTCTATCCGCACATGAACGGACTGGGCGGCGATGGCTTCTGGCTGATTCTGCCGCCTGGCGGCGATCCGGTTGCTATCGACGCCAGCGGCGCAGCCGGTTCACTGGCGCACCGCGATTTTTACGCCGATTACCCGAAGATCCCACATCGCGGGCCGAAAGCGGCGCTGACGGTGGCCGGTACGGTCAGCGGCTGGCTGGATGCACTGACGCTCTCTGCAGAGATGGGCACCCCGCCACTGCCGCTGGCCCGTCTGCTGCGGGATGCGATTCGCTACGCCGCCGACGGGATTCCGGTGACCGCCTCACAGACCGCCGCGACCACGAACTTCCTCAGTGAGTTGCAGCATCAGCCCGGCTTTCGTGCCCATTTTATGCCCGACGGCGATGTGCCGCAGCCGGGCAGCCGTTTTACCCAGCCCGCGCTGGCGAACACCCTGAGCCAGCTCACCGAAGAGGGACTCGACAGCTTTTATCGCGGCCCGCTGGCTCACCATATGGCCGGTGAGATGGCGACGCTGGGCATGCCGGTGACGCTGGCCGATCTGCAGCAGCATTACGCTCGTCGCACGACACCGCTGCATCTCGCCCACAGCGAAGGCGACATCTGGAATATCGCTCCGCCAACCCAGGGCGTCGTGTCGCTGGCGATCCTCGGCATCACCGATCGGCTGGAGATGACGGAGGCTGACGACGCGCAGACGGTGCACCGCATCGTGGAAGCCACCAAAAAAGCCTTTGCGCTACGCGACAAACACATCACCGATCCGCGTCACATCACCGAAGATGTGCAGGCGCTGCTGGATAGCGATCATCTCGATACGCTCGCCAGCCAGATCGCCGATGGCGAGGCCGCCGCCTGGGGCAGCGGACGCGGACCGGGCGATACGGTCTGGATGGGCGTGATGGACAGCAGCGGTCTGGCTGTTTCCTTTATTCAGAGCATTTACCACGAGTTTGGCAGCGGTGTGGTGCTGCCTGGCACGGGCATCACCTGGCAGAACCGGGGCGCTGCGTTCAGCCTCGACCCTGACCATCTGCTGGCGCTCGCGCCCGGTAAGCAGCCGTTCCATACCCTCAATCCCGCCGCCGCACGGCTGAAAGATGGCCGGACAATGGTGTATGGCGCGATGGGCGGAGATGGGCAGCCGCAGACCCAGGCGGCGATTTTCACCCGCCATGTGATTCAGGGGCTGCCGTTACAGCAGGCGGTCAGTGCGCCGCGCTGGCTGCTGGGCCGGACCTGGGGGCAATCGTCCGACTCGCTGAAACTGGAAGGCCGCTTTGACGACGAAACGGTATTGATGCTGCGTCTGTGGGGACATGAGGTGGAACGGCTGCCGGACTTCAGCGAATCCGTAGGCCATGCGGGCGCGATTGTGCGTCACAGCAACGGCATGTTTGAGGGCGCAAGCGACCCACGTAGTAACGGCAGCGCTGCCGGTTTTTAACAGGAGCGAATCATGAATCAACAAGAGTGGGCCAGCTACATCGGCCATATGGAGCAGATCCTGCAACTGGAACTGGATGAGGCACGTCGCGCTGAGCTGCTGATCCAGCTTTCACGCATTGCGGAAATGGCTGCGCCGCTGATGGCGTTTCCGCTGGATGACCGGCTGGAAGTCGCAGGAGTATATCAGGCATGAGATTAGGTGATGTTTCAATTCAGACGCTGCAACGGGCGATTCAGCAGGGTGAGATCAGCGCACTGGAGGTGGCGAAGCACACGCTGCAGGCGGTTGAGCAGCACAACCCGGCGCTGAATGCCTGGACGGAAGTGACCGGGCCGCGCATGTTAAAAGAGGCCAGCGTCATTGATGCACAGCGGCAGCGCGGCGAAACGCTGCCACCGCTGGCGGGCATTCCGTATGCGGTGAAAAACCTGTTTGATGTGGTGGGTCACAGCACCCTGGCCGGTGCCAGCCTGTTCCGCGATCGCCCTGCGGCACAGGCAGATGCGTTTGCCGTTGATAAGCTGCGTCATGCTGGTGCGCTGCTGTCGGGTATGCTGAACATGGATGCCTATGCCTACGGTTTTACCACCGAGAACAGCCATTATGGTGCGACCCACAATCCGCGCGATCTCAGCCGCGTGGCGGGCGGCTCGTCAGGCGGTTCGGCCGCCGCGGTAGCCGCCGGGCTGGTTCACTTTTCGCTCGGCAGCGATACCAACGGTTCGATTCGGGTGCCCGCGTCGCTGTGCGGTATTTTTGGCCTTAAGCCCACTTTTGGCCGTCTGTCGCGTAGCGGCAGCCATCCGTTTGTCGCCAGCCTTGACCATATCGGGCCGCTGGCCCGGCGGGCTGAAGACCTGGCGCTGGTTTATGATCTGTTACAGGGCGCAGACCACGCCGATGCGTTTCAGGCCGATCGTCCGCTTGCCGCGACGCTGCCGGGGCTGTCACAGGGCAGCGAAGGCTTACGCTGCGGCGTGCTGGGCGGCTTTTTTTCCCGCTGGTGCGATGATGACGCGCGCGCTGCCGTCGCGGTGGTCGCGGCCGCGCTGGATGCACAGGAAGAGGTGCTGATGCCCGACGCGGAGCTGGCACGCTCGGCGGCATTTATCATGACCGCCGCAGAAGGCGGCAATCACTATCTGCCTGCCCTGCGTCAGATGCCGGAGCAGTTTGAACCGAACTCACGCGAGCGTCTGCTGGCGGGTGCCATGATGCCAGGCGCCTGGTATGTGCAGGCGCAGCGCTTCCGTCGTTATTTCCAGCAGCAGGTGTTACCGCTGTTTGATCATTTCGATGTGCTGATCGCCCCGGCAACGCCCTGTAGCGCGATCACGATCGGCCAGCAGACGCTGTCGATTCAGGGTGAATCGCTGCCCGCTAAAGCAAGTATGGGGATGCTGACGCAGCCGATCTCCTTCCTGGGATTGCCGGTCTGTACCGTGCCGCTGGCGACCCGGAGCGGCCTGCCGATTGGTTTACAGCTTATCGCCCGTCCGTTTAACGAAGAGGCAGTGCTACGCGCCGCCTGGGCACTGGAACAACAGGGCATTACGATACCGCAAATCAATATGGCAGGAGCCTGATGAACAGAGAGATTAATTTACCGCAGGTGCTCAGCGAGGTGACGGCGCAGTTTTACCGCTACGAGCAGGCGCTGGTTAGCAATGATGTGGACGAACTGGATGCGTTGTTCTGGCACGACCCGCGAACCGTGCGCCTCGGCGCGGGTGAGAATCTGTATGGCATTGATGAGATTCGGGCCTTCCGTGCCGCGCGTCCGTCAGCCGGGCTGGACCGGACGCTGCGCAACACCGTGATTACCACCTTTGGCGAGGATTATGCGGTCTGCAGCACCGAATTTACCCGCACCGGCAGCGATAAAATTGGCCGCCAGCAGCAGACCTGGGTGCGCATGCCCCACGGCTGGTGCATCGTGGCGGCGCAGGTCAGTCTGATGAGCTGACGGCCTCCGGCGCTTCGCCCAATCAGTACGGGGCAAGCGCCGGACCCGGCTTACGGAGCCGGGTGCGTCATGATCCAGTGGTCAGCGATCTGCTGACGGGTACAAATCCAGACGTCATCGTGCTGCTGAATGTGATCGAGGAAGTTTTGCAGCGCGCGGAATTTGCCAGGACGCCCCAGCAGGCGGCAATGCATGCCGATCGACATCATCTTCGGCGCGGTTTCCCCCTCTTCATACAGCACATCGAAGGTGTCCCGCAGATAGGTGAAGAACTGTTCGGCGGTGTTAAAACCCTGCGGCGAGGCAAAGCGCATGTCATTGCATTCCAGGGTGTAAGGAATAATCAGGTGCGGTTTCACCGTGCCATCCTGACAGGTGACCTGGGTCCAGAACGGCAGATCGTCGCCGTAGTAGTCACTGTCGTAGCTGAAACCACCCTGCTCCACCACCAGCCGGCGGGTATTCGGGCTGTCGCGGCCGGTGTACCAGCCGGTCGGTGCTTTACCAAACAGATCCACCAGCACATCAACCGCCTGCTGCATATGCTGACGTTCGGTTTTTGCATCCATGCCCTGATAGTGGATCCAGCGCCAGCCGTGGCTGACCACATCGTAATCCGCCTGTTTAATCGCCTCGACGACTTCCGGGTGACGCGCCAGCGCCATCGCCACGCCAAACACGGTTAGCGGCAGACCGCGCTTCTGAAACTCATTGTGAATGCGCCAGAAACCGGCGCGGGAGCCATATTCATACAGCGACTCCATCGACATGTGACGATCGGCATAGCTGGCTGCACCGATGATGTCGGAGAGGAACTGTTCTGAGCCCGCATCGCCGTGCAGCACGCTGTTTTCTGCGCCCTCTTCATAGTTCAGAACAAACTGCACCGCCACACGGGCGTTGTTGGGCCAGGCGGCGTGCGGCGGATTAGCACCATAACCGATTAAATCGCGCGGATAGTTTTTGTTAAAGCTGTACTCTTTCTTCTCTGCAGCGTCAGTCATCACTCGCTTCCTGTCTTAAATCGGGAAAGTTCCGTTAGTTTAGATGCTGAAACGCACCTGAGAGAGGTTTCTGCAAAGGCCAGGCCAGATCGCCATGTTTGCTGGTGCCAAAGCCCAGCGCCACCAGCGACTCCACCATTTTCACCGCCGCGCTGACGCCGTCGATCACCGGCAGGCCCAGCTCCTGGGTCAGCGAAGCAGCCAGCGTGGCCATTCCGCCACAGCCCAGCACAATCGCCCCGCTGCCATCTTCCCGTTTCGCCTGAATACAGCGTTCCCGCACTTTCTCCTGCGCCAGGCCGCTGCCATCTTCCAGCGCCAGTACCGGCAGATCGATGGCGTGCAGCGCGGCACAGTGATGGGTAAAGCCATACTGCTGCAGCAGATGACGCGCAATCACCAGGGTGCGTGGCAGCGTGGTAACAATGGAGAAACGCGTCGCCAGCAGCGTGGCGGTATGCATCGCCGCTTCCGCAATACCGATCACCGGTCCGCTGGCCAGCTCGCGTGCCGCCAGCAGACCCGGATCGCCAAAGCAGGCGATGACATGGCCGCTGACGCCCTGCTCCCTGCCGAGTTTGATCTGCTCCAGCACGCCGATGGCGGCGATCGCCTCATCGAAGTGGCCTTCAATGGAGGGCACGCCCTGCGACGGCGAAACGGCCAGAATTTCGGTACCCGGCGCGGCGACCGCACGGGCGGCCTGGCAGATGGTTTCAGTCATCGCCAGGCTGGTGTTGGGGTTAATAACCTGAATCAGGCTCATAAGGCAGCTCCAGAGCCTGAGGCAAACAGTCGGGAGAAATCGGGCAGGGTTTCCCCGCTGCGCGCAAAATGCAGGCTGGAAACGATGTGCTCAAAGTGATGCTGTAGCGCCTGCGTCAGCGGTTCCAGCGCACGCGCGCGCAGTAACTTCAGCAGATTCGCGTGATCGTCACAGCGGCAGCCGCGCTGCCACGGCGCGCCATAAGCGGCAATCACCAGCGACGAGCGCTGCGTCAGGCTGGTCACCATGCCGGTGAGCACCTGATTGCCGGAGATCGCCTGCAGCTGGATATGAAATGCCGCAGAGAGCCGGATCGCTGCCGGACCATCCTGATCGGCAAGGGCCTGGTTCTCCTGCGCGATGAGCTGCTCCAGCGCCACCAGATGAGGCGGCTGCAGATGCGCCAGTACCGCAGGCAGATTGGCGCACTCCATTAAACTGCGGGTAGAGAAGATGTCCCGCGCCTCTTCAACACCGGGTGTCGCCACCTGCGCACCACGTTTGGGCGTCAGCGTCACCATCTGCACCGCCGCGAGGCGTTGCAACACTTTGCGTATGCCGGTGCGGCTCACGCCAAATACTCCGGAAAGGGCCTCTTCCGGCAATTTACTGCCCGGCGGCAGCTGATGCTCAACAATGGCGTTCATTAGCGCCTGGTAGATCCCTTCATCCTTATCCTGCAGCCTGGTGGCGTCTCGCTGGCCTGTTTTACTCGTCATTACCTGCTCCGGTCGCTCGCTGTATGCCACATATCGTATACGTTAAAATTAAAAATTGTATACAAGAAAAGAGATCTGGCCTGAATCCTGCAATACCGTTTTACCAGATTATTCATTTCACTCTCGGGTATAGGAGCAGGTTTCATGCCAAATCAATCAACGGTGGCCAGCACGGCCTCTGAAGCCAGTGCCCGTTACAGCCCACGGCTCTGTAACGAAGACCTGGCACCGACACGCGATCAGAACTGGTCGTGGTACAACATTTTTTCCTTCTGGATGTCCGATGTGCACAGCATGGGTGGTTATGTGGTGGCCGCCAGCTTCTTCACGCTGGGATTAGCCAGCTGGCAGGTGCTGCTCTGTCTGCTGGCCGGGATCTGCATCGTGCAGATCTGTGCGAATCTGGTGGCGAAACCGAGCCAGATGGCGGGCGTACCTTATGCGGTGATTTGCCGTCAGGCGTTTGGCGTGTTCGGCGCCAATATTCCGGCAGTGATCCGCGGGCTGATCGCGTTCGCGTGGTATGGCATCCAGACCTACCTGGCGGCGAACGCCCTGATGCTGGTGCTGCTGAAGTTCGCGCCGTCGCTGACGTCGATGACCGTACCGCACTGGCTGGGCCTGTCGCTGCTGGGCTGGTGCTGCTTTGGCATTATGTGGTTACTGCAGGCGATGGTGTTCTGGCACGGCATGAACGCGATTAAACGCTTTATTGATGTCGCTGGACCGGCTGTCTATGTGGTGATGGTGGCACTGGCGGGCTGGATTGTATACAAGACCGGCTTCGATGGGATCTCCTTTACCCTTGCCAGCAAATCACTGACTGCAGGTGAGCAGACGTGGCAGATGATTACGGCCACGGCGCTGGTGGTCTCCTACTTCTCCGGTCCATTGCTGAACTTCGGTGACTTTTCACGCTATGGCAAAAACATGTCCGAGATTCGCCGTGGCAACCGCTGGGGCCTGCCGTTCAACTTCCTGCTGTTCTCTGTGGTGACGGTGGTGATTGTGTCAGGTACCCAGTCGCTGTTTGGCAAGATGATTACCGATCCCATCGAAACCGTGAGCATGGTCGGCAACGATCTGGCGGTGGCGATTGGCCTGCTGACGATGATTACTGCTACCATCGGCATCAATATCGTGGCGAACTTTGTTTCACCTGCTTTTGACTTCTCCAACTGTTCACCGCAGAAAATCAGCTTCCGCACTGGTGGCATGATCGCCGCCGTGGGTTCCGTGCTGTTAACGCCGTGGAACCTGTTCCAGTCCCCTGAGCTGATTCATTACACGCTGGATGTACTGGGATCGTTCATCGGACCACTGTTCGGCATTCTGCTGACCGATTTCTACCTGATTAAACGTGCACGTATCTCGGTCGATGACCTGTTTAACGATACGCCAGCAGGCCGTTACTGGTATCGCGGTGGCTTTAACCCCAAAGCGATTGGCGCGCTGCTGCCGTCGGTAGCGATTTGCCTGGTGATTAGCTTTATCCCTTCCCTGCATCAGGTGGCGAACTTCAGCTGGTTTATTGGTGCCGGTCTGGCGGCAGGCTGCTATCGCTTTATCGCCCGTGAAGATCGCGAGAAGGAGGATGTGACCCGCTGGCATAGCGAGGGAATGGCGCAGAAGAAGCAAGCCGCCGCTGAATAGCAGACAGCAAAAAGCCGATTCATTTCTGAATCGGCTTTTTTAAAGAGATTGGCGGAACGGACGGGGCTCGAACCCGCGACCCCCTGCGTGACAGGCAGGTATTCTAACCAACTGAACTACCGCTCCGCGCTTTGTTCCCCGTCGGGAACGAGGCGCATAGTAATGGCAGGCCGTTACGGCGTCAACGCTTTTTCCAGGTGAATGAATCGTTTGCTGTTTTTTTCAGCTTGGCGCTGATTTTATCCACAAAAACAGGCTCTTCAGCCGCGCCACAGACAGCTGCCGCCTTTTTTCATCACCAGATCCAGACGGGACTCATGAGCAACGACCTCTTCTTCGCTGGCCGTCACCACACGCAGTGCAGAAGCGGGACGCACGATGCGCTGAATGCTCTCTCCCTGTGCCTGCCGGGCGCTTTCACTTTCTGATAAGAAGGAGAGTGACGTCTGCCCGCCGGTCATGGTCAGGAACACTTCAGCCAGAATCTCGGCATCGAGCAGTGCGCCGTGCAGGGTACGTTTGGTGTTGTCTATTTCGTAACGTGAGCAGAGCGCATCAAGGCTGTTACGCTTGCCGGGAAACATTCGACGCGCCAGTGCCAGGCTGTCGGTAATTTTGCAGAAGGTTTCGGTTTTCTCAATGCCGCGGTTCAGCTTTGAAAATTCGTAATCCATAAAGCCGATATCAAACGGCGCGTTATGAATGACTAACTCGGCACCGCGAATGTAGTCGAGAAACTCATCGGCGATTTCGCTGAACGCGGGCTTGTCGGCCAGAAACTCATCGGCAATCCCATGTACACCAAAAGCTTCAGGATCGACCAGCCGATCGGGCTTGAGATACATATGGAAATTGTTGCCGGTCAGGCGACGGTTAATCACCTCTACCGCACCAATCTCAATGATGCGGTGCCCCTCATAATGTACCCCGATCATATTCATGCCGGTGGTTTCAGTATCGAGAACGATCTGGCGGTTATTTGCAGTGCTCATAAGACCCGTTTTATGTCAGACTTGGCGCTTTTGAGAGGAAGTCTACCAGAGATGCGCAAACAGGTAGAGATATTCACCGATGGATCCTGTCTTGGAAATCCCGGTCCCGGCGGTTACGGTGCGATTTTACGCTACGGTCAGCATGAGAAAACCTTCAGCGCGGGCTATTACCTTACCACTAACAACCGGATGGAGCTGATGGCGGCGATTGTCTCGCTTGAAGCGCTGACCCAGCCGTGCGATGTGGTGCTCAGCACCGACAGTCAGTATGTGCGTCAGGGGATCACCAGCTGGATCCATAACTGGAAGAAGCGTGGCTGGAAAACTGCCGATAAAAAGCCGGTGAAGAATGTCGATCTCTGGCAGCGTCTCGACTTAGCCCTCAGCACCCATAAGATTCAGTGGGAGTGGGTTAAAGGGCATGCCGGACACCCGGAAAACGAGCGCTGCGACGTGCTGGCCCGCAGCGCGGCCGAAAATCCTGCCTTTGAGGATATCGGTTATAAAGCGGAGTCCTGATCCTCTGCCTTGCGAAACTGACGCGTGGCATTGACCGTCTGGCGGATCTTGCTGGTGCTCAGGCTCTTCTTTGCCCGGGTTGGCAGCAGCGGGAAGGTTCGCTTACGCGCCACCACAATATTCAGACACCCCAGCGCCGGTAAGTGGGCGCTGATCAGTTTTCCGCCCTGCCGGTGCCACGGCAGCACCTGAAATCGGGTGCGGTAGACCACCTCATAATTCAGCAATCCCAGCCAGTCGAGTAGCCGCATCTGGCTGAACATCCGCCCGCTCCAGGGTGCTTTGCGGGTTAATCCCGGTACCATTTTACTCACACCAAGCAGGCTGAAGGGATTGAAGCCGCTGATGATCATCCAGCCATCATCGATTAACACCCTGTCCACTTCGCGTAGCACCCGGTGAGGATCCTGACTCCAGGCTAGCGTATGGGCCAGCAAACAGGCATCAATAGACTTCGACTCAAACGGCAACTGCATCGGGTCAGCCCGCACCTGTAACAGCTCGCCTTCACTGCCCACATTGACCTGATGTGAAATAGCACAGTTTTCGGTGTTGATTTCTGCGCTGAGGTTGCCAAGCTTAAGCATATGAAAGCCATAAAGCTTTCCAAGGTAAGGCTGAAGCTGCTGCGTTAGCGCGTCGCGGAAATAATCTCCCCACGGCATATTGCGCCAGGACAGCGGTGCGTTCAGAACCTGGCGTGATTTAGCGGGCTTCATGCTTTACGCTCTTCCTTTTCCTACGACCTGCGAGAGGTGATGATGAATCTTACCAGTATTCCTGCGTTGCAGGACAACTACATCTGGACGCTGAATGATGATGAGGGTAAATGCCTGATCGTTGATCCCGGCGAAGCTCAGCCAGTGTTAGAAAAAATGGCGTCAAACGGCTGGCAGCCAGTCGCGATTCTGTTGACTCACCACCATAACGACCATACGGGCGGCGTGAAAACATTATGTGAGCACTTCCCTCACCTTGAGGTTTACGGTCCTCAGGAAACCGAAGCGAAAGGGGCCAGAACGATAGTCAGCGAAGGGGATAAAGTCACCGTACTGGGCCTGACCTTTGAAGTGATCCATACCCCTGGTCACACTTTAGGACATATCTCATATTACAGCTCACCTTATCTTTTCTGTGGCGACACTCTCTTTTCAGGCGGCTGCGGACGCCTTTTTGAGGGTACACCAGAGCAGATGTATGATTCGTTTCAAAAGCTTAATCAGCATCCAGGAGAAACCTTAGTCTGCTGCGCGCATGAATATACTTTATCCAATCTGAAGTTTGCTGCGGCTATTCTGCCCCATGACCCGCAAATAACGGCCGAATACCAGAAAATTAAGGACTTACGTGCCGAAAATGGCATTAGTCTGCCAACAAAACTGGCGCACGAACGGTCAATAAATTTATTTCTGCGTACGCAAGATATTGATTTGCAAAGGGCATTAAACGTTAACGTTACTGATGAACCGGTATGGCGGACATTTGCTGTTCTACGCGAGAAGAAAGACGCTTTTTGATTTTTCGGGTTGTGTTGTGAAAAGTCGTCACGTATAGTTGCTCGTCTTTTAAGCGAACTATTGACACACACATGAAGGCTAAAGCGATCTTACTCGCCTCAGTCTTGCTGGTAGGATGTCAGGCGTCCAGGAACGATGCCAATATCCCCGAACAGCATGCACAGAGTCTGTCTTCAGCTGGTCAAGGTGAAAATGGAAAGTACGGAGACGAGTTTTTGTCGCCGCGATGGCAGGAAGATGGAACTGGCCTCGCAGCAGACGCAGATCTCTGGAGTTTCATTAGTGACGAGTTGAAGATGGGGATTCCGGAAAACCCGGCAATCCGCGAACAAAAAAGTAAATTTTTAAAAAATAAGAGCTATCTCCACGATGTAACATTACGGGCAGAGCCGTACATGTACTGGATAGTCGAGCAGATACAGAAACGTAAAATGCCGATGGAACTGGTACTGCTACCCATAGTGGAGAGCGCTTTTGACCCTCGCGCAACCTCATCCGCCAATGCCGCTGGTATCTGGCAGATTGTTGCAGCTACGGGTCGAAACTATGGTTTGAAACAAAACCAGTATTACGATGGGCGACGTGATGTAGTCGCATCCACGAAAGTTGCGCTGGATATGATGCAGCGTCTTAACACCATGTTTGACGGTGACTGGTTACTGACCATCGCTGCTTACAACAGTGGTGAAGGACGGGTGCTCAAAGCGATCAAGCAGAATAAGGCGCGCGGTAAGCCGACTGACTTCTGGCATTTATCGCTGCCACGCGAAACGACCGTGTATGTGCCTAAAATGTTAGCTCTGAGTGAACTGCTCAAAAATAACAAGCGTTACGGTATCAAACTGCCGACACCTAATGAAAGTCGTGCTCTGGCACGAGTGGAAGTGGGTCAGCAGATACAGCTGACGCAGGCTGCTGAAATGGCAGGCATGTCGCTCACGAAACTTAAGAGCTTCAATACCGGCTACAAAGGCGGTGCAACAGCGCCAAACGGCCCGCACTATATTATGGTGCCGAAGTCGAACGTCGCGAAATTGCGAAACTCACTGGCTTCCGGTGACATCGCAGCGGTACAGCCTGTGCAGCTTGCGAAAGCCAGCGCGAGTGGCGGGTACAAAGTGCGACGGGGTGATACGCTTTCTGGTATCGCCGCTAAACTTGGCGTTAGCGTCTCGACACTGAAGCAGGAAAACAACCTGCGCGGTGCTGATATCCGACCGGGTCAGACGCTGACCATCGGTTCGAACGGCACCCGACTGGCTGATAACGGCAACAGCATCACCTATCGTGTTCGTAAGGGTGATTCTCTTGACAGTATTGCCCGTCATCACGGCGTCAATATTAAAGACGTGATGCGCTGGAACAGTGTGCTGGACAGTGCGAAAGATATTCAACCCGGCGATAACTTAACGCTGTTTGTGAATAATAACGCAACACCGGATACCTGATACGTTGAAAAGGCTGACATTTGTCAGCCTTTTTCATTTATTCATCTGCCGCTATTCAGGCCTCACACCAACATACCTCCCTGGCCCGGCGCAGGATTAGCCGCCTGAACTGAACTCCACCAGTAAGGGGTTATGATCGGAAGCGCGCGTCACCAGTACGGATGCCTCGCTCACTCTGAGATCGCGATAGAAGACGAAATCCAGTGGGCGACCAAACGCTTTGCGGCGGTGATCGGCCGTAAACATCACCTCTTCCAGCTTCATCCGCTGTGCAAACCGGTAGAGCGCATTGATGCGCTGACGGCTCCAGGCATTGAAATCCCCTGCCATGATTACCGGTCCCTGATGATGCATGATCTGTTCGCCAATGGGCCCCAGCTGTTTACTGTAGACGTCGACACCCAGGCTGAAGTTAACCGCATGGATGTTAACCACCATCAGCATTTCTCCTGCTGGCAGCGGATACGCCGTAACCAGTGCCGATTTTGACAGCCTCAGCAGAGGCTCACGCTCGCGTAATGGGCAACAATAGACCGGATGGGCAGAAGCAAGCGTCATCACGCCAGAGGGATGCTGAGGCAGCACAAAGGCAGGCACCTGATCGGCAGCCAGATAATTACTGGTGGCAAACTGCACCAGTTCGGGTGTGGTCTGCGCTTCCTGCAGTAACACCAGATGCGCATCCTTACCAAATCCTTCCAGCACTGACATCCAGTCTGCACGCTGCTGCTTGAAAATATTCCATACCAGAACTTTAAGGTTTGGATGCGCGGGCAACGGTGCGCCGGGTGGCAGTGCCTGGCCGAGATGGAGCATCGCCCCAGGTGGAAAGATCTGTTCCACTGGTTGTCCTGCTACATATCGCATTGCATAAGTTTTTTTGCGCACTTTCCCGCCTGGCTGATAATTCAAAAATACAGTTAACACCTGTCTGTTATAGGGATTCTAGACCGGGGTTTCAATGGATGCAGGTGAATGTCAGAATTCATCACGCTTTTCCAGAATAAAGGCGTTAGTTTAAGCTCGCTAAGCTAAACGAGGCAGAGCCAGGCCACATCAACGGTGCCATCATTGAGGACGCCTGTACTGGTTATGCCAGTATAATCGTTCATAAAATAGCTAAATAAATACGATACTATAGGGCGGCAAAATGAAGGCATCTTCTGACGAACTTAAAGTGTTTGTCAGTGTAGTAGAGAGTGGAAGTTTCAGCCGCGCTGCTGAGCAGTTGCAGATGGCAAACTCTGCCGTCAGCAGAACCATAAAAAAACTGGAAAACAAGCTGGGCATTGCTCTGCTGACCCGTACCACGCGACAGCTGGCACTTACGCAGGAAGGC
Source organism: Pantoea sp. S62 (assembly GCF_016658625.1). NCBI lineage: Bacteria > Pseudomonadati > Pseudomonadota > Gammaproteobacteria > Enterobacterales > Erwiniaceae > Pantoea > Pantoea sp. S62. The sequence goes on along the minus strand of NZ_JACVVI010000005.1, from coordinate 3,261 downwards.
GAACGCTATTTCCGCCATGTTCAGCGCTTTTTGCAGGAGATGACTACCGCAGAAAGCTATTTGATAGAAAGCTTACAGGAGCCCAAAGGGCTATTGCGCGTTGATGCCGCGACACCGGTTATTCTGCATTTGCTGATGCCGATGGTTAAGCCCTTTCGCCAGCGCTATCCCGGGGTAACACTTTCGTTGATCTCCTCAGAGAGTTTTATCAATCTGATTGAACGGAAAGTGGATATTGCGATTCGTGCCGGCAATCTTACGGACTCAACGCTACGCGCCAGATTGCTGTTTAACAGTTTTCGCAGGGTTGTAGCGTCACCTGCTTATCTCCGTGAGCACGGTGTACCACAAAAGGTGACCGATCTGGATAACCACGCTTGTCTTGGCTTTGAAGAATCCCCGAGGCTCAATCGCTGGCCCATCGCACGTGAAAGCGGCGAACTCTATGATATTGACTGGGCTATCTCTTCTAATAGTGGAGAGACGATTAAGCAGCTCTGCCTTACCGGCAATGGTATTGCCTGTCTGTCAGACTATATGATCGATCGTGAGGTTGCAGAAGGAACACTGGTGGAGGTGCTGGCCGATCAACGTCTGCCGGTCGAGATGCCCTTCAATGCGGTCTACTACAGCGATATCGGCGTGAGTCAGCGTGTGCGGGCTTTTATCGATTTTCTCAGCGAGTGGACAGCTGAGCAGCCGTGGCGCACGTGAGGTCTTTTGAACTGGCTTATTTGCTGCAATGGAAAAAGCCCTGACCGTTAAGTCAGGGCTTTCCAATTAAGTGGCGGAACGGACGGGGCTCGAACCCGCGACCCCCTGCGTGACAGGCAGGTATTCTAACCAACTGAACTACCGCTCCACCGATTCTTTCACGCTTATCAGCAACCGGCTGATAACCGTCTGTTCCCGTTATTTTCCCTGTCAGAGGAAAAGGAACAAATTTGATGCCTGGCAGTTCCCTACTCTCGCATGGGGAGACCCCACACTACCATCGGCGCTACGGCGTTTCACTTCTGAGTTCGGCATGGGGTCAGGTGGGACCACCGCGCTAAAGCCGCCAGGCAAATTCTTTGTGCTCTGTCCTGTGTCTTCTGTGCTGATGCTGCGTTGGCCGCCCTCGCGCTGCTCAGTCACATACGTCAGTATGCTCCTTCACATCGGTCGGTTGCCGCCTTGCCTCAGCGCAGAATCCTTCGGACTTCAGTCCGCAGGATACAACTATTATCCGGTAACAAAGCTGAAAATCTGTCTCTCAAAAACGCCTCTGGCGTTGTAAGGTTAAGCCTCACGGGTCATTAGTACCGGTTAGCTCAACGCATCGCTGCGCTTACACACCCGGCCTATCAACGTCGTAGTCTTCAACGTCCCTTCAGGACTCTCAAGGAGTCAGGGAGAACTCATCTCGGGGCAAGTTTCGTGCTTAGATGCTTTCAGCACTTATCTTTTCCGCACTTAGCTACCGGGCAATGCCATTGGCATGACAACCCGAACACCAGTGGTGCGTTCACTCCGGTCCTCTCGTACTAGGAGCAACCCCCCTCAATTCTCCAGCGCCCACGGCAGATAGGGACCGAACTGTCTCACGACGTTCTAAACCCAGCTCGCGTACCACTTTAAACGGCGAACAGCCGTACCCTTGGGACCTACTTCAGCCCCAGGATGTGATGAGCCGACATCGAGGTGCCAAACACCGCCGTCGATATGAACTCTTGGGCGGTATCAGCCTGTTATCCCCGGAGTACCTTTTATCCGTTGAGCGATGGCCCTTCCATTCAGAACCACCGGATCACTATGACCTGCTTTCGCACCTGCTCGAGCCGTCACTCTCGCAGTCAAGCCAGCTTATGCCATTGCACTAACCTCACGATGTCCGACCGTGATTAGCTGACCTTCGTGCTCCTCCGTTACTCTTTAGGAGGAGACCGCCCCAGTCAAACTACCCACCAGACACTGTCCGCAGCCCGGATAACGGGCCTACGTTAGAACATCAAACATTAAAGGGTGGTATTTCAAGGTTGGCTCCACGCAGACTGGCGTCCGCGCTTCAAAGCCTCCCACCTATCCTACACATCAAGGCTCAATGTTCAGTGTCAAGCTGTAGTAAAGGTTCACGGGGTCTTTCCGTCTTGCCGCGGGTACACTGCATCTTCACAGCGAGTTCAATTTCACTGAGTCTCGGGTGGAGACAGCCTGGCCATCATTACGCCATTCGTGCAGGTCGGAACTTACCCGACAAGGAATTTCGCTACCTTAGGACCGTTATAGTTACGGCCGCCGTTTACCGGGGCTTCGATCAAGAGCTTCTCCTTGCGGATAACCCCATCAATTAACCTTCCGGCACCGGGCAGGCGTCACACCGTATACGTCCACTTTCGTGTTTGCACAGTGCTGTGTTTTTAATAAACAGTTGCAGCCAGCTGGTATCTTCGACTGGCTTCGGCTCGGGGAGCAAGTCCCTCCACCTACGCGCCAGCGTGCCTTCTCCCGAAGTTACGGCACCATTTTGCCTAGTTCCTTCACCCGAGTTCTCTCAAGCGCCTTGGTATTCTCTACCTGACCACCTGTGTCGGTTTGGGGTACGATTCTGTGTTACCTGATGCTTAGAGGCTTTTCCTGGAAGCAGGGCATTTATCACTTCAGCACCGTAGTGCCTCGTCGTCACGCCTCAGCGTTGATAAGGGACCGGATTTACCTGGACCCTCCGCCTACACGCTTAAACCGGGACAACCGTCGCCCGGCTGATATAGCCTTCTCCGTCCCCCCTTCGCAGTAACACCGAGTACAGGAATATTAACCTGTTTCCCATCGACTACGCCTTTCGGCCTCGCCTTAGGGGTCGACTCACCCTGCTCCGATTAACGTTGAACAGGAACCCTTGGTCTTCCGGCGAGCGGGCTTTTCACCCGCTTTATCGTTACTTATGTCAGCATTCGCACTTCTGATACCTCCAGCATGCCTCACAGCACACCTTCGACGGCTTACAGAACGCTCCCCTACCCAACAACGCCTAAGCGTCGCTGCCGCAGCTTCGGTGCATGGTTTAGCCCCGTTACATCTTCCGCGCAGGCCGACTCGACCAGTGAGCTATTACGCTTTCTTTAAATGATGGCTGCTTCTAAGCCAACATCCTGGCTGTCTGTGCCTTCCCACATCGTTTCCCACTTAACCATGACTTTGGGACCTTAGCTGGCGGTCTGGGTTGTTTCCCTCTTCACGACGGACGTTAGCACCCGCCGTGTGTCTCCCGTGATAACATTC